>JANWYE010000220.1 GCA_025057175.1 Chloroflexus sp. | reverse complement strand
GGCCAATCGGGTAGTGGGCTGTTGCTCAATTTAATCGCTAACCCAACCGGGCCGTATTTGCCCGATCCGCAAGGAATGCTGGAATCGCATTGGCGGGCTGTATTAGCCGAGCAGTACGGTATTGTCTTCAACCGGCTGTATACGCTGACTAACGTGCCGATTAGTCGCTATCTGGCCTGCCTGCACGAGAGCGGCCAGCTCAACGATTATATCCAACTGCTCGTGCAGTCATTTAATCCGGCAACCGTGGCCGGCTTGATGTGCCGTACCACTCTCTCGGTTGGTTGGGATGGCCGGCTTTACGATTGCGATTTCAATCAGATGCTCGATCTCGCTCTGCCGCAGACCATCCTGCAGGTGACTCTGCCCGATCTGGTTCAGCGTGATATTCGCACTGCTGCGCACTGTTATGCATGCACCGCCGCCGCCGGTTCTACCTGAACAGGGGCCATTGGCGCGCCCCGGGAGGGCGTATCGTGATGCATCCTTGCCCCGCGCTCGTGATGATGGCCCGCCTCCCCGCAGCGGGCCGGGTCAAAACCCGCCTCTGCCCGCCATTGACGCCGGCGCAGGCAGCGACGCTCTACGCTGCGTTTCTGCGCGATCTGGTTGAACTGCTACGCGCCGTGCCCGGCGTTCATCCGATCATTGCCTACGCGCCCGATGAAGCCGCTGATTACTTTGCTGCGCTAGCTCCAGATATGGCGCGCCTGCCGCAGACTGGCGCTGATCTGGGCGAGCGCTTGGCCACAGTGACGGGCGCGGTGTTGGGTGAGGGTGCGCCGGCAGTGGTGGTTATCGGCAGTGACAGTCCTAGCTTGCCACCGGCCCATATCGCGCAGGCACTGGCCGCGCTTGAGCATGGCGTCGATCTGGTGTTGGGGCCGGCTGACGATGGCGGTTACTATCTGGTGGGCCTGCGCCGGCCTGCGCCAGAACTCTTCACCAACGTGACTATGAGCACGTCTACCGTGCTGGGTGACACGCTGGCCATCGCCGAGCAGCTCGGTCTGCGCACCGTCCTGATTGACCCGTGGTACGACATCGACACCATCGCCGATCTGGTTCGCTTGCAGACCGACCCAGCCCCGTTGCGCCACACCCGGCCACTGCTGGCTGAATTGCTGGCAGATCATTGATGTGCCAAAACCAGCCGAATCGCGCACCCGCCCCGTGAGTTCAAGGATGTAGTGAAGCCTGCTATTAGGTTGTCGGATTGTAACTGGGTGCAGACAGTGAGCCGGCTAAGATGATGTTAGAGTCGATCGATGTCATAGTTAACGAGGCTGCCCTCACACATCCGCGATTGGCTCTCGACCTTCGCCTTCCCTCTTACCGGTTAGTTATGCTGATCAGCGCGCTGCTCCGTTTGTGCCAAGGTTGTTGCCGGTAAGCTGAAGGTATCTTGTGAACGCCACAATCTCTGTGCCTGATAGTTTGTGAAAAAGTGAGGTGCTATGGCTGCATCCACGGTGGCGCCAGAAGTTGCTCCAGTGCCAGTGCAACCGGCTGAACGTATCCAGATCGTTGACATCCTGCGCGGTTTTGCTCTTTTCGGAATCTTGTTGGTCAACATGACCATCTTTAGCGCCCCATTCCAGAGCATCCTCTTTCCAGTTCCTGCCGATACACCTTGGTTCGATCGAGTGGCGCTGTGGATAATCCACTGTCTTGGAGAAGGGAAGTTCTACGCGCTCTTCTCCTTGCTTTTTGGGTTGGGCATGGTGCTGAAAATGGAGCGGATCGAAGGACGGAGCGGGCATTTTGGCGCGCTCTACGCTCGTCGTTTGCTCATCTTGCTCGCGATCGGTATGATCCACGCCTTCTTGATCTGGTCTGGCGACATTCTCATCATCTATGCCCTGTTAGGGTTCGCGCTACTGCTCTTCCGCAAGGCCAAACCGCGTACCTTGCTAATCTGGGCAGCCGGTTTGATTATCGTTCCACTCCTCTTTATGGTCGCGAGCTTTGGGTTAGTCATATGGGCGCGCAGCATTCCGGAAGCCGCTCGGCAGATCGATGCGAGCATAGCCCTGACCGCTGCTGATTATCGCACCGAGTTTGAGCGCGCGGCGCAGGTGTACGCTACCGGCAATATCGTCGAAGTTACGCAACAGCGCATATCGGACTATGTGAGCATGGGCCTTTCTTCGTTGCTCGTGCTCGGTTTCAACATTCTGGCGATGTTTCTGGTCGGTGCAGCGTTTGCCAAACTCCGCCTTTTTCACCATCTCGCAGCGCACCGGCAGCTTTGGCGCCGGTTATTGATCTGGGGCGGTATCATTGGCCTAATCGGCAATGCCATCTACGCTACGCTTATTATGGATACTGCGCGCTACGATCCATCATTGCCGCTGCTGATCGCGATTGTCGCGCAAGGAATGAGCGCGCCGCTGTTGATGTTGGCCTATGTCTCTGCTATCTGCTTGTTAGCGCTCCAACCCACGTGGAGCCAACGGCTGAACGCACTTGCGCCATTAGGGCAGATGGCGCTCTCGAACTACTTGTTACAATCGATCGTTTGTACCGCGATTTTCTACAGTTACGGGCTGGCGCTATTTGGCAAGGTTGGCGCTGCAGCCGGAATGGCGCTTACAATCGTGATCTACCTGCTCCAGATCCCGCTGAGCCATTGGTGGAAACAGCGGTTTCTCTATGGGCCGGTAGAATGGCTCTGGCGTTCGTTCACCTATCGCAAGTGGCAACCAATCTGGCGGCACGTTTAGAATGCGGTTGGGGTTTTTGATGGCGGCGTTCCGTGATGGCCGTGCAAAGATGCCACTGCTACCCGCACTCGCGGCACTGGCCGGTTCCACTCCGAGATGCGCTCGCCAATAACGACGCCACCCATGCGTAGGTAAAAACCGAGCGCATTGGGATCAGCTTCCAGCTCGATCTGCGCTATGCCGCGCTCGCGGCAGGTGGCTACGGCGTGGGTAAAGAGCAGCCGTCCTACGCCGTGGCCGATCCACGCCGGTATCACCCATAAATCTTCGAGCACAGCCGGCTCTTGCCCAATCAGCAGCCGGTACCAACCGATTGGCGTCGCTGCGGTCTGCGCCACATATACGAGATCGTGTTCAATCGCCGCTGGGGTGATGATCGGCGTCGTTGCCCACGCTGCGATCAGATGGTCAGGGTAGCCCCAGTGGCGCTTGGCCGCGACCGCGATCTGCTTGAGCGCGGCGGCATCGTCAGGCTGGGCGCGGGTGATGGTGATGGAGTGCATGGTAAACTCTTGTGCTGTAATGATTGACTTGTCAGAAATCTTGAAAGCAGCGATAATGAGATGGGCGAAGTTGGCGTTGAGTTCTCGCCGCCCCCGTGGCGTGAGGAAGACAGACGGCCACCCTCGTTATTCAACACCTACATTGTACTGCACAGGTTATCTATGCCCGCCGAACACACTGCATCCGGCCCGCGCATGGGCGAGTTCGTGGCGATGATGGCGCTGATGACTTCGCTGGTTGCGATGTCAATCGACTTGATGTTGCCGGCGCTGGTCGAGATCGGCGCTGATCTCGGCGTTCATCACGAGAATGCCAACCAGTTGGTGGTGACGATGGTCTTTTTGGGGCTGGCGATTGGCCAATTGCTGTATGGGCCGCTCTCTGACAGCATCGGGCGCAAGCCGGCCATTTACCTAGGTTTTGCTGTCTTCTTTGCCGGATCGCTGCTGGCGATTTTTGCGGTCAATGTTCCGATGATGCTGGCCGGACGGCTGTTGCAGGGGTTGGGTGTCGCCGGGCCGCGCGGGGTTTCAATGGCGCTGATCCGCGATCAGTTTGCCGGGCGCGCAATGGCGCGGATTATGTCGTTCATTATGGCCGTTTTTATCATCGTGCCGATTGTCGCGCCGGCGCTGGGCCAATTGATCTTGCTGATCGCCGCATGGCGGGCTATCTTTGTGATCCTATTCCTGCTTGGGGTTATTGCGCTGATTTGGTTTGGGCTACGCCAGCCGGAAACTCTGCCTGCTGAGCGGCGCGCGCCGTTGTCGGTCGCGCGCATTGGCGGCGCTCTCCGCGAGGTGCTCAGCCATCGCATTGCGCTAGGGTACACGCTGATGGCCGGCGTGGTCGCCGCTGTCTTGCAGAGCTATCTCAGCTCGGCGCAACAGATCTTTCAGATTCAGTACGGTTTGGGGCCGCTCTTTCCGTTGTTCTTTGCGATCAACGCGCTGGCGATCGGGTTAGCTTCATTCACTAATGGCCGGCTGGTCATGCGCTACGGTATGCGCCCATTGCTGCACATCGCCCTCAGGGTCTTGGTTGGTTTGGCGCTGGTCTTTGCCGGTGTTGCCTTAGCTACTGGCGGGCAGCCGCCGTTGTGGGCATTCATGGCTTACCTTGTCCCATGCTTCTTTTGCCTTGGGATCCTCTTCGGCAATATGAACGCGATGGCGATGGAACCGCTTGGTCACATTGCCGGCATCGGCGCCGCCGTGGTTGGCTCACTCTCGACTCTGGTCGCCATCCCGTTGGGCGCGATCATCGGGCAAGCCTACAACGGCACTGTCACGCCGCTGGCCGTGGGTTTTGCCGCGCTGGCGCTCGGCGCGCTGGGCTTAATGCGCTGGGCCGAGCGTGGGCAGGTGGTGGTCGCTACTGGCACTGAACCGTTGGTATGACCGGCAGGCGCAACAGCAGTTGGCAGCGGCTGCCGCTGCGCCTGCGTTTAGCGTTGTACTCGCTCCCCGCTCACCATACCTCTTCCAACATCGCCAGCAGCTCTTCTGGCGTAGCCGGACGGGGGTTGTTGAAGATCGCCGGCTCGACCGCCGCTAGCTCGGCTAATTCGGGCAACGCCTCGCGTGGCACCCCAACATCGCGTAACCGGGTAGGTAGGCCGCAATCAGCGGTCAGAGTACGCACAGCAGCAATGCCATCAGCAATCACTTCGGCATTATTGCGCCCGCCAACATTCACACCCATTGCGCGCGCAATCCGCACGTAGCGTTCAGGCGCTACTTCACTGTTGAAGCGCATCCCCGGCGGCAAGAAGATGGCATTCGCCGTGCCGTGATGCACCGGGAATTTGCCGCCTAGCGCGTGCGAGAGGGCATGGACGACGCCAAACAGGCTGTTGCCGCAGGCGATGCCGGCCATTGCTGCGGCGATCAGCAATTGGCTGCGAGCCTCGATGTTGTCGCCGTCATGCACGGCATCGCGCAAGTGGGTAGCGATCATGTCAATCGCGGCGAGCGCCAGACTATCGCTGAACGGGTTGTTTTCGGTCGAAACATACGTCTCGATCGCGTGCGATAGCGCATCCATGCCGGTCGCGGCAGTCAGGCGCGGCGGCAGGGTGCGGGTCATCATTGGGTCGAGAATGGCGAGATCAGGGGTGACGTAGCGGCTCACAATACTGATTTTGCGGTGTTCTGCTTCGTCAAGAATCACGGCAATCGGCGTGACTTCGCTGCCGGTGCCGGCGGTAGTTGGGATGGCCACCAATGGCGTTAGCGATGTCTCGATCACGTTATAGCCTTCGTAGTCTGGGATCGACCCGCCCAACGTGAGCAAGATGCGAATGCCTTTGGCGGTATCAATCGGGCTGCCGCCGCCGACGGCAATAAGGAGATCTGCTCCGGCGGCGCGGGCCAACTCAGCCCCTTCGGCTACTTTCGTCACCGATGAATTGGCCGGCACATCATCAAACAGCCCAACAATCTCGACCGGGCTGATGCCGGCCTTGATCGGTTCGAGCAAACCGGCTTGCACTACCCCTTTGTCGGCCACAATAAAAGCGCGCCGTTGCGGTAAAGCATTGCTGATCACTTGCCCAAGTTCGGCGGCTAGCCCAATCTGATACAGCACACGCGCGCCAAGGCTGAATTCAAAAAAGTCTTGCATCGCCTATGTCCTTTTTCTGTCACAAAGAGCACTGCTACGCTCATTATACGACTGAGGGGAAGGGGGCGGGAGGGGGGCAGCGCTAGGAGAGGGATGTGGCCCCCACCCCGGCCCTCCCGCGCTGGGGGAGGGAGTTACGCCTCCCCCCGGAGGGGGGAAGCGCTAGGAGAGG
>JANWYE010000021.1 GCA_025057175.1 Chloroflexus sp. | reverse complement strand
GTTGTAGGCGTGTGAATGGGATCATCATCGTTACCACGCCCGCGACCTCGGCCCTGACCTGACCTTGACCTTGACCACTATGATGGTCATCTGTGATAGTGTCATCATTGCCGCGACCTCGGTTATCATCGCGATTGCCGCCGTGATCATCAGGTGTGACCGTTGGGGCATTGGTAGGCATGGCGGTTGGCGAAGTTGCCGGCTCCCCAGTCGGGGTGCGATCGCGGTTACTGCTGCGGTCATCAGGTTGCGTGTCATCGTGCCCGCGACCACGTTCATCTTCTGGCGCCATGGTTGTGCTCTGGGTGGCAAGTTGGCGTTGAGCGCGCGCGAACAGTGGATTCGCCTCCAGCCAACGAGCTGCTGCATTTCCACCAAAGATAATGATCAGGGCCAAACTTACGGTCAGTGCCAGCGGTAGCAAGCGAGTGTAGCGTTGCAGGTTCATGCATTTCCTCCTTTGGGCGGTGTTGCTGCAACGCTTCCACTCAGTGTGTCGCGCAAGGTTGGAAAAAGTTACGGCCTAGGCATAAAAAGCGAGCCATTGCATTGCAACGGCTCGTAAACAGCACCGGCGAGATATTGCATCTCGCCGGTGACAAGGAATACTAGGATATTGCCTCTCCGTTACGGTTTAAACGGCTGCGGGGTGGGAATCGTGGCCGGATCAACGTCACCGCTGACCGGATCGACACCGGTGGTCAGTTCACCCTTCGACAGAGCAGCCAGAATCTCCTCCATGCGGCGCTTGACCGCATCGGGCACATCATCGGCGGTGTCGTGATAATCGGCATAGCCAATACCACCGTTAGCTGCCTCGTACATCGCGATGCCGTTGCCCTTGAAGGTGCCGTTGACAACCGCCTTAATCTGATCGTAAACGGCGACATCAACGCGCTTCAGGGCCGAGGTGAGCAACCGATCGGCGCCGGGGGCTGTGCCGCGGGCGAAGGTGGTAAAGTACTCGTCTTGGTCAACGCCGATGACATACACACCGCGCGCTGCCGCCTCTTTGATCGCGCCCGAACCGGTGGGGCCGCCAGCGCCCATAATCACGTCCGCCCCTTCGCCGATCATCTGCTGAGCCGTGCTCGCGCCAAGGGCCGGGTCAATGAAGGTGGGCAGGTAGACACCGAGCAGGTTGATGTCAGGCTTGACGTAACGAGCGCCATTATTGAAAGCGTTTCGGAAGCGCTTCACCGGCGGAATCTCCATGCCGGCGACCACGCCGACCGTGCCGGTCTTGGTCATCATTCCGGCCAACGCGCCGGCCAAGAAACCGGCCTGATCCTCGCGGAACTGCAAGCCGACCAGATTATCGGTCACGGTTCCCGGCTCGTAGAATTGGTCAACGCCGATGAAGATGATGTCAGGATGCTCGGCGGCGAACTTCTTGGTCGCATCGGCGATCAAGAAGCCGACGGTGACGATCACGTCGAAGCCTTCGTCGATGAAGGTCTGAATGTTCTTCTCGTAATCGGCTTGGGCTTGCGTCTCGATGTACCGGTACTCCAGCCCAAACTCTTGCGCCGCCCGCAATGCGCCGAGGTGAGCCGACTCGTTGAATGTTCCGTCGTTTACCTTGCCCAGATCGGTTACCAACGCGATCCGGGGCAGTTTGACATCCGAAGATTGGAACGGCTGCGGAGTAGGAATGGTGGCCGGATCAACGTCGCCACTAACCGGATCGACGCCGGTGGTCAATTCACCCTTGGTCAACGCAGCGAGGATCTGCTCCATTCGCACCTTGACCTCAGCCGGCACATCGTCGGCAGTGTCGTGGTAATCAGCGTAACCGATACCGCCGTTGGCGGCCTCGTACATCGCGATGCCGTTGCCCTTGAAGGTGCCGTTGACAACCGCCTTAATCTGGTCGTAGACAGCGACATCAACCCGCTTGATAGCCGAAGAGAGGATCTTATCAGCGCCGGGAGCCGAGCCGTTGGCGAAGGTGGTCACATACTCGTCTTGGTCGACGCCGATAACATAAATACCACGCGCGGCAGCCTCTTTGATCGCGCCCGAACCGGTGGGGCCGCCGGCGCCGAAGATGACATCTGCGCCGTCACCGATCATCTGCTGAGCCGTGCTCGCGCCAAGGGCCGGGTCAATGAAGGTGGGCAGGTAAACGCCGAGCAGATTGATGTCAGGCTTGACATAGCGAGCGCCGTTGTCGAAAGCGTTCTTAAAACGCTTCACCGGCGGAATCTCGACGCCGGCGACCACGCCGACCGTGCCGGTCTTGGTCATCATTCCGGCTAACGCGCCGGCCAAGAAACCGGCCTGATCTTCGCGGAACTGCAAGCCGACCAAATTATCGGTCACGGTTCCCGGCTCGTAGTACTGGTCGACGCCGATGAAGATAATGTCAGGATGCTCAGCGGCGAACTTCTTGGTCGCATCGGCGATCAAGAAGCCAACGGTGACGATCACGTCGAAGCCTTCATCAACAAAGGTCTGGATGTTCTTCTCGTAATCGGCTTGAGCCTGCGTCTCGATGTATTTGTACTCCAGCCCAAACTCTTGCGCCGCCCGCAATGCGCCGAGGTGGGCAAACTCGTTAAACGTTCCGTCGTTCACCTTGCCCAGATCGGTTACCAACGCGATCCGGGGCTTGCCGGAGTCTGAGGGGGCCGTCGTGGGGGCAGCGGTCGGCGCCGCAGTTGGCGCCGGCGTTGCAGTGGGCTGGGCCGCAGGCTGGCCACAGGCAGCCAGCATTGGCACGAGTAGCGTGAAGAGCGCTACCAGCGTCAGTAGAGTCTTGCGCATGTCACCTTCTCCTGATCTACGACGATCGGATCCATTCAGAAGCGCCATGGGGGCGAGCATGGCCCTTCTGTTGCGGCATACCGAATGGTACGCCGCGCAATCTGTGAGTCGGCGCGATTATAGCACATGTAGCGCAACTTTTTCGGTGGTATATCGTATGATATACTAGAGATGACACGTGGAGGATAGTCCTATGCTCGTGTTCCCCTGCCTCAGAATAATCTCGGACATACTAGCTAAATCATCGTGAGTTCACGGCGCTGCACCGTGAACTCGCTTTTCTTTATGGGTGCTGTTGGTGAGGAGGAGTTATGGATGTTATTTTGGGAATCGCGCTCGGGATCATCGCATGGTTCTTCGTCCGCTACATCGCCTTCAGTTTCTACACGGTCGATCAGAACGAGCGAGCAGTCAAAACCGTTTTCGGTCGGGCCGAGCGGTTGCCGGGACCGCCGGTTGACGATCCGTTTGCCGAGTATCTGCGCCCTGAAGAGCGTGATCGCTACCAATATCCACAAGTACGAGTCATTCCTCCCGGCGGCCCGTATTTCAAGTGGCCGTGGGAGCGGGTTTACAAGGTGTCGATTGCGACCCAGACCATCAATATGGCCCTCGATTTAGAGGATCCCACCGCCAATCAGGGCGGGCGAGTCTTGGAAGCGGTGACGAAAGACCAACTCAACGTTGGCCTGAAGGGCCAGATCCGCTATCGCGTGTCGGAGCGGCATCTCTACGCCTACTTGTTTGGGGTGAAGAACCCGGTAGTGCATGTGATGGGCTATTTCATTTCCATCTTGCGCGAACGGATCGCCAACTTTGCTGCGCCAGCGACTAATACAGGGCAGTTAAATGCAATGCCAAGTGACGGTTCAGAAGTGACTGGCGTCTCGATTAACGATCTGCGCAAGAATCTGCGCGATCTGAACGAGCTGATGGATCGGGAGTGTCTCTCCTCGGCGGCGCGCTACGGGATCATTCTCGACGCTTCGCTCATCACCGAAATTGATGCGCCGCCAGAGGTGGAATCGGCGATGGCGGCAATTAACACCGCTCACAATCAAGTGTCGTCCGACATCAGCCTCGCGCAGGCGGCTGCCGATCAGAAGATTGTGCAGTCGAAGCGAGCGGTTGAGATCGAGACGCTCAAGGCGCAGGCTGAAGTTGAGCCGCTGCTGGCGTTAGCAACACAGTTGCGCGCATTGAAGATGAGCGGGCCTGATGCCTTGAAAACCTACTTGCGCAATGTCCGCCTTGGTCTCTACCAACAGGCCGAGCGGGTTATCTTGGAGGTGGAGCGATGAGCTTCTTGATCTCAACGATCACGGTGGCGTTAACCACCTTTGTCGCTGCGTTCATCGTTGTGCCAATGTTCTTTGGCTTGCTCCGTCTGTTCGGTATTTATACGATCGTCCACGAAGGTACCTGCAAAGTATACACGCTGTTTGGCAACGTTGTGGGCGTCTTCCGCGAGCCGGGACTAGTGATTTTACCCTTCCACCTCGGCGCCAACGCCTTCCTTGTCAATTTTTTCGGCGATTGCAAAGTGATTGACATGCGGCTCGATCAGCGCTACCTGCGTAGCCAGCCGGTTAATTCGGAAGAGGGCGCGCCGATGGGGATCGGGGTCTGGTACGAGATGGCAATTGTTGATCCAGTGGCCTATTTGTTCAAGAACGTCGATCCCCAAGGCTCGCTAGCGGCGAACGTGAGCAATGCAGTGGTACGCACGCTGAGCAATATGCCGTTGGCCCAAATGCTCGAGAATCGGCACGCCATGAGCCAAGCGGTGCGGGCCGAGGTGTCGCCGAAGGCGGCGGAGTGGGGCTACCGGTTAGGGTCAGTCTACATCCGCAAAGTTCACTTCCGCGACATCAACATGATCCGGCAGATCGAGGCCAAGGTGGTCAACCGGCTACGCCAAGTTACCTCAGCGATCTTGCAAGACGGAGCCAACCGGGTGAATATCATCACCAGCACTGCCGAGCGGCAAGCGGCAATCGAGTTTGCCCGCGCGAAAGCGGTGCGCCCGCAGATTTTGGGGCAGGCGCTGGCGAAAATCAGCACTGACCCGGAAGTGCGCGACGCACTGTTTACCATCCTCGAATTGCAAAATCTGGCCGAGAGCAAAGCCCGGGTAACGTTAGTGCCGTCTCAAACCGACAGCCGGATCATGCCGGCGTTGATGGCCGCGCAAGATGGTCGCTAGTAGGGCTGTGCGCTGGTAGGGTCTACGCGCCAGTGGGGGTTATGCGCCGCACAGCCCCTACGCATGCATACCATGGTACTAAGGGGGAGACACATACCTCTCCCCCTAGGCATTCTGCTCGCGCGCCTTTTCGGCCTGCATCGCTAGTGCGCGTAGTTGTTCAAACAGCTCGATATTCAGCAACACCGCCGATGGATAGCCTTTCTGGGTAATCACCACCGGTTGGCCGCTCACTTTAGCCCGCCGAATGAGCGCTGCGAGGCTAGCCGCTGCCTGCGAGATCGGTACTACACCTCCCTGCAAGTCGATATTAATTGACCGTGCCATGTTTGCACCCCTTTAGATTGGTACCGGTGATAGTGTGATTGCATTGTATCACGTTGTATACAAGCTGCATAGATCAGAGTTACACTATCTTTGTTCATTGTTGTGCTCATGAGTAGTGATCATACTTGTTTTTGTGATGACGTGATTGACCAGAATGATTTGTCAATTTCCGTTAGCTGTCTGCTTGATAGCGATCGTTTATACAAACACAGACACTGCTTTAACACTCTGCCAACGTCATTCTAACAATGGCTTGCTATTGTATAGGCAGGCTCGAATGAGAGCACTACCAGTGAGAAATAACCCAATGACGCAAGGAGGTGGGCTATGACGAACATCACGCGCTGGGATCCCTTCCGTGAGATGACCCAACTGCTCGATGATACCTTCTTCACCGGCTTCACCGGTGTGATGCCCCGCAGCGGCAGCTTGGTGCCGGCGCTCGACCTGAGCGAGACCGCCGATGCCTATCATGTTGAGATGGCAGTGCCCGGCATGACCGCTGATCAACTCAACATCACCTTCGAGAACAATGTGCTGACGATCAGCGGTGAGATCACGCAAAGCAGCGATCGCAAGGAGCGCCAATATCACGTCACTGAGCGCCGCTTCGGTCGCTTCAGCCGCAGCATCCGCCTGCCCAATCAGATCCATCCGGATCGGATTGAGGCCCGGCTTGAGAATGGCGTGCTGACGGTGACGGTGCCGAAGGCCGAGGAGATCAAGCCGCGCAAGATCGCGGTCAATGTCGCCTCGTGATGGCATCGCAACCGTAGCAGAGACATTGCGGCGGTAATAGTAGGGACATTGCGGCGGTAATAGTAGGGACATTGCGCCGCAGTGTCCCTACCGATTTTTTGCACACACACCTCACTTCTTCGAGTACAATACCTCTATACCCCACGCGTTGGCGGAACCACGGCAGGGATGCCGCGTGAATGATGCCTTCACCGGCAAGGAGATGGCATGAACGAAATTGATGATGATCTGCTGCAACAAGCCCACTATTGGATGCGCTTGACCCGCGCGCTTGATGATCGTGGCACCTTTCTCCACAAGCAGAGTAAGATTGTCGGCGGTTACTTTTCCCAGATCGGTCACGAAGCCCTCAGTGTAGCGGCTGCCCTCAGCCTAGGCCCAAAAGATATTATCGCGCCGATGCATCGCGACCTCGGTGCATATTTGGTGCGCGGCCTCACGCCGCGCCGGATTTTGGCGCAGTGGCTGGGCCGTGAGACGGGGGTGACGCGCGGGCGCGATGCGAATCTGCACGGTATGGGTGATCTCAGCCTTGGGATTATTGGTTTTATTAGCCATTTGCCGGCCTCAACCGGCGTGATTGCCGGCGTGGCTCACGGCATTAAACTCAAAGGCGAGCCGCGTGTAGCGATGTGCTTTTTCGGCGATGGCAGCGCCTCGCAGGGTTTGGCCCACGAGGCAATGAATTGGGCTAGTGTGTTTAAGTTGCCGATGGTGATTATTTGCGAGAACAACCAGTATGCTTATTCCACCCCCCTTAGTCGTCAGATGGCAATCGAGCATATCGCGCAGCGCGCCGCCGGCTACAATATGCCGGGAGTGATCGTTGATGGCAATGATTTCGCCGCTGTGTATCGCGCCGCGAAAGAGGCGGTCGAACGGGCGCGCTCTGGCGGCGGGCCAACGTTTATCGAGTGCAAGACGATGCGCATGCGCGGCCATGCCATCCATGACAATATGGCCTATGTGCCCAAGGCATTGTTGGCCGAGTGGGAGGCGCGCGATCCGATTGCCCGCATCGAAGCCGAATTACGCGCGCGTGGCTTGCTCGATGACGAGAAACTGGCGGCGCTGCTGGCCCGTATCGAGGCCGAACTCGACGAGGCGCAGGCCTTTGCTGAGGCCTCGCCATACCCCGACCCGGCAACCGTGACCGATGGCGTCTATGCCTAGCGCGCTGGCAGGAGGAAGCTCATGACGTGGGATCAAGGGTTGCATAAGGCGACGACGGTGCTGGCCGGCGAGCAGGGGACGCGCGAGTTGACCTATCTGGAGGCGATCCGGGCTGCCTTGCGCTACGAGATGCAGCGCGACCGGCGAGTGCTGATCATGGGTGAGGATATTGGCGTCTACGGCGGTGCGTTTAAGGTGACGCAAGGCTTGATCGAGGAGTTTGGCGAGGATCGGGTGATTGATACCCCGATGACCGAGCTGGCGATGATCTATGCCGCCATTGGCATGTCGTTCGAGGGCTTTGTGCCGGTGGTCGAGATGCAGTTCGCTGACTTTATCTCGACCGGTTTTGATGCGATTGTGCAGTTTGCCGCCACCAACCATTTTCGCTGGCGGCAGCCGGTGCCGATCACGATCCGCGCTCCCGGCGGCGGCGGCCTGCGCGCCGGCCCGTTCCATTCCCAGTCAAACGAAGCGTGGTTTGTCCATACCCCCGGTCTCAAAGTAGTTGCGCCGGCTACGCCTGCCGACGCTTACGGTCTGCTCCTCAGCGCTATCCGTGACCCCAACCCGGTAATCTATTACGAGACCAAGTATCTCTATCGCTCGCTCAAGGGGATGGTGCCGGAAGGTGAGGCGCTGGTGCCGATTGGGCAGGCAGCGTTGCGGCGCAGCGGCGAAGAGTTGAGCATAATCGCTTACGGCGCGATGGTGCAAGAGGCGCTGAGCGCGGCAAGCGAGCTGGAACGCGAGGGCCACAGCGTTGAGGTGCTCGATCTACGCACGCTGAAGCCGCTTGACGAAGAAGCCATTCTTGCCACTGCCCGCAAGACCGGCAAGGTGCTGATCGTTCATGAAGCCAACCGCACTTGTGGCGTGGGCGCTGAAGTAGCTGCGCTCATTGCCGAGCAAGCCTTCGAGTATCTCGATGGGCCGATCACCCGGCTAGCTGCGCCCGATACGCCAGTGCCCTACAGCCCGCCGCTTGAAGACGCTTACCGCCCCAACGCGGCCAACATTCTTGCCGCCGCCCGCGAGTTGCTGGCGTATTGAGCATATTGGTGAGCGCGCGGCAGTTTGACTGCCGCGCGCCATACTGGGCCGCAATTCCTAATGCCGCGCAGCAGCCGGCAACCTGCTCAACTTCGCATTCGCGCGGAATGTGCTATCATAGCGCGGATGGTAGTTATGTGTCGTCTCGCCAGCACGGAGCAATGGCTGTGAGTTTGTCTGCTCTTGGCTGTTATTCGAGCTGCGCCTAAGCCCGGCGCGGCGATCCTGCTCCTGCTGAGACGGATCGAATGGCTGTAAGCTCCGTGACTGTGTAGCGTCCGCAACGCGCAAGAAAGCCCATGGCCGCAATCGAACTGCATGCGTGGTACCGCCAATATCGCAAACTCAAAGAAGAGGCTGCTGACGCCATCCTGCTCTTCCGCTTCGGCGATTTCTATGAGACCTTCGACGATGACGCCAAGCTGATCGCGGAATTGCTTGACGTAACGTTGACGCGCAAAGAATACGCGGTTGATAAGCGCGCGCCCAAAGATCAGCAGAAGCTCTATGCGCCAATGGCCGGCATGCCCTACCATGCCGTTGATCGTTACGTGAGCGAGTTGGTGGCGCGTGGCTATCGCGTCGCTATCGCCGAGCAGTTGAGCGAAACTGAGGCCATGCGCAACGATACCCGGCCCCGTTCGGTGTATGCTGCCGGGCTAACGCCGGTCGAGAGCAGCGGCAAGATGGTGCAGCGGGCGATTGTGCGGATTATCACGCCGGGTACGGTGATCGATCCGGCAATGTTGCCCGACCGCACCAATAACTATCTGGCGGCGGTGATTGTCGAGCAGGGGAAGGTGGGGTTGGCCTACGCCGATCTCTCGACCGGCGAGTTTGCCGCTGCCGAGTTTACCGATGCGCGTGCGCTGATCCAGTTGCAAGCCGAGTTGGCCCGTCTCCGTCCCGCCGAGGTATTAGTGCCGGATGAAGAGGCGCTGCGGTTGCCAAACCTGACCCCAGTGCAAGCCCGCCTGAGCCAAGATTTGGCCCCGCTGACCAAAGAGGAGCGCGAAGCGTTGCTGCCCCACGAGCGGGTGGCGCGCCGCCTCGAAGGGACAAGCGCGGCCAGTTGGACGCAGGGCCACGTGACCGAGTGGCCAACGTGGCGGTGGGAGTTAGCGACCGCTGCCGAGACGTTGTGCGAGCAGTTGGCAGTGGCTTCGCTGGCGGTGTGTGGTCTCGATGAGCGACCGCTGGCAGCGCGCGCTGCCGGCGCGCTCATTCAGTACGCGCAGACAACCCAACGCCAGCGGGTGAGCCAACTGCGCCATCTGCGCGTCTACCACACTGGCGCGTACATGTTGCTTGATCCGCAGACGCGACGCAATCTCGAATTGCTCGAAAGCAGCGGGCGGCAAGGAGCAAAAGCGTCGCTGATCGGCGTGCTCGATCGCACCTGCACTGCGATGGGGGCGCGCCTGTTGCGGCGTTGGATTACTCAACCGCTGATTGTGATCGAGCCGCTGCAAGTGCGCCAGCATGCTGTTGCCCGGCTGGTCGCCGAGACGATGGCCCGCCTTGAGCTGCGCGCGGCGCTGGCCGAGTTACCCGATATGGAACGGGCGCTGAACCGGATCGCGCAGGGGGTTGCAGTGGCAACGCCGCGCGATATGGCTCAGTTGCGCGCGGCGCTGCGTAAGTTGCCCGCCGTGGCGCAAGCGGTTGAACGGCTCTTGCCCGATCTGCTCGCGCCGGAGATGGCCGGCGAACCGGCGCCGGCGCTTGATCTGTGTAGCGATGTGCTCGATTTACTTGAACGCGCGCTCGATGAAGACCCGCCGGCTCTGCTCGGCGCGTCGAACTATCTGCGCGCTGCCGAAGAGGGTGGCGAGCGTCCGCGCCGGGTGATCCGGCCCGGTTTCGACCAGCGCCTTGATGCCCTAATCAAGGCCAGCCGCCATGCCCAAGAGTTCATCGACCGGCTTGAGAACAAGGAACGCGAACGCACCGGCATCCGCTCGCTCAAAGTGGGTTACAATCAGGTCTTTGGCTACTATATCGAGATTTCGCGCGCGGTCGATCCGAAGCTGATCCCGCCGCACTACGAACGCAAGCAGACGCTGGTCAACGCCGAGCGGTACATTACCGAGGAACTGAAGTATTACGAGGGCCTGCTCAGCGATGCCCGCCTGAAACTAGTCGATCTCGAGCGCGACATCTTTCAGCGCCTGTGCGATGAGATTCAACAGCACCTTGACCGGCTACGGACAACGGTGGCGGCGGTGGCGCGGCTCGATGCCTTGGCGGCGCTGGCCGAAGTGGCGGTGCGGGGGCGCTATGTGCAGCCTGCCCTGCGCGCCGATCGGGTGTTGCGCATCAAGCAAGGCCGCCATCCGGTGGTCGAGCGCACCCTTGGCGAGCCGTTCATCGGCAATGACATCGAACTCGATGGCGACAACGTTCAGATTCTGATTATCACTGGCCCCAACATGGCCGGCAAGAGCACCTTCCTCCGTCAAGTG
Source organism: Chloroflexus sp. (assembly GCA_025057175.1). Classification (GTDB taxonomy): domain Bacteria; phylum Chloroflexota; class Chloroflexia; order Chloroflexales; family Chloroflexaceae; genus Chloroflexus. The sequence continues at coordinate 17,307 of JANWYE010000021.1, read as the reverse complement.
GCCTTGATTACGCTCATGGCGCAGATCGGCTCGTTTGTGCCCGCCGATGAAGCGGAAATTGGGCTAGTTGATCGCATTTTCACCCGGATCGGCGCCCAAGACGACATCGCGACCGGCCAGAGCACGTTTATGGTCGAGATGACCGAAACGGCGGCGCTACTAATGCAAAGCACGCCGCGTTCGCTGATCATCCTCGATGAGGTGGGGCGCGGCACGAGTACCTACGATGGCATGGCGATTGCGCGGGCCGTGGTGGAACACATTCACGACGATCCGCGTCTCGGTTGCCGGACGCTGTTTGCCACCCACTATCACGAGCTGACCGCGCTTGAGGATTCGCTGGCGCGGGTGCGCAACTACCACATGGCTGCGGTTGAACGTGACGGGCGGGTAGTCTTTCTGCATGAACTGCGTCGCGGCGGCGCCGATCGCTCGTATGGCATTCACGTCGCCGAGCTGGCCGGCATCCCGGCAAGCGTGATCCGGCGGGCTAACGAACTACTCGCCGAGTTAGAAGGACGAGCTGCCGAACCGGCGGCGCAGCGCAGCAAAGCAGAACCAGTACGCAAACCTGAGTCGCCGGCTCGTCCAATGGCTGCCGGTACGCAACTCTCATTCTTTGATCTCGCCCCGCATCCGGTGGTAGAGTACATACGGCGGCTACGAATCGAAGAATTAACCCCGCTAGAAGCGTTAAACCGGCTGGCCGAATTGCAGCGGCTAGCCGATCAGGGATAGAAACGGAGCAGAAAGTCTGTGCAGATCGCCCGTGACCTTACTCCCGGACTGGCCAACCGGGCGACGGTGCTAACCATTGGCCGTTTCGATGGCGTCCATCTCGGCCATCAACAACTGATCCGCACCACGGTGGAACGAGCGCGGGCGCTTGATATGTTGAGCGCTGTGCTGACGTGGGAACCGCATCCGCGCGCGGTATTGCAGCCCGGCCAGCCATTGCAACTGCTCAGCGATCTCGATGAGAAGATCGAGCAGATTCGGCGGCTTGAACCGGATCTGCTCATTATTGCCCCCTTCACTGATGAAATTCGCCGGCTGACGGCAGCCGAGTATATGGCCCGGATCTGCGCCGCGCTACCGGTGCGCGAGATTTGGGTTGGCGAAGACTTTGCAATGGGGCGGGGCCGCGAGGGCGATATTCCGCGGCTCATGGAGATCGGGCGTGAGATGGGATTCGCTGTTGGCGCGCTCAGCAAATATACCGTGGCCGGTATCCCGGTCAGCTCATCGCGCATCCGCGAGCTGGTACTGGCCGGCAATGTAGCCGGCGCGGGAGCATTGTTGGGGCGTCCGTTCGCGTTGCGTGGGATCGTCACCCGCGGCGACGGACGCGGGCGCCAGATTGGCTTCCCCACCGCTAATGTGCAGGTGAGCAGCGATGTTGCGCTGCCGGCGAATGGTGTCTATGCCTGCCGCGCCTACCTTGCTAATGGTGAGATCGTGCCGGCAGTGACCAACATCGGTGTGCGCCCAACCTTTGACGGCACGCGGCGGGTGGTCGAAGCATACCTCCTCGACTGGGAGGGCGACCTCTACGATCAACCGTTGCGGCTCGAACTGTTGATGCGCCTGCGCAACGAACGCAAGTTCAACAGTATTGACGAGTTGGTCGCCCAAATCCGCCACGATGTAGCCGAAGCGCGCGCCGTGTTAGGCGTGCCCGCGCGGTAGGGGCATTGGGCCACAATGCCCCTATCGCGCCGTCCAACCTAAGGCGATCTCGTACACCGAGCCGGTAATTGCTCCGGCAGCGTCGGAACACAGGAACGCCGCCAATCCGGCCACTTCCGACGGCTCGATCAAACGCTTGATAGCTGCCGGTTCGAGCATGACCTTCTCAATCACCTGATCTTCGGGGATGCCGCGGGTGCGGGATTGGTCAGCAATCTGCTTTTCGACCAGCGGCGTGCGCACATAGGCCGGCGCGATCAGATTGACGGTAATGCCGTAGGGGCCGCCCTCTAGCGCGGCGGTGCGGGTCAGGCCAAGCAGGCCGTGTTTCGCCGAAATGTATGCGCTCTTGAAGGGCGAAGCGCGCAGGCTATGCACTGAACCGATATTGACGATTCGCCCGCGCCCATTGGCTTTCATGCTCGGCCAGACATACTTGGTAAGGCGGAAGGGGGCGGTGAGCATCACAGCAATCATCGTTTCCCACCGATCCTCGGGGAAGTCTTCAATCGGATCAATGTGTTGAAAGCCGGCATTGTTGATCAGGGCATCCACTCGGCCATATTCGTTGAGCGCGGCATCAACCGCTTGCCGGCAGCCGGCTTGCGTGGCCAGATCAACGCCAACAAACACGCCGCCGAGCCGTTCAGCGGCTGCCTCGCCAGCCGGGCCGGGCAGGTCGACCAGCACCACGCGATACCCATCGGCGGCAAACCGTTCAGCGCAAGCCAAGCCAATGCCACTGGCTGCGCCGGTAATCAGCGCTACATGCCCGTTCATCATTGAACCTCCTCTAACCCATGCGCATTACCGCTATTGTAGCACCATTGCGTTCGCGGCTGGTCAAATCTGCAAAGCAGCGCGAATCGCCGCCACGATCGCCGCCGGCGGTTGATCGGCATTAACGTGATGCACAAGGCCGCGGGCAGCATAGAAATCGAGCACCGGAGCAGTCGCTTGCTCGTAGAGATGCAGGCGCGCGCGAATGACATCGGGTTGATCGTCGTCGCGTTGCATCAACACCCCGCCCCGGGCCAAACATTGCGCGACGGTCTCGGTATCATCGATGTGCAGCGTCACATCGCGCCCATCAGGACTGCGGCAGACGCGGCGGCCACTGAGGCGATGAATAATCGTTGCTTCGCTGAGATCGAGCACGACCACCGCATCGACCTGCCGGCCCTGTTCGGCCAGCAGCGTTTCGAGCATCTGGGCTTGCGCCTCACTACGCGGATAGCCATCGAGCAGACAGGGTTGGGTTGGCGGGATTGCGCGCAACCACGAGCGCATCAATTCGGCCATCAGGGTGTCGGGAGCTAATTGCCCGTGTTCGAGCAGCTCCCCAATCTGTTGCCCAATTGGCGTTTGCGCACGAATCTCAGCGCGGAGTTGCTGGCCAGCGGCAATGACAGCCATGCCAGTCTCGCGCGCCAATTGGGTGGCAATGGTCGTTTTACCCGCGCCGGGCGGGCCGATTAAAAGAATAGTTTTCGCTGTCACTTGTGCATGTTAATTCGATACACGGGCAATTGCCTCATCAACACCGCGATAGTCAGGGTCAAGGCGCTTGGTCTCTTGAAATGCCGCCAAAGCTTCCGCGCGCCGGCCCAATTCCTCATAGGATCGGCCTAACCCGAAATAGGCGCTGGCATAGGTGGGGTCAAGCTCGGTTGCTCGCTTAAACATTGGCTCGGCTTCAGCGTAACGATCGCTGAAGAAGAGACTCCAGCCGAGGCCGTTGAAGATCTCTGCTTCTTGATCATCGAGTTGGCGAGCGCGTTCAAAAGCCTCAATCGACTCTTTGTACCGCTCTTGGTACTGCAAAATCCAACCTAGCCCGTTATGGGCTAGCACGAAGTAATCGTCACGGGCAATTGCCTCGCGATAGGCTTCCTCTGCCTCGCGATACAGCGCATCTTGTTCAGCTTGATCGGTGCTATTAAAACCGGCGAACAATTTCGCTTCACCCAAATAGCCATAAGCCATGGCAGAATGGGGGTTGCTATCGAGCGCCTGTTGGAAGTAATCGATCGCCTCATCCCACTGGTCATCATCGAAGGCCAACTTACCTAACCCAAACAGAGCGAGGCTCTCTTCGGCATTTAGTTGCAGCGCGCGATTAAATGCTTGGCGCGCTGCGCTCGTGTTGTCTTCAACATAAGCGGCCAACCCGATACCGGCTTGGGCCGGGCTAAAATTCGGATCGAGTTCAAGGGCGCTCTTGAATTCAGCGGTCGCAGTTTCGGGGTTGTTGGCAACCAGATAGATCGTGCCGAGTTCGTAGTGGAAGAAGGCTAATGTGGGATAGCTATCAATTGCTGCTTCGAGGTTGGTGATCGCTTGCTCAAGCACATTTGGATCATTCCGCAACCGAAAATCTTGCCCAAAGGCCCAGCCGATCAAAGCTTGGGCCAGCGCGCGGCTAAGCGGGTCGGCGGTGTTAAGCCGATCTTCAGCATTGCCAATCGCGGCAAATGCTTCGTCCATGAGGCGATTGTCGCGGCTATCTGCGGCATTCGAAGCAAGCGTTGCCGCATAGAGTGCATGGCCCAGTGCGATCGATTCATCGGCTGCAATTGCCGCTTTGCCGGCAGCACGGGCTTGCACCACATCGCCGAGCTGGAAGTACGCATAGCCGCTGATGCTATGCCCAATTGCTTGCGCCTTTGTGTCGGTAGATGCCAGCAGTGGTTCGGTGGCTGCGATCGCATCTTGCCAGCTACCTTGCGCAAACAGAGCGCTGGCCAGCCGGGCGTGGGCGGTCATATTGTTAGCATCAGCAGTGATCGCTGAACGATACGCGCTGATTGCATCTGCGAGGCCGCCAGTGCGGGCCAACGCTGCGTCACCCTCGGCGATAAAGGGTTCGGCTTTACTCGTGGTAACGGTTGGCTCAGTGGGGCGTAAGAAGACAAACGCGGCAATGCCGCCGCCCACGAGGATGAGGACGACGATAATACCAGCAATGATCCCGACCGGCGCGCCTTTACTGGCCGGTTTGGCCGGTGCGGCGGGAATATTGAGCGGGTTGGGGGCTGGCGCAGTAGGCGCAGCGCTATAGGGTTGGGCGACTGGCGCTGCCGGTGTTTGCACATAAACCGGTGGCGGCGTAGCCGGCGTGCCATAGGCGGGGGGCGGAGTGGCCGGTGTGCCATAAGCGGGGGGTGGGGTAGCCAATCGCTCCGGGCCGGGCCGGCTCGGAGCACTGCTCACAGCAGCCGGCATACCGCGTTGCGGCGTCAGCGGGCGACTCAATTCGCTCTCGCTCATGCCCACAGCCTGCCGCAAGGCAGCCACCATTTCTGCCGCCGAGGCAAACCGCGCTTCCGGTTTGCGCGCTAGCGCGCGCATAATTACATCTTCCACTGCTGGCGGCAGATCGCCACGCACGTCGCGGGGCGGAATCGGCGCATGCACAAGGCGGGCTGCCAGCATGGCCATTGGTGTTTCAGCCTTGAAGGGAAACGCGCCGGTTAATAGCTCATAGAGCATGACCCCTAGGGCGTAGATGTCGGTTGGCGGCCCGACATTCGGCAACCCCTGCGCTTGTTCGGGCGACATATATTCTGGCGTGCCCATAACAGTGCCGGCCATGGTGAGACCGCCAGCGCCACTACCCACGCCGCGCGCAAGGCCGAAATCGGTTAAGTAGATCCACCCCTCATCGGTGATCATCACATTCGAGGGCTTAATATCGCGGTGAATAATACCCTGCCGGTGAGCATAATCAAGCGCTTCACCCACTTGCGCCAGAATTTGCGCTGCGCGCTTCACCGGCAGCGCACCCTCCTGCTCAAGCAACTGCTTGAGCGTCCGCCCCTTAATAAATTTCATCGCAATATAGTGATAGCCTGCCACCTCGCCGACCTCATAGATCGGCATGATGTGCGGGTGTTCGAGCCGGGCGGCGCTGCGCGCCTCTTGGCGGAAGCGAGCGATATAGCTCTGATCGCTGGTCAGGCTCGGCGGCAGAATCTTCAGCGCCACGATCCGATCCAAATCCGTCTGGCGGGCTTTATAGACGACCGCCATCCCGCCGCGTCCCAACTCCGAGAGGATCTCAAACCGGCCGATAGTCTGACCAACAAGTGACAGGTCGCTCATAGGTGTCGCTCGCTAGGAGGGTGCCAAAGACACGCTTACACTCAATGCGCTCAACGGCTATGCGGTGCATTATGCCCCGGCTGCGTAAGTATAACGGCTGATCAGGTTGCCATTCGCATCCCGCAGGATGGCGCTATCGCCAGTATTGTTCCAAATCGGGCGGCGCGCCCCCCAATAGAGATTATTAGCATCATCCACGCCGGCCTTCGTCCACAATTTCACTTCAGCGCCGCCGGCCAGCGTAAAGGCCGGGAAGGTATAGCTATGCTTCGATCCCTCATCAAGCAGCGTCCAGCCGGTGAGATCAACCGGCTCGTGCGATGAATTGGTGATCACTACAAACTCTCCCTCCAGATCATTGCCGGGCGGGTCGTACTCGATGTAGGTGATACTCACATTCGGTGGTTCAGCCACTAGCCGTTCAATATCGACAATTGATTCTGACACCTCATCGGTAAGTAACTCAGCAACGTCTTCTTCCAGCGGCTCATCGTCAGGTGTTGGCGCCGGCGTGGCGGCGAGGCGCTGTTCGGCTTGCGCCGGAGGGGCAGTTGCCGGCTCGACCACTGCCTCTTCAGGGGTAATCATCACCGTCAGATGCTGCTCAGGTTCCGGCTGGCGCGGGCGGGCCGGCGGTGTCTCATCGATCCAACGCTTAATCTCGTGTTCGGCAATGCGCGCGAAATCGCCGGGCAAACTCGCAAAGCCGCGGCTCAGTTCGTAAAGGGCGCGTTCCATGTGGGTGCGGCTTTGCGACGGCAACAGACCGAGGGGTAAGCGCAAGAGACCATACCCAAACCGGCCAATCCGAATGGTGGTCGTTTCGATCGCGTCGTAGAGCGGATCGTTGTTCCTTGAGCGGGTAGACATCGCACCCTCCTCGCATACGGCCAAGACCGCGGTCGCCAATCGACCGGCGTTACTGCAAACTCGTCACTAAACCGGCATACTTATCGGTCAAGACACGGGCATGCTCTTCGCTGCTCCCTTCGGCAATCACGTGGAAGAATGGCCCATCGGGATCAGGCAGAATTAGCACCCACTCTTGCCCCAGATCGATCTTGATCCCATCGATCTGCTCGCCATGGCGCTCGTGGTATTGCTGGTTGAGAATGCGCATCACCTTGCCTTTACTCTCCCAGCGGCAGGGCACCCGGGTCTGCCAGAGGTAATAGGGCGGCAAATCGGCCAACACCTCGCTGAGGGTCGTCTGATTCAGCGTGAGCAGTTCCATGAGGCGGGCAATAGCAAACATGCCATCGGCGACCGGGTAGAAATGGGGGAAGATATAATTGCCGGTGCCATCGCCGAGCAGCAACAGATCGGGTCGCTCGGCGGCGAGATTCATCAGCGCGCCGAGGTTGGCGCGGGTGCGGATAATGCTACCACCGTAACGAGCAGCAATTTGCTCGAAGGCGCGGGGAGCGGTGACCGGCACGGCCACGATGCCGCCGCCATGGGCGCGCATCGCCAGCGCAGTCATCGCGGCCAGTGCGCGCAACGCATGCAGCCGTTGGCCGCGATCATCGATCAGGAAAATCTTCTCGCCGCCGGGATCAAGGCGCACACCGAATTGCGCGCCGACGACCGGAGTAATCTTGGTGAGCCGGGTCATGGCTGCCTCAAAATCGGCACTAGTCTGAAACACCATCCGCTCATCGAGATTGACGTTAAGTTCGACCGCATCGGCCCGCATCCGGCGCAAGATTTCAGTCATGACCGTGCTCGTGCTGGTGTTGGCATAGTCGATCACAATCGGAAACCCTTTGCCGAAAGCGGCCCCTTGACCAAGCGCCTGCATAAACGCGGTGCGGTAGCGTTCCTCCACATCTTCACCGTAAAAGATACGGCCAATCTCATCAAGGTAGGCGCGCCGGTAATCTTCACGGAAGAAGGTGCTCTCAATCTTGCGTTCAGTGGCGCTGTTAATATCGAGGCCAAGGTGGTTAAAGAACTTAATCTCGGCAACGCGGTTGTCAAATGGCGAGATGCGCACATGCACACCGCCGGCAGCGCCGCTGGCGTGGGTATAATAGCGGGCCAGTGGAATGGGTACATTACGCAGGTCGCAGACATTAATGCCGGCTGAAGGTAAACCGGCCACGATGGCGCGCTTAAGCATGCGCGGCGTGAAGTGCGCGTCACGGTTGATCGTTACCGTCGCGCCACGCGGCAGGGTTGCGCCGTAAGCCGCACCCAACCGGGCGCACATTTCGGGGGTGATTTCGATGTTGACCAGCCCAGTAATGCCGTAGCGGCCAAACAGCACGCGACGGCCTTGGCTGCCCCAGATAATGCTCGATGTAACGGTAGCGCCTTCATCGACTTCCTTCGAGGGCCAAATCTTAACATTCGGCTGCACGACTGCGCCGGCGCCGATCTGCACGCCATCACCAATCACTGCCCCCTCGAAGATCATCGCGCGCGAACGAATATTGCATTGGCGCAACACAATCGCGCCGCGCAATTCGGCCCGCTCGCCAATGTATGAATTGCGCCAAATGATCGAGCGATCGATGTTGGCTCGCGAATCGACGATCGTATAGTCGCGGATCACCGATGGCCCATGAATGATCACGCCTCCCTTAATCTTCGCACCATGACCAAGGTAGATCGGCCCGTGCAATTGGGCGTCGGGCGCAATTTCAGCGTCGCGGTCAACCCAAACATCGCCGCCGATGTTGTGGCCAATGCGGGGCAAGTTGACCTTGCCCGACAGATAATCGCCGCAAGCGCGCATATACTCTTCAATCGTACCGACGTCTGTCCAATAGCCATTGGCGATATAGCCATGCAGCCGGTCGCCGCGGTGGAGCATGCGCGGGAAGACATCTTTTGACCAATCGGTAACGCGGCCACGCTCGATATAGCTAAAGATGTCGGGGTTAAACACGTAGATACCGGTATTAACCGTGTCAGAAAAGACCTCGCCCCAGCTCGGCTTTTCAAGCAACTGGCGAATCCGGCCTTGCTCGTCGGTGATGATCACGCCATAATCAAGCGGGTTAGCGACGCGGGTCAGAGTAATGGTGGCCGTTGCGCCAGACGCAAGGTGATGCTCGATGATCTGAGTGAGGTTGAAATCGGTCAATGCATCGCCGGAAATGACAAGGAATGGCTCGGTCAAGAGATGTTCGGCATTCTTGACGCTGCCGGCAGTGCCAAGCGGCACTTCTTCGAGCGAATAGGTGATATTCACGCCATACGCGCTGCCATCACCGTAATAATCTTGGATAACATTAGCCAGATACTGCACGGTAATGATAATATCGGTAATCCCGTGCAGTTTGAGCAACTCAATAATATGCTGCATCACCGGTCGATCAACCAGTGACACCATCGGCTTCGGACGATTGATCGTGAGCGGTCGCAGGCGAGTGCCCTCGCCGCCGGCCATCACAACGGCTTTCATGGCGGCTCCTGCTGGCTGTCGATACCGCGACGACGGTGCTGCGCGGCGGAGGGGGCGTCATTCCACATTGGCCCCTCTAGTATATCATGTCACGAAGCTGCCCGGCAACCTCTTGCCGGAAGCGCCATCTCGTGTTATACTCGCGAGCGGGGACGTGGCGGAATGGCAGACGCGCATGACTTAGGATCATGTGCCGCAAGGCGTGTGGGTTCAACTCCCATCGTCCCCACCACTGGCGCCGCGCATTATTCATGCGCGGCTTTTTGTTGCAATGCTGCGCTTAGGCTGAGCGCGATCCGCCGCCGTTCGTGATCGATATGCAGGATAGTCACACGAACGCGGCTGCCGAGTAGAAACCGCTCGCGCAATGGTCGCTGATCGGGTGGAATCTGGCTGGTATGGGCTAGGCCCTGTACGCCGGGCAGTAACTCGATAAAGAGGCCGAAGCCGGTGACACCGGTGACTGTGCCATTGATATGCATTCCTACAGTGAGACGATGCGTGATGTTAAGCCACGGGTCGGGGGTGAGTTGGCGGATGCTAAGGTTCACGCGCATCCGTATCTCATCAATGCCGGTGACGGCCGCCCGCACAGTTTGGCCGGGTTGTAAGGCGGTGCGGGCATCGCTAATCCAGCCCCAGTCGATGTCGCGCACATGCACAAACCCCTCAACGCCACCCAAATCAATCACTGCGCCGTAACTTAACACCCGCAAGACGGTGCCTTCGACGATGCTACCGGACGTAAAGTTTGCCATGCGTTGCCGGCGTTGGTTCAGGCGTTCAATGCACGATACCAGCAGGGCGAGTTCTGGCGGCGGTTCGACGTGATTCGCTTGCGGTGTGGCAGCGCCTTCGGCAAACGCAGCCAAGCAGCGGTGAGCATGAGCGCGCAGCTCGGCGCTAGGATCGTTCTCTGCGATCTGCGCAATAAGTGGCATGCTTGGCTGATCGTGCCATTCAGCTAAGACCTGCATCACTTTTATCAGTAGTGGCCGGCGATGGGGCGCTGATCGCTGCAACAACGAACGCAGTTCTGGGATTGCAGCGCGATAGTTCGCCATGTGTAAGAAGCGAATGACTTCGTGCAGTAGGTGGCTGCCCTCTTCATTTAAGAGTGGCGCAATCGCTGGAGCAGCTTCCACCGCTTGCAGTTGGATCAACGCGCGTACTGCCAGCGTCCGTAAACCTACCACATAGCGGGCAATCTCGACCAGCAACGGCACGGCGGTGCGCGCGCGTAAGCGAGTCAGCGACTGCATCGCGACACTGGCGGCCCGACTGGGGATGCGGGGCTGGCCTTCGTGCCATGCTGTAATGCAATCTTCCAAGAGGCGGAGCAGGCCGGGCACAGCGGCCGGGGCGTGGAGGATGCCAGCGGCTTCGGCGGCGGCGATGCGGATCGTCAGGTGCGGGCTGTTAAGAAAATTGGGTAACGCTACTGCCAGTGTAGTATCGCCTAGACGGGCTAGGGCGACAATAGCTGCGGCGACGATTGGCGGTTCAGGATCGTCGAGACAAGCCGAGATCTGTTCGCGGGCTGAGCTTACCTGCCGCCGGCCTAGGGTGCGAATGGCAGCGGCGGCGACGAATGGTTTGGGATCATCGATTGCGGCCAGCAGCGCGTCGATCACCGTGGCGCTGAGCGGTTGGTTGCTGTAACCGATCGCTTCCGCAGCCACCTCGCGCACCACTGCCCGGCGATGGTTGAGCGCCGGCAACGCTAGTTCTGGATCCACTTCCAGCTTGACCAACCGGCTGGCGGCGCGCGCCCGCACGAGTTGGTCACGCGAATGAATGGCGCGCGCTAGCTCTTCAAGCTGATCGGTCAAAATTTCGCTCAAGCGTTCGCGGTTAATGGCCGGATCGCCTTCATAATCGTCGAGATCGCTCATAGCCTTTCCCCGGCGACGGGTGGATCGGTTCCCAGTAAGTGGCGTTGCACTTTGCCGAGCGCATTGCGGGGCAGCGACGTAACGAAGCGGATAGCGCGCGGACGTTTGTAGCCGGCGAGATATGCCCGGCAGTGGTCAATCAACTCGGTGGCAGTGACGGTGGCGTGTGGGTGAATAACGACTGCTGCAATCGGCACTTCACCGAGATCGGGGTCGGGCTGGCCGTAGACGGCGCATTCGGCAACCGCAGGGTGCTGGGCCAGTACCTCCTCCACTTCGCGGGGGTAGATGTTGTAGCCGCCACTGATGATCAAGTCACGGCTCCGCCCGGTGATGTGAAAGTAACCATCGTGATCGACGAAGCCTAGATCGCCGGTATTAAACCATCCGTCAGCGGTAAAGGCTGTGGTGGTGGCTGCCGGATTGCGCCAGTAACCACGAAAGAGGTGTGGCCCACGGACTTGAATCTCGCCGATCTGTCCGGCTGGTAATGGCTGGCGCGTTTCTCGATCGACAATGCGCGCCTCTTGGCCGGGAAAAGGCATGCCAACGCTACCGGGCCGCCGTTCGCCATCGTAGGGATTGGTGAGGTTCATGCCGGTTTCGGTCATACCATAGCGTTCGAGGATCGGCTGGCCGAAGAGTGCGGCAAAATCGGCAAAGGTCTGCGGGCTGAGCGGGGCCGATCCCGACACAAAGAGGCGCATGTGGTGGGCCGGCGGGCCAAACTTACGCGCTGCTTCGACTAATCGCCCGTACATCGTTGGCACGCCGAAAAAGAGCGTAATGGCCGGATCGGCCAGCCGTTGCAACGCAGTTTCGGCATCAAAACGGGGATGCAATTCGAGACTGGCCCCGCTGCGGATCGTGCCATGCACGCCGACCCCCAGCCCATGGACGTGAAAGAGCGGCAGCATCAACAGCAACCGGTCAGCGGCAGTCCAGCGCCATGCGCTGATGATTGCATCGCAATTGGCGGCAAGGCTCGCGTGAGTATGCACCGCTCCCTTCGCGCGCCCAGTCGTGCCTGAGGTATAAGCGATCAGCGCCATCTCGGCAGCATCTGGCGGCGTGAACGTGGTGGGATCAACCGGTGGCGCGCCAAAGATAGTAGCATCGGGTTTGATCAGGCGGGGTGATGGGGCTAGCATTGCCGCGCGCAACAATGTCTCGTTCTCGTCTGTCGCCACCACAATTGCCGGCTCAGAGTCGGCAAGCAGGTGGCTCAGTTCGGCGTGGCGATACTGAGGATTGACTAACACCACTGCTGCGCCGGCCAATTGTGCGCCGAAGTAAGTGGCGATAAAGGCAGGCGTGTTGGGCAAGGCCAGCGCTACCCGATCACCGCGATTGAGACCAAGCGCTTGAAATCGCGCCGCCCAACCGGCGGCAGCGCCGGCCAGATCGGCATAAGTATAGGTTTGTCCATTGACAATGATGCATGGACGTTCGACTGCGGCAGTGGCATGATGAAGGAGCGTGGCAACAATTGGCAATGGCGGCATCAGAAACCTCATCAAGATTTACAAGGATTGTCCCGGTAGCGTTGGGTCGGAGACCCGCCACGCCGGGAGCAGACCCGCCGCTGCCGGAACTGAACCATCTGCGGCGAAAGTGGTAACAATGAATAATATTGATTTCGCTGACTCTCGTAGAGACGTTGCATAGCAACGTCTCTACAGCCCATATCGGTCACGGTAGCGTTATTGCCTTGCATTATACCGAGACAAGTAGCGACGGTGCATCGCACCGTCGCTACGGTTGGTTACAAAATCGCGACAAACGCCAACGTCACTACTTGTCGCGCTTGGCTTCGCCGAGGGCTGCCTGTGCCGCTGCAAGGCGGGCGATCGGCACGCGGTATGGCGAACAACTGACGTAATTGAGGCCAACGCGGTGGAAGAACTCAACGCTAGCCGGGTCGCCGCCGTGTTCACCGCAGACACCGACCTTCAGGGTAGGCCGGGTTGCCCGCCCGCGTTCAGTGCCGATCTGCACGAGCTGGCCAACGCCGCGCTGGTCAATGGTTTGGAACGGGTCATCAGGAATAAGCTTCTTTTCGACATAAGCCGGCAAGAAGCGGCCCGAGTCGTCGCGGGAGAGACCGAGCGTGGTTTGGGTCAGGTCGTTCGTGCCGAAGCTAAAGAACTCGGCCACCTGCGCAATCTCATCGGCGACGAGCGCCGCGCGTGGCAGCTCGATCATCGTGCCGACAAGATACGGCACTTCGACGCCGCTTTCGGCGAAGACCTCAGCAGCTACTCGCCGCACAATCTCTTCTTGTAGCTTAAGTTCGCTAATGAACCCAACAAGCGGGATCATCACTTCGGGATGGACATCAATACCCTCAGACTTCACCTTAACAGCGGCCTTGAAGATTGCGCGGGCCTGCATCTCGGTAATTTCGGGGTAGAGGATGCCCAAGCGGCAGCCGCGGAAGCCAAGCATTGGGTTGGCTTCGCGCAAACCTTCGACGCGAGCCTTGACCTTGCCCGGATCAACGCCAAGCTTGGCAGCTAGGGCCTCGATCTCATGGTCGTCGTGGGGCAAAAACTCGTGCAGCGGCGGGTCAAGGGTGCGGATTGTCACCGGCAGCCCGGCCATCTCGCGGAACAAGCCCTCGAAATCACCCTGCTGCAGCGGTTCAATCTTGGCCAGCGCCGCGCGCCGCTCTTCGGCGGTATCGGCAAGGATCATCTCGCGCATGGCGTCGATCCGGTCGCCTTCAAAGAACATATGCTCAGTGCGGCAGAGACCAATCCCTTCAGCGCCAAACTGGCGAGCCACGCGGGCATCGCGCGGAATGTCGGCATTGGCGCGCACCCCCAGCTTGCGGAACTCATCAGCCCAAGCCATCAGGGTCGCAAAATCGCCCGACAATTCCGGTTCGACCGTTGGCATCTGGCCGGCGAAGACCTCACCACTGCCGCCATCAAGCGTGATCCAATCACCCTTGTGGATGGTAACACCGTTGACCGTCATGAGCTGATCGGCGTAGCTAATGCGCAGGTCGCCAGCCCCGGCCACGCAGGGCTTACCCATGCCACGCGCAACGACCGCGGCATGGGAGGTCATTCCGCCGCGCGCCGTCAAAATCGCCTGTGCGGCAACCATCCCGTGGAAATCTTCGGGAGCAGTCTCGACGCGCACCAAAATCACCTTCTCGCCGGTCTTGGCCAGCTCTTCGGCCTCGTCGGGGTCAAAGACCGCTTTGCCGGAAGCAGCGCCGGGTGAAGCGGGCAAACCAGTTGTGAGGGGCTGAGCATGCTTGCGCGCTTCGGGATCGATCATTGGGTGGAGCAACTGATCAAGGGCGTGCGGGTCAACCCGCTGCACGGCAGTAGCCTTATCGATCAGCCCCTCGCGCACCATATCGACCGCGATCTTCACCGCTGCCGCGCCGGTGCGCTTGCCGGTGCGGGTCTGCAACATCCACAGCTTGCCGCGCTCGATCGTGAACTCAACATCTTGCATGTCTTTGTAGTGCCGTTCGAGCTGCTTGGCAATCTCGTGGAATTGGGCGTAGACTTCGGGCATCTCTTCGGCCAGCTTACTAATCGGCTGTGGAGTGCGAATGCCGGCCACCACATCTTCACCTTGCGCGTTGACCAGATACTCGCCGAAGATTTCGGGTGCGCCGGTGCTGGGGTTGCGGGTAAAGGCAACGCCGGTCGCCGAATCGCTGCCCATGTTGCCGAAGACCATCGCTTGCACATTGACGGCTGTGCCGAGATTATCGGGAATCTTGTTCACGCGGCGATAATCCACCGCGCGGCGGCCATTCCACGAGCGGAAGACAGCAGCGATGGCTTCGCGCAACTGCTCAAACGGATCTTCAGGAAACTCGACGCCTACATCCTCTTTGATAATCGCCTTGAACTTCTCGGCCAGCGCGAGCAGCTCCTCGGTGCTGAGGTCAGTGTCTTGGCGCTGGCCATGGCCCTTGGCTTCATCCATCTCGTGCTCGAAGCGATCGCCATCAACGCCGAGCACAATCTTGCCAAAGAGCTGCACGAAGCGGCGATAGGCATCGGCGGCAAAGCGCGGATTGTCGGTGAGGCGAGCCAACCCGTCTAGCGTCTCCTTGTTAAGACCAAGGTTTAGCACTGTATCCATCATGCCGGGCATCGAAAACTTCGCGCCCGAACGGACGGAAACGAGGAGCGGATTAGACGGATCACCGAAGCGTTTGCCGGTTTGAGCTTCGATGTCTTTTAGCCCCTCCAGCACCTGCTCCCACATTCCCTCAGGAAACTGCTGACCATTTTCGTAATAAGCGTTACAGGCTTCGGTCGTGATAGTAAAGCCGGGTGGCACCGGCACGCCGGTGCGAGTCATCTCGGCGACACCCGCGCCTTTTCCGCCAAGGAGATCGCGCATTGAAGCGTTTCCTTCACGGAAAAGATAGACCCACTTCTTAGACATAATCTGTTTCCTCCTTAAACAAGGCGGCTTGCGACAATGCCGTTATGCGCCTTAGCGCGCCAGAGTGCGCTAACGGCGGGAATGGTCACAATGATGCATGGTGAACCAACCGGTAAAAGCCGGTGCGAAAATCATGCGATTGAACTTACAGTTCATTGGCTCCATCGCACATCATTGTATTGGGAAGACTTGAGAGCGAACAATAGTAGATAACGCAACTATACCGCGCTGTATCGCAACTGTCAAAAGATTGTGCGCTTTAGACCCAATTGCAGCCCCGGCAACTCCCATCACTAACCTTGCTAGCTGTGTTGAGGGCAAGCAATACATCGCTCTAGACATATTGTGAACGACCTACCCCGGTCCGCTAAACCGGCGCGAGATCAGGGCAATAATCTCATCAGCGCTCTCTTCAATTGATTTATCCGTAACATTGAGCGCTGTCCAGCCATGTTGGCGGAAGATACGGCGCGCCCACTCTACCTCATCGAACGTCGCATCAAGGTTGGTATAGTTGCCACCTAGACTAATGCCCATGCGCCGTTGCCGCCAGCGCCGGCGGGCAGCAATCTGCTCGGCATCGACAATCAAGCCGATCACACGCCGGGGATCGACGCGAAAGATGTCATCAGGGAGAGGCACTTCGCGCACTAACGGCACATTGGCTACCTTCCAACCCAACACAGCCAAATACATACTGAGTGGCGTCTTGCCAACTCGTGAAACCCCCACCAGCACAATATCAGCCTGATGTAGTTCACGCGGCTTATTGCCATCGTCGTGTTCGACGGTGTATTCGATTGCCTCTAGACGTTCAAAATACGCCGAGCGGCGAGCTTGATACAGACCCGGTTTGCCAAGTGGCTCTTTCTGGAGCACGGTTGCCAAGCGCGACAACACACTGCCGACCAGATCGATCTCGGCGACGCCCATTTCGCGCGCGAGCCGCATTAATTCACGCCGCAACGTTGGTTCCATCAAGGTATGCAAAATCGTGCCGTTCTGTTGCGCGGCTTGCGCAACGACTTCAGCAATCTGTTCGGGGGTACGCACATTCGGTACAATGATTAAAGGCACTTCTGCGCCTTCAAATTGCGAGAGGGTAAGGCGCGCCACCTGCTCACCGACAGCGCCGGCGCCGCCAGAGACGATGTAAAGGGGTGGTGCTGGATGGGAATTGGTTAATTCACTCATTCGCAAACGTTCTGTAATACACAATACGCCTGCAATCAGGCACAATAAGCTATAGACGCGACTAGCCTATGCTGGTATGATACCACACGAAACCGATGGCTCGCGGCGGATAATATTATGGAAGTCTTCTCAATTGATGGAGCGAAGATACACGCGCTTGACGTTGGGCCGCGGCATGCTCAATTGGCGGTGCTCATCCACGGGTGGTCAAGTTCATCGTTTGCAATGTCGCCACTTATCCCGCTCCTTAGCCGGCGCTTTCGCTGTGTGGCTATCGATCTGCCCGGTTATGGCGAATCGCCACCACTGCGCGAACGAGCAACCATCGGGCGCTATGCCCAGATTGTTGGCCGCCTGATCACCGGTCTGAGCGATCATCCGGCAGTGTTGGTTGGCCATTCGATGGGTGGCATGATCAGCGCAACGTTGGCGCTACAAGTCCCGCAACTGGTTGACCGGATGGTCTTGCTCTGCCCAACCATTTCGGGCCGGTTGTCGTTTTGGATTAATACCTTCGTTTCGCCAATCACGATGATCGAGCGCTTCCCGATTTTTAGCCGCCTGCTCGCTGCGCTCGAACCGTCGATG
>JANWYE010000219.1 GCA_025057175.1 Chloroflexus sp. | reverse complement strand
CCCCGGCGAAGAGCACCCAATCATGGTATCGCTCACTACTGGCCAACCACAAAGCGATGTGATTATGGGGATACGCAAGCCGAACGGCGAACTAACGTGGATCTCGATCAACTCGCAGCCACTCTGTGACGAACACGGGCAGGTTTATGCCGCCGTGGCCAGTTTCCACGACATCACCGCGCGCCGCTTGGCCGAACAAGAGCTGCGCTTCCAGAAGACGCTGCTGGAGTGCCAGACCGAAGCGTCACCCGACGGAGTGTTAGTGGTCTCACCCGAGCGGCGTTGTCTCTACGCTAACCGGCGCTTCCGTGAGCTGTGGGGATTACCCGAAACGTCAATCGAACAGGCGATGTGCGCTGCCAGCATGGAGGCGATGCTGGCCCAAGTATGCGATCCCGAACGAGTGCGCAACGAGATCGAAGAGTTATACGCGAATCCTAGGTTGACCGGCAAAGCGGAAATCGAACTCAAAGATGGCCGCACCTTCGAGCGCTACAGCGCGCCGGTGATCAGCGCCGAAGGCGATTACTACGGACGAGTCTGGTTCTTCCGCGATGTGACCGAACGGCGGGCAGTCGAGCGGATGAAGAATGAATTTGTCGCCGTCGTTTCGCACGAATTGCGTACCCCACTTACTTCCATTCGCGGCTCGCTTGGCTTGTTGGCCGGCGGCGTCGCTGGGGAATTATCGCCGCGAGCGGCGGCTATGATCGATATTGCGCTGAAGAACAGCGAGCGGTTAGTGCGGCTGATCAACGACATCCTTGACATTGAGAAGATCGAGTCGGGCAAGATGGTGTTCAAGCTGCAACCAGTCGTGCTCGACGAACTGGTGCGGCAGACGATCGAAGCCAACCGCGGCTTTGGCCAACAGTACGATGTCAAGATTGAATTAACCGCCACCTTGCCCAATGTGCAAGTGTACGTCGATCCCGACCGCATGACACAAGTCTTCACCAACCTGATCTCAAACGCGGTGAAGTTTTCGCCGGCAGGCGGCAAGGTAGAAGTGGCCATCGGGCGTGAACCGCAAGGGCGAGTGCGGATCACCGTCACCGACCATGGGCCGGGGATCCCGGTCGAGTTTCGCGACCGCATCTTCCAAAAGTTCGCGCAGGCTGACTCATCAAACACCCGCCAGCAAGGCGGCACCGGCCTTGGTCTGAGCATTAGCCGGGCCATTGTTGAACGGCATGGCGGGCATATTGGCTTCGTCACCGCCACCGGCGTCGGCACAACGTTTTACGTTGATCTCATCGAATATCGCCCCAACACCACCAATTTGCCGGCCTTGCTCGCGCAACGAAATGCGCCGCGGATTCTGATCTGTGAAGATGATCGCGACATCGCCGCGCTGCTATCGCTGATGCTGCAACAAGCCGGCTATGCCACTGATGTCGCTCATTCATTGGCCGAAGCGCGCGACCTGCTACAGCAACACGACTACCGAGCGATGACGCTCGATCTAGTGTGGCCAAACGAAGACGGCAGCGCCTTTATGCGCGAAGTGCGCGACCATGCCCGCACGCGCAATCTCCCGATCGTGGTGGTATCGGCGCGGGCCGGCGAAGAAGAGACCATCAGCGGCGCTGATGTTGATGTGGTAGACTGGTTGCCCAAGCCCATTGATCAGCAACGTCTCCTCACAGCCTTGCAACGAGCGGCGCGGCGCACAAGCGCCGCTAAACCGCAGGTGCTTCACATCGAAGATGACATCGACGTGGCCACTGTGGTGCGCTTGCTCCTTGCCGACATTGCCGATGTCCATCAAGCAGCGACCATTGCCGAAGCCCAAGCACTCTTACAAGCGCGATCATTTGATCTCGTCATCCTTGATCAACATCTGCCCGACGGCAACGGCATTGAACTGTTACCGTTGATCGAAAGCCAGCACCCTCCCTTGCAGGTCATTCTCTTCTCAGTGCGCGATCTTGATCCAGAGATTGCCAATCGGGTCGCTGTAACACTAGTCAAATCACGCACCTCTAACGCTGAACTTATCACTGCCGTCACGCGCCTGCTTGATCGCGCGGCAATATCACCGGTTATGCCCAAACCGGCCTAAGGAGAACTTGGTATGCCATTGCTAAACAAAATCCTCTTCGTCGAAGACGATCCCGATATTCAAATGGTGGCGCAACTGGCATTAGAAGCGGTTGGCGGCTACACTGTGCAGATGTGTAGTTCAGGAGCCGAAGCATTGGCAGTCGCTGAACAATTTGCGCCTGATCTTATTCTGCTTGACGTTATGATGCCGGGCATGGACGGCCCGACGACGCTAGCCGAACTGCGCAAGAAACCAACGCTGGCGCAGACGCCAGTGATCTTTATGACAGCGCGCGTGCAGCGCCACGAAATCGAGCAATATCTTGCGCTTGGCGCTGCTGATGTGATCTCGAAACCGTTCGACCCGATGACGTTGTCAACGCAGGTGGCTGATATTTGGAAGCGAGCCTATGAAACCCGATCCCGCTGAACAATTTGAGTTGTTGCGCCGACGGTACGCGGCCCAGATTGGCGAGCGCGTCGCAGCGATCATCGCCTCGTGGCATCACCTTGAGCAGAGCCAGTGGGAAAAAGCGGCAGGGATAGAGACACGCCAATTGGCGCATAAACTGGCCGGTTCAGCGGCGATGTTTGGCTTTGCCGATTTGGGCGCAATTGCGCGCGAAATTGATATTGGACTCAAAGAGTGGCTGGAGCATGACCAGCCACTCACCGAGGCAACCCGCCACTATCTAACCCAACAGATTGCACAGTTACAACGGCTCGCAGCAGAGGGCAAGGTAACAGCGATCCTTCCGCCAATCGCCACTGAACCGGCGCCAACTCCATCGGCAGCAATGCCGGCAGAGACGCCTGCGCCACCGTTAACTCCGCCGCAGCCGGTAGCAACCTCAATGCCAAGCAATCCAGCGCCACGGCCAACCCTACCGGTTGTTCGCGATCAGAACGGGCGCCCGCATACCATCATTTTAGTGGAAGATGATCAAGAGTTTGGCAACAATCTCAGCCAACAGCTCCACCTGTTTAACTACGATGTTCACCTGATCGCCGATCTCGAAGGATTGCCAACGCTCGTACGGGCGCTCAATCCGGCGGCAATCATTATGGATGTGGTCTTCCCTAACGGCGATCTCGCCGGCACCGAGGCAATCGCTGCTATTCAGCGCGAGCGCACGGCGCCGGTGCCGGTGATCTTCCTATCGCAGCGGGATGATTTTACTGCCCGCTTAGCCGCAGTGCGCAGCGGCGGGCATGCATATTTCGCCAAACCGGTAGATGCTGGAAGGTTGATTGAGGCGCTCGATCGGCTCACTGGCGCTGAGGAAAACACCCCGCTACGGGTATTGATCGTTGACGACGACCCTGATTTTGGCCAGCGCTGCGTTCACAGCCTCGAAGCGGCCGGTATGTACGCGCGCGCGATTACCGATCCGCGTGAGACGCTCGACCAGTTGCAATCCTTCCAACCCGATCTGATCATCCTTGACATGTATATGCCGATTTGCAGCGGTAAAGAGTTAGCTAGCGTCATCCGCCAGCAAGATCGGTATGTCGGGATGCCGATCGTGTTTCTATCAGCAGAAACCAATCGCAGCCAACAACAATCGGCGCTCTTGTTAGGTGCAGATGATTTTCTGGCGAAGCCCATCTCGCCGGAAGATCTCGTCGCTGCGATCGCAGCGCGCGCCGGACGGGCGCGCTACGTGCAACGGTTTCTCATTCGGGATAGTTTGACCGGTCTGCTCAATCACCAAGCGGTTGAAAGCGAGCTAGCCCGCGAGTTTGCCCGCGCTGAGCGATTGCAGCAACCGCTGTCAATTGCCATTATCGATATTGATCATTTCAAACGGGTGAATGATACCTACGGCCACGTGGTCGGCGATCAGGTCTTGCGCAGCTTTGCCCGCCTCTTGCAACAACGCCTGCGCAAGAGCGATCTGATCGGGCGTCACGGCGGCGAAGAGTTTTTGGTGGCCCTGCCCAATACCTCGGTGATTGAGGCACGCACCCTCATTGATACCATCCGCAATAGCTTCGCTGCCCTCCGCCATTACGGGACGTCCGGCATGTTTAGCGTCACATTTAGCGCCGGCATTGCCGGCTACCCGCAACATCGCAGCCAGATTGGCGCGATGCAAGCCGCCGATGCCGCGCTTTACCAAGCCAAACGGGCTGGCCGAAACCGGGTAGTGATTGACACGACGAGCAACGAATCGACTGCATCGCCAATAGTTGCAGTCGCCGAACCCTCTAGCCCGCCCCAACCACACTGGCGCGCACTGATTATCAGCGCCAATGGGATTCAGCGCCGGTCAATGCGCCAAGCATTGGCCGAGCAGGGGGTCACGTACCAATTGGTCAACGATGTTGAACGGGCACTGGCCTATGACGCGCCAATCCGACCGAACCTCATTTTCGTTGATATGACTCAGATCGAAGGTACACGCATACCCAATCTAATCCTGTTGCGCGAACACTTCGCGCCGGCACGCATTGTGACAATTGCGCCAACGGCGGCTGAACCGCGCGCTGCAGCTACGACTGCGTTTGGCGCCGATGATTATCTGTTAATCCCGCCGGCAGCGGGGACGCTACCGGCCCTCCTTGATCGCCTGTCTGCATCCGAGAGGAGCATGTTATGAAACCGCCTACCCTACTCATCGTTGACGATGACGATGCTGTCGCCGAGATACTTGAGGTGATGTTGCGCAATGCCGGCTACGAGGTGCGGCGGGCGGCAAGCGGCGAAGAGGCATTGCAACAGATCTATAAAGCGCCGCCTGATGCGCTGATCTGTGATGTTCTTTTGCCCGGCATTGATGGCTACACCTTATGTAAACGAGTACGCCAGCATCCACTGACCAAAACCTTGCCTATCTTGATGCTGACAGCGCAAGGCGATATTAGCGCCAAAATTGCCGGGTTTGAGGCTGGAGCGAATGATTACCTAGCCAAGCCATTCGAGCCGCCAGAGCTAGTCTATCGGGTGAAGAATCTGCTCGCGCGCGCAACCGCTGAAGCGCCAAGCACACCACTGCCACGGGGCAAGATAATTGCCGTGTTTGGGGCCAAGGGCGGCGTTGGCAAGACAACGATTGCAGTGTCGTTGGCCTTGGCCATCCGTTTACGCACTCGCAAGCGGGTGGCAATTATGGACGCCGATCTTGCGTTCGGCGATGTAGCCGTGCATTTGAACATCGCGCCCACGCGCAGCGTGGTGGATGTTGTGCGCAGCGGCGACGAAATCGAGCGCGAGATGGTCAATCAAGTGCTGCTGGCCCACCCGTCTGGCTTACAGGCGCTGCTAGCGCCTCCGCGGCCCGAAGAGGCTGAATTGGTTAGCCCAGACCACATCACGCGCATTCTGGATTTGTTGGCCGTTAGCTTCGACTACGTCGTGGTCGATTGCCAGACTAGTTACGACGATCGCACGCTATCGGTGTTTGATCGCGCTGATCACGTGTTGTTAGTCATTACACCTGAAATTGGCCCGCTCAAGAACACCAGCCTGTTTTTGGGTTTGGCCAACCAACTTGGCATCAATCCCAACAGCATTAGCGTTGTCTTAAATCGGGCCAATTCCGGGGTCGGGATCGGTGTAAGTGAGATCGAGCGGGTACTACGGCGCAAGATCAACTTCCATGTGATTAGTGGCGGCCAACCGGTGGTAACAGCGGTTAATCGGGGAACGCCACTGATTCTTGAGCAACCAAAACACCCCTTCGTGCAGCAGATTTTGTACATCGGTGACCAGTTGATCAAGCAGTTAGAGGCCAAGCCGGAGGTTCCGGCACCGGCAGCGGGGTGAAGGGATATTCCCTACACCTTTGCGTAGCGAGCAGGATGGGAAAGCAGCCAACCAGCACCCAAACCAGAGCCATCAGGGCAGCGAATCACCAAGTGGCGTGGATAAGGGCAGGTTGCGAATCTGCCCTTACTGCACACGGCAACACCCAATCGGCAGCAAGTCTATCGATCTGCGCTTACGGTGTCGTCGTCGGTGGCGCTTCGGTTGGCACGGGTGACGGCGCTTCGGTCGGCACGGGCAGCGGCGCTTCGGTAGGAGTCTCGGCTGGCACCGCCGTGGGCGCTTCGGTTGGCACCGCCGTGGATGCTTCGGTTGG
>JANWYE010000218.1 GCA_025057175.1 Chloroflexus sp. | reverse complement strand
GACCCCTTTCATTTCACTGATCTACACTGAGGCTATGCGCTCTGCGCCTTTAGCGTTGCTTCGCGCATCCGCAACGCGGCTGCCACTGGCGTCAACGCAGCCGCGCTGATTTCGCCAGTAGCGATGAGAGCATTGAGCGCAGCATACCGAGTGCGCAGCAACGCCAGTGCCGTCTCATCGCTGAGGCGCGCCGGTTCGAGGTTGGCCACCAAATCGAGCGCGTCGCGGGCGCGCCCCTGCGCTAGCGCCTGCTCGGCGCGGTCGATGGCAAGACCGGCATCGAGGTCAGCTCGTTGGCCGGCAGCAATCGCTGCTGCCAGCGCCGGCCAGCCGCCGGCAGGCGCAAAAGCGGCGTAACGTTCGAGGTCGGCGTTCAGCTCGGCAGCGAGCGCTGCCGCCACCGCCCAACGCCGCGCAACCAGCGCCGCGTTGATCTGCTCGTAAGCCGCGCGAGCCGCATCAGCCGCTTGTCGCAGCCGCTCTGGATCAATAGCGAGCGCCTGCCGAGCCGCTTGCACCAATCGTTCATCGTTGCGTTCGGCCCATGCCCGGCGCAAGATCGCCAACGCCCGATCGGGTACCCCTGCCTGCCGGGCTAAGGCCGCTTGTGCTAGCGCCTCATCAATTGCCGCGCGGCTGCTCGCCACGGCGCGGGGCCGCTCGGCTAGCTTGAGCAATGCCAGCCGCTGCGCCAAGAGGGTAGGCGTTTGATCTTCCCCGTTCCATACCAACCGATCGCCATCGACCTGCGCCGCACAGTGCCAGCGCACGCCATCGGCGGTCGGTTCGGCCCACGCTAAACGGATGAGCCGCGGGCGCAGGCCGGTGGCAGTCTCATCACAGCCATCGAGCAAGGCAACCTCATCAATGTAGCGACGTCCGGCAGTACGGCTAAGATGGATCACCACATTAAAGTTGTCACAGATGTCTTCGAGCGCATTCGCGCGCCGGCCCTCGTACAAATACGCCCCCGGCATAGCAGCGCAATCGGCCAACCGGCTAACAGCGCGCAAAGCCGTGCGCGCATGAATCGTCGTGACCACCGCATGGCCACTAACGGCAACGGCCAAAATCGCGCCAGCCTCAGCCGCTCGCGTCTCGCCCGGCGCCACGAGCGAAGGGGTCTGGCGCAACACCTCGCGCGCTGCCCGCCCAAAGGCCAATGGATCGAGACTAGTCTGCACCAGTTCGCGGGTCCACGCTGCATGGCGGACATTAATCTCAAGTGTGTTGTCTTCGATTGTGATTACGTGCGGTTCGCCCGGCCACGAATTGACAATCGCTTCGAGCAAGGCTGTCTTGCCGCAACCGGTCTCGCCGGCAATCAGGAACGAGCAGCGAGCGCGAACGAGCAACTGCAATAGCGCCAACAAAGCCTCATCACACGCGCCACGACGCAGAATATCGGCCAGTGTCCACGCTGTGCGGCGACCGCGTCGGATACAGATCAAAGCAGTGTCGGCGGGGGTGCAGGGCGGAATAGTCACATGCACACGAGTGCCATGGGCCAGCGGCAAAGTATCTTGAGGATGGCTACGATCGAGCGGCACTGCCAACCGTGATGCCAGCACCAACGCTCGATCGAGCGCTTGGCGCGGCGAGCTAAAGCGTTCGGGCGCCAGCGTGAAATCAGCCCCCTCTTCTTGCACCATAATGCGGTCGCCGATAATCTTGACCTCTTGGATTCGCTCATCATCAAGATAGGGTTGGGCCGGCCCCCAACCAATCGTATCGTGAAAGAGGCGGAGCAGGCTGGCTTCATCGGTTGGCAGGCCAGCCAGCGGGCCACCGCGTTCGGTATGAGTGCCAATGGCAACCCGGAGCACGCGCAGCACTGCCGGATCGCGTTCGGCAGCCGGCGCTACCGGATCGAGCAGATCGGGCGGCAGTTCGGCCAGCAACATATCGCGCGCCGCTTGCAAGGCCGCCGCTGCCGGATCGACGGCAGGTTGTGGCTGAGGCATAAGATCGGCGAGACCACCCTCTTCAAGCACGGTGAGTGGCCGGTACGCAGGATGCATACATGTTCTCCAAATTGTCGTGAAGGTTGAGCAATGAACCGGCTATCCAGCAGCGACTTGCCGGAGAGTGCAGTCTTCAAATTACTGCACTCCGCATTGGCAAGCATCAATTCGGGTTTCCCCATCACTGATAAAGTCATGGCAACGCCGGCGCCGGCGCACGCCAGCCCAACATCTGCTCGCTCAGCCGCGCCCACCAACTCACTTGTGGTAACGGCAGGCGCGGCTTGAGACCGGCATGCGCGCACAGCGCTTCGACCACCTGATGGGTAGCGCGGGCGAAGCGGCTCTGGGGGCCAAGATCGAGCATTGAGATATAACCATCGTGCTCATCGGCAAGGCTGGCGAGGCGCGGTTCGCGCGGCAAAGCGCCGAGATTGCCGATGCGCGGGTAGCGACGGGCAAAAAGTTCGGCAACCATGCTGACAGTCACAGTCACGCCGCGCTCTGGCTCCATAAAGAGCAGCGTACAGCGTTCGAGCCGCTCAGGAGCCAATTCGATAAAGTGTTCGAGCATATGACCAACTCCCATCCGTTCGCGCGCGCCGGGCGGGGTAGGCAACACGACATTGCCGCCGGCTTGCAAGACGTGAGTGGCATAAGGCCGGCGCAGATAGTCGGGTGGGGTATCGATCAACACCACGTCGTACCCCTCAAGCGCGACAATCCCCTGATACAGCCCTTGCCAGTCGGGCAAGCGCAGATCGTTCTCGGCCCGCGCAACCGCGTGCGAACCGATCAGTAGATCGATCCGGCCCCAACCTTGCTGATTGGCGCGGGTGTGTTCAGGCTGGAAAATAAAGGGCTGAATGCCAGCCGGATTCCAGTACGATGGCCCGCGCTGCACCAGATGAAGGTAGGAAGGGGCGCTGGCCGGAATGCGAAACGCCGGCACCAAACCGGGGTTTGAGATGTCGCTATCCCACACCAGCACATCAAGACCGCGCCGGCGCAAGCCTTCGGCCAACACGCACGTGGCGAAGGTCTTGCCAATGCCACCTTTAGCCGCTCCAATCGCGATCACCGGCAAGCGTTGCGCGCTGCTTCCGCGCCGACGCCCAATCTGCGCGCCGATCCAATCGGCCAGCGCCGCCGGATTGCGTTCAGAGGTAGCCGGCAGACCAGCGGCCAGCGCATCAGGCAACGCCGCCCGTGCTGGGCCGGCCAACCCTAACATCACCCGCGCACCCACCTGTTGGGCGCGCGCCGTCAGCTCCCACAGATCGGCCAGCGGCGTTCCCCGGCTATCATCGAGGTAGAGCGCATCGGGCGGGCGCGAACCGGCCAACAACCGCTGCACCTGATCGATCCGCGATGGCGCTAATACTGCCACGTCGCGTAATTGCTCAACTTCGGCCTGCAAGCCTTCGATTGCGCTAAAGATGATGAGTTCCATGCAATTGCCTCCTTCGCGTATTGCCAAAATGAGTACAGTTTGTAGTAGCGACAGAGCGGCGCTCTGTCCCTTAGGATGAGCGACAGAGCGGCGCTCTGTCCCTACATGCGTCCTGCGCCCCAACCGGCGTTGACATAGCCCGCCCGCGCCAATCGTTCGCTGGCGCGGTCATAACGGAAAAGCGGGTTGGTTGGGAAGGGATCGCCACTCTGGCCCTGCGCTCCCTGCGGCAACACCTCCTCGATAGCCAACACGCCGCGTTTGCCGTTAGGAGCGCGCCCGATCTGCACTACCAGCAGGTTCACCACATCAGAAGTGATCAGCCCACGCACAATCTGCGCTGCCGCCTGCCCGGCGCCGGTTGTCTCGTGCGCCAAACCGATCAGGGCCATCCGTTCGAGGTTTCGCAACGCGCCCTGCACGGTCGCGGCGTGGATCGTGCCCAAGCCGGGATGGCCGGTCGCGGCGGCTTGCAACATCGCCATCGCCTCGCCACCCCGCACCTCACCGACGATGATGTAGTTGGGCTTCTGGCGCAAGGCAAAGGTGACAGCGCGGCTGAAGCCGCCAGCTTCGGCAGGAGCCTCGATATGCAAGCTATTCGCACTCCGCGGCAATTCACCGCCATCTTCGATCACCACTAACCGCATCCGCGCGCCGATCGCTTGGCTCAGCGCAGCCGCCAACGTCGTCTTTCCGCTGCCGGTCGGCCCGGCAATCAACACCGATGCGCCGCCGTTGAGCGCAGCCAGCAACAGATCGCTTGCCTCCCGGCTGATGACGTTGCTCTGCACCAGATCGTCGAGGGTAGCCCAACGTTCGGGCAATAGCCGAATGGAGAGGCTAGGGCCGGCTGGCGAAGCGCGCCGATCAGTGATCGCGTAGCGCAAACCATCAACCACACCTTGAGCAAGGGCCGGCACATCGATGGCTTCACCGTGGCTGCGCCACACCAATTGGCGTTGAGTCCAATCGATCCATGCCGGATGCACCATCACGCCGGTGTTGACCATCATGCCGCGTTGAACAACAAAGAAGGGCGAGTCGGGCGGGCCGTTGAAGAGAATGTCAGAGACGGCATGTTCCGGATCGCGCCAGATTTCGAGCGGGCCGTACCACGACACCTCATGCCACCGAGTAGCGCTATCGAAACCGAGCCGCGCCAAGGCTTCGTCTGGCGGTAAATGCCAGCAATCGCGCAAACGCCCGCTACGCAGCAGCATGTGCAACTCATCGGCGATTGCAGCGCCGGCAACCGGCAGGTTCACCGAGGTATGTTGAAATGTATCCCAGCCATTCTGCATCCTGTAAACTCCTTCCGGTATTCCTAACTCATCTATGTGGAGAGCCGGCCTGCTGTGCAGAGCGGCAGATTGGCCGCCGCCCCATACAGCGTGGGTGGTCAAGATACTGCACTACCCTATGAGCCAACACTGGCGATCACTGATCGTCTTCGACCGGCGCAACTGGCGCAGTCAACTCCTCTACCGTAAATTGGCCAATATCGAGCCGCTCGAGCGCGGGCAACATTGGTGCATCACTGCTGTAGCGTTCGCCCCACAGCGGCAAGCCGGCGGCTTGCAAGGCCCAGATTGCTTGTGATTGGTATGGCGTTAGTTCAAGATAGGCAACCTGCGCTTCGGAATCGACATAAAGCACGCGCGCGCCACTGAGTAGCCGGCAAGCATAGGGGCGCGGCGGCAAGGGCGAGGCCGGCGGCTGCACGCTCGGCACGCGGCCCTCTGCAACCCTGCGCGTCTGATCGCACACATCGGGCGAACCGTTGGGATCGTTGAAGCCAATATTGACCCGATCGTGATGAGTAAGCGGACCGATTGTCTCGGTGCTGAAGGGTACCGGCACCATACCCGGCGTCAATGCTTCGCCGTTGGGGTAGATCGGCTGAGCTGGCGGGCGCTCTGCAATCATCGATGGTTGGAGCAGATCGTTGGCGGCGAGGTTGCGGGTTGCATACTGGCCAACCACGAGTGATGGCGAACCGATCCCAGTCAACTGCGCGGGGCGATGGCGGGGCAACAGCACCACTGCCAAATCATCGGCGCTAAGCTGCTTGCCGTACGGCACATCGCGCGCCAAAATGACAACCGGTTCGCTCTGCCCAGCCTCGAAAAACGCCCATCCGGTGAAGATAGCCGTGATAATCAAACCAAGGCCGATCAGGATTGCCGGCAGCGGATTGACGCGACGACGGGTGAGCGCCTGATTAAGCGTGCCGATAGCAGACATGCGGGTTCTCCTTTCGATGCAAGATTTACGGCCGGCCCAAACGATCGATCGTGTCAGCGGCGTGGATACGGGGACGAACTTCGCCCAAACCGAACAATCCACGCAGGGTTGGTTGCAATTCAGCGCACAGCAGTGGGGTCGAGCTAGCGACCTGATCACACGCGCCACCTTGCGGCAAGACCGTCCAACGAGCAGTGGCGGCGAGCTTGACCGGATCAACACCATTCAATTTCGCTGTCTGTAAATTAGCGAGCAAAAAATGATGGGCCACCTGCACAATCGCCGCGCATTGGCCAGCAGCGTGAATAGTTACGGCTTGGCAGGTGCGATTACCACGCAATGCCTGATCATTGCGCGCGAGCGCGGCATACTCGATCTGCTGCACAGCCGAGCGCGTTGCTTGTTGAAGCGCATCTTCTAATAGCGCCACCGCCAGCCACAGATTGGCAAGTTCGATCACCACCATCAC
>JANWYE010000217.1 GCA_025057175.1 Chloroflexus sp. | reverse complement strand
AGAAAGCGATCGTAAACATCGCCGACCTTGCCAACCGGCACATCAAAGTCGAAGCGATCGTAGACGCTGTACGGTTCGGCCTTGCGCACATCGTAGGGAATGCCAGAGCCGCGCAGCACCGGACCGCTCACGCCATACGAGAGGGCTACTTCCGGCGGTAGAATGCCAATCCCGACTGCCCGTTGCAACAAGATCTCGTTATCGCGCAGCAATCGCTCTAACTCGTCAATATAGGCTGGCAGCGCGCGCAGCAACTCGCGCAGATTGGGGATAAATTCGGGGGGCAGATCGCGCGCCACGCCGCCAAAGCGGAAGTAATTGCACATCAAGCGCGCACCACTCGCCATCTCAAACAGATCGAGAATCTTCTCGCGCTCGCGCATCCCAAAAGCCAACGGTGTCTGCCATGCCCCCATATCATTGATCATAAAGCCGACCGCGCTGGCGTGATTGAGGATGCGGGTCAACTCGACCATCAGCACTCGGATATACTCGGCCCGTTCGGGCACCTCAATCCCGGCCAATCGCTCGACCGCCATCGCGTAGGCGTGATTATTGGCCATCGAGTTGAAATAGTCGAGCCGGTCGGTGTACGGCATATTTTGCAAGTATGAGTTTGCCTCGGCAATCTGTTCGTGATTGCGATGCAGATAGCCAAATACCGGCTTAAGATCAACCACCGTCTCGCCGTCAACTGTCACCAGCATGCGAAACACGCCATGGGTTGACGGATGTTGCGGGCCGATATTAACTTGCAGCTCTTGCGTCTGGAGCATAGCAGCACCGATTGTTCTCTGCTGGCAGCCCGTTTGCTACTTATAAGAGCGGGCTACATTCCTTGGGATCTTGCCAGATTTTGACCAATGACTGGCAGTAATCTCGTCAGCGAGTGCGGCAATCCGTAGCGACCTTCGTTTTGGGCGAAATGTGTCAGTCTACTACGGCTCTCTCCTTCACCCCTCGCTCTCACCACCCAAATATTTATCACCCTGACGGGGAAAATCTTTGCGCATCGGAAAGCCTTCAAACTCATCCCACATATAGATGCGGCGCAGATAGGGATGGCCGGTAAACTCTATCCCAAACAGATCGAACGCCTCCCGCTCGTGGAAATTGGCCGCGGGCCAATGCGGCGTCAGTGACGGCGCCACCGGCTCATCACGCGGCACGCGCACGCGCAAAACGATGCTTGGACCGCCAGCCGGATGGTAGAAGCGATAGACTAGCTCAAAACAACCGGCGTGGAGATAATCAACAACAGCAATATCAGACAGATAGGCATAGCCAAGCGTATCGCGCACAAAAAGCGCCGCAGCGACCAATTGGTCGGGCCGCACCAGCGGGTCGGGTGGGGCAAAGAGGCCGGGTTGGGGGCCGTGAGCCGGCGGCGGCGTAATCGCCAACGGCTCTGCCTCGACCAACGCCGCCGGCAACGCTTCGGCAAGGCGGGCGCGCAGCTCGGCAGGAGTCATCTCAGGCATTGCTCACCCCGCTCCGCTTCAAATCATCGGCTGCGATCTCAGGCGAGATCCCGCGCGCTTTCAGCGCGTTCTCAAGTTCAACCTCCGGATCCATAATTGGGAACTGGCGCACTACTTCGGGATGCTCGATCTGGCCCGAACGCCGTTCGCCGTGGCTAGGTGAGGTATAGGCGCTGAGCAGCGGCAAGCCGCCGACCGGATCGACCAGTTTGCCATCAATTTCTAGGCCCTTTGCGCCGAAGGTCGGCACCGGAAAATCGGTGGTTTGCGGTTTATCGCCATCGCCATACCAACGCACCCGCCCCAGCTTCTGGCGATCGATCTGATCTTGCAGCGTCATCAGAGCGTGCAGCAACGCTTCGGGCCGCGGCGGGCATCCGGGCACATAAACATCCACCGGGATCAACAAATCGATCCCGCGCAAAACGTTGTAGCCATCGCGGAACGGACCGCCGGAGGTCGCGCATGCGCCCATCGAAATCACGTAGCGTGGCTCGGCCATCTGGTTATACAGCCGCACCACCTGTGGCGCCATCTTCTTGGTCACAGTGCCGGCCACGATCATCAGATCGGCTTGACGCGGCGACGCGCGAAACAATTCGGCCCCGAAGCGGGCGACATCGTAGCGGCTAAGGCCAAACGCCATCATCTCTATCGCGCAGCAAGCCAGCCCAAACGCCATCGGCCAAATTGATGAGCGGCGGCCCCAATTGTAGAACCGGTTAACGGTCGTCAACAAAATACCCTGCCGCTCAAGTTCGAGCTGGGTTGGATCAACATCAGCCATAATCACACCCACTCTAGAGCGCCTTTGCGCCATTCGTAGAGCAAGCCGGCAAACAGCATGAGGAGAAAGATCGTCGCCGCAACTAGACCATAGAGTCCAACTGCATTAAATGCTACCGCCCACGGATACAAAAAGATCACCTCAATATCGAAAATTACGAAGGCGAGGGCATAGAGGTAATACTGCACCTTGAATTGGACGTGAACATCGCCGATCGCTTCCAAACCACACTCATAGGTGCTGGTCTTCAGCGGCGTTGGGCGTTTGGGGCGCAGGAAGAACGCCAGCGCCAGCGGAATCAGCGGAAAGCTGATTGCGGCAACAAGAAAGATGCCTAGCAGAGCATAATCGGCAAGCATTGCCTATCCTCCGTCGGGCGCGTGAAAGAAAAAAATGCGATGAGAAGTATATCACAAATACGCACCGGCGAACACAACGTTCGGGCACGAATCTAATGAGTATTGCTCATAGCTGGTAGAAAAATAACAACTATATGCCGATGGCCGGCTCGAAGCGCAATTCGACCCGACCGACCCGAATGGCGTCACCGGGATGGACTTCAACCGGCCCGGTCACTTCAAAGCCGTTGAGGAAGGTGCCGTTGGTGCTATTGAGGTCTTCGAGGATCCAGACATCACCGCGACGGTTAAGACGCGCATGCTCGCCAGAGAGAAACGAATCATTCAGCACAATATCGCAGTGTGGGCTACGCCCGATCAAGGTCTCGGCATTCAGCGGGAAGACCTTTCCGACCGCTACCCCGCTCTGGCCGGAAATCGTCACCACCAACTGGCCATAGGGACTAGTGACAGTTGGCGTCACTGAGGGGCGAGCCAGATCGCGCCGGATCACTTGCACCACTTGCCAGAGAAAAAAGTAAAGCAAGAAGACAACCGCCACTCGCAACAAGAGCAAAATAATGCCGATCGAGACGCTGGCAATATCGAAAAACATCGGCTAGCCCTCGCGAAAGGTCAACTCAAGACCACCCAGCGAGACTACATCACCATCACGCAACGCGCGCTCGGCAATCCGTTCGCCATTGACAAACGTGCCATTCGTGCTGCCAAGGTCAAACAGCCAAAACTGGCGTTGGCGATAGCGCAACTGGGCATGTTTACGCGACACGCGGGTGTCTTCCAGAACAATATCGTTATCAAGGCCACGGCCAATCGTCACGGTTGTCGTCTCGATTGGCAGTGCCTGCGGTTCGTGGCCGGTATGGAGCAGGAAGAATGCGCCCGACGAGCGACCCGCCACCCGATCAGCGGGCATAATCATCGTCATATTAGGCTGATCGGCTTGCCCATCGCTCATCTCGGCCACTACCTGTATTGACCGGCGCGGCACAGACGGATCTTCAGCCAACACCACTCGCGGCTGGTCGAGTAGGGTAAAGTTGCGTTCGGCGGCCAGTTCGCTCAGATAGGTTGCCATCTCTTGCTCAAGCTGCTGGCGCACCGGTTGGAAAGCGGCAAAATCCTGTGGATGCAGATAGGCGCGGTAGAAGCTAGGCACAATCACCCGCTTGACGCTAATCTTTTGATTACTCTCCATTGCCTTCTCAAGCCGGCGCGCAATCTCGACGGGCTGAATCGCGCTGCGGAACATCCGCGCCACCGATCCCTCCACCATCTGCTCCATAAACTGTTCAAAGCGACGCAGGGCAGACATAGCTTCCCCCCAGACAATCAGCTTGGTTGAGCGCCGGTCATCGGCGCGCGCACCGGTTCACCAAGGTAGATCGGTTCGAGTGTCGCGACATCATCGTAGCGCTGTTCAAGATGGCGCTGCCATGCCAACTCAGCGAGGAAGGAAGGCCGGCGCAGCCGAGCGGCAGGCAGTGGGAACACAGCCCGGTCGCCCAAGCCGCGTTGCAAACCGGCAATGGTAGCAGCATCAAGATCGCCACAAAAGAAGGCGCGCCCGCTGACTACGGCACACAGCTCGCCAAGCGTCAGATTACGGTCAGGCGCTAACCGTTCGAGCCGGTCACGCGCCATAAACGGCGCGGTCGCATACCGTTCGCGACCCAAGCGGATCAGCGGGTACACCGGTAGGGTTGTGGGTAGATATTGGTACGCCAGCGCTTCGAGAGTCGACATTCCGATCAAGGGCAGATCGCCGGCCAGCGCCATCCCCTTAGCCAGACTCAACCCAACCCGCAATCCGCTCCAGCTACCCGGACCCAGCCCAACGGCGATCACGGTGACATCAGCCGGCGTCGCGCCGGCATAACGCAGCAACGTATCAATCTGCGGCAAAAGCTGGGCCGTATGGTTACGCCCCGACTCCCAGACACTCTCAGCAAGCGGGCCATGGGGGCCATAGAGCGCAAGGCCGGTCAGGGCAGTAGCAGTATCAATCGCGAGCAACATTAGCCGAACGTTGCCTCCTTAAACGTTGCCAGCAACGCCTGATAACGCGCGCCGCGCGGCATCAACCGAAGACGCCGCTTCGTCTCGCTCACATAGCTGAGGGCAATTTGCAGATTTTCAGGCGGCAAAGCCGCAGCCGCCCGCTCAGGCCATTCGACCAAACAGACACCATCAGCCAGCCAAATCTCCTCGAGGCCAATCGTTGCTAATTCAGTCACACCGCTGACCCGATAGAGATCAACGTGATAGATAGGCAGCCGGCCGTGCGCGTCATCAGCGTGATACTCATTGATCAGCACAAAG
Organism: Chloroflexus sp.; assembly: GCA_025057175.1. Taxonomy (GTDB): domain Bacteria; phylum Chloroflexota; class Chloroflexia; order Chloroflexales; family Chloroflexaceae; genus Chloroflexus. Next base: position 1,215 of record JANWYE010000217.1, on the reverse strand, counting down.
GTTGGGCTTGTCACCGGGCCATCATACCCCAAGCCGCGGGCAATGCCTTTGATCAGATGCGTCTTACCAGCGCCGAGCGGCCCTGACAATAGCACCAAATCGCCAGCACGCAACAACTGACCAAGACGCATTCCGATCCGTTCGGTTTGCGCTTGGCTATGGCTAATAAAATCTAGATCGCGCGGCGTTTGCGCCGCTGGCAACAATGGTTCTGTCATACCTTTATTGTACCATAGCGCAGAATGGGGCTGTCGGGACAGGCTTCAAACCTGCCCCGGCAGCCCCATTCCAGCCCTACTTACAACATCACCCCCAGTCAACCGCCGGATTTAAGCCAGTTGCCGCCAGCGCATTGGCCGGGGGAAGCTCGGTCGTCAAAGCCATCGTCACGTGGCCCAACTCTTTGGCTGTGCGGCGGGCCTCGTTGCTAAAGCCGCCATCAACTGCAATTAGCAGCCCGCGCGACAGACGGCGGAGGAAGAGGATCTCGGCGAAATCTTGCACATCGGCAGCCGTAATGAGGGCACGGCGCTGAACCATTACTGCAAACGGTTGACCCGACGGTTCAGCCAGTACCAATAGGCAGCGGGTAGCGCGCAACTGTTCGGCAGTGAGAACCTGATAGCCAAGCCGGCGAGCGTGGGCGGCGGCTTCGCGAGCACTTACATCCATCTTCATCCTCCTCCATTGAGGACACTGGCCTCGCGCGCGAGCGACGGGGCATTACGCTGATGGGGGAGATTGCCATAAATAGTATACCATAACTTTAGAAAGATTTAGACAGAATAGATCTCATATTAGTATAGTGATCGCACATGGGTGGTGATGGATGGCCAGCAAAAATGAATTATTACCGCATGGCTAACCGATTGCGGCGGTGGGAAGCCAGCCAGAGTCGCCTCATCAATGCAAACCTAGGCAATAGCAACGATGATGGACGCTGCACCATGCGTCGCACATGACATTGACATTAATACGCATTCTCTTGCCGGCCAGTAATGAAATTAATGATTGTGCGCAAGATAATCTTAATATCAAACAACAACGACCAATTTTCCACATAATAGAGATCATAACGAGTGCGTTCTTCGATACTCGTATCGCCACGCAACCCATTCACCTGCGCCCAACCAGTCAAGCCGGCCTTCTCTTTGTGGCGGCGCATATAACGCGGGATCTGCTGGCGGAACTGCTCGACCCAACGCGCCTGTTCGG
>JANWYE010000216.1 GCA_025057175.1 Chloroflexus sp. | reverse complement strand
CAGCGATGGCACTCAGATCTGGCAGCATGTATCGGATGCACCGATCTTGACCACGCCTACTCTTAGCCGCGATAGCATCCTGAAAGATATTTCCAAGGAAATTTAGTTAATAGGCGAGGCTTTGTTTGGATAGGGACAGCACTCTGGTAAACGGTCTGACAAATGCTCTGAGCATAGCCAGCGGGGCGACGCCCTCGTCACCCCGCTCATGTTGATGCTATCGCTTGGGCAGAATCAGGGTGTCTTTTGTGTCCAGCGCCAACTTTCTAGCAGCAAGGTCAGCCCAACCAGCACGAGCAAGCCGGGGAAGAAGAGGCGTGGGATCAGGAAGAGCACGCCCAAGCCAAACAACCAGATCGCGTTGCGCATCCCGGCGGCCAATGTGCCGCGCCGGAAGTGAAAGATTAGTTGGGCAATGCCAAGTACCATCAGAATGTTAGGCCAGATCATCGGCGGCAGCCGGAAGATGATCGGGATGAGCAATGCAGCGCCGATAAGTAGCAACGTTATGCCCAGCTCGCTTGTGTCGCGAGCCGGCGTGGGCGATGGAGTTGGCATAGCGCGCGCTTGCCCGCCTGCCTGCACCGGTTCGCCGCAATAGACGCAAAAGCGGGCATGGCGTGGGTTGGCAAAGTTGCAGCGTGGGCAGGCGATGGTCGCCGCACCATTGCTCGGCAACTGCACCGTTTCGCCCGTTGCAACGCGCACCGCTGTGCCGCATTCGATGCAGAAGCGGGCGTCGTCGGGGATGATGGTATTGCAGTGTGGGCAGTGCATAGCGCCCCCTTTCTATGCCAATCCGTAGCGCCGCATTTGAATGCTGGCTAAAGCTGCGCGCATATTCGATGTATTGCCAAGCTGCCAATATGACGTTGCCGCGCCGGTTATGGTTGCGGATATTGGCGCAAGCAAGCCAGCGCCTCGCGTTGCATGCGCGCCGGCGCTTCGTTGATGGCAAGGTCGCCGGTGGTGACGCTGTAGAGGTACGACTCGACGCCGAAGATGGCGCAGCGCGCCGCTGGGGTTGGCGGCAGGCCGGGTGCAGCCGCAGCGTGGATTGCCGCCGCAGCGCGGGCGGGGTCGGCTTGTAGGGCAGGATCGGCCAGCAGTTCGCGCCGGGCCGGCAACCTGCCTAGCGCGGCGCTGAGGCGTAGTTGCGCGGCGGGTTGGTAGAGCGCCGCCACCAGTGCGGCGACATCCGCCGGCGTTGCCTGCCCGTCGCGGTGGCGCATCAGCAAGCTGCCGCCGATCAGCGGGCGGGCCGGGCTGCCGTTGAAGGTTGGCAACGGCGCGATCCCGATCTGAAAGGTATCGCTGATCGCGCGGTAGGTAGGCCATGCCCAGTCACCATCAATCGCGTACGCCGCGAAGCCTTGCGCTAGCAGCCGCTGGCCGCGGGCATAACTATCGCCGTTGCGTGGCGCCGCTTGGTAGAGATCGCGCAACAGGGTTAGCGTGGCCGTCATAGCCGGTGTGTCAAGCGTTGGCGCGGCGCCATCAGGGGTGGTGAATGAACCGCCAGCGGCGTAGAACCACGGCGCCAGCCAGCGCGCCGCCCCCCAACCCTGCACAAACCCGGCTCGTTCGGGCGCGCGCGCGGCTTGGGCGGCGGCAACTAAATCGGCGGCCGTTGCCGGCGGCGCGCGGTCGAGTTGGTAGAGCAGCAGCAGCATGTCTTGGGCCGTGATCGGTGCGCCCCACAGCGTGTTGTCGCTGCTGGCAATTACGCGCAGACCGGGTAAGAGATCCTCCGGCAGGTGAATGTCAAGTGGCGCGAGCGCACTATCGGCCAGCAAGCCAACCAACGCCTCTTGATCGGCCCAGATCAGATCAGGCGGCGGCAGGCCGAGCAGGCGATCAGTGGCAAGGCTGAGCAGCAACCCATCGGGGTCGCGGGGGATGATGGCGAGTTGGAGCTGATTGGCTTGGGCAGCTTGTTGCAACTCGGTGGCAATCGCAGCTTGGGCATCAGCCGGCTCGGCAACCCAAACCGTCAGTTGGCGGGCAACCGGGGTAGCGGTGGGTAACGGCGTTGCAGTGGGCATTGCGGTCGCCGTAGGCGCTGTGGTCGCCGTGGGCGCTGCGGTTGGCGCGGGCGTTGCGGTCGGCGCGGGCGCCGGCGCGGCGCATGCAGCGCAGATCAACGCCGCGACGCCGATCAGCGCCGCGGCGCGGGCAATGCTAAGACTCACAGATCTATCCCTGCAAATGGGCTTCGAGGAACCAGAGATCTTTGTCAATCGCGCGGGCAATTTCGGTCATCAGATCGGCTGTGGCCTGATCGCCCAGCTCGGCAGCAAAATCGATCGCTTGGCGGGTCGTTTGCCCATACGCGGCAAACCGGTCGGCGAGCGCCGCGACGTGCGCCATGCCATCGGTAATGTCGGCGGGATATTCCGGCAAGCGCGACGCGGCTGCGGCCATGCGGGCCGTGCCCATTGCCATGCCGCCAAGCGCTGTCACCCGCTCGGCCAGCGCATCAACGAACCCGTTCAAATGGCCGGCCAGTTCGTCGAACAGCTCGTGCAACTCCATAAAATGCGGCCCTTTCACATTCCAGTGGGCCTGCTTGGCTTGGCTCATTAGATCAAACGTGTCGGCCAATTGCTGGTTGAGCATCGCAACCAACGACCGCCGTCGCTCGAGCGGCAGATCGATCCGGGTGGCAAACTCAGTGGTCTGAGTCATTGGTTCCCTCCTTGTCGTTCCATCCTTGCCAGACCGCACCTGTGCGGCTGGTCACGGCGATGACAGCGGACGAGGGCGTCATCACAGTACTTCCATCATACCAAAGTCAGGGTTGTTGCGCCAATGCGGGATTGGTACAATGGCAAGGAAATTTACGATTCGCACCATATCGTGAGGATGCCGAAATGTGGCGGTGGTTCCGCTGGTACGGCCTGATAATCGGGATGGTTTGGCTCGTGTTGCCCGCACTCCCTGCGCAGGCCCAAAACCGGATCTGCTTCGCCGAAGTGCCGGATTGCGTTGAAGGCCGGTTTGCCGAGTACTGGCAGCAAAACGGCGGGTTGCCGGTATTTGGCTTTCCGATCTCGCCGGCATTTGAGCAAGAGGTGGAAGGGCGGAGGCGGTTGGTGCAGATCTTTGAGCGTAATCGCTTTGAGCTGCACCCAGAAAACGCGCGCCCCTACGATGTACTGCTGGGCCGGTTGGGCGACGACTTGTTGCAACGCCGGGGCACGCCGTGGCAGAACGAACCGAAAGCGCCGGCCACCCAGCAGCCCGGTTGTCGCTATTTTGCGCCGACCCAGCATCTCGTATGTGGTGCGTTTTTGCAGTACTGGCAATCGCACGGTCTCGATTTTGACGGCAGGCGCGGGTTTAGCGAAGCCGAAAGTTTGGCGCTCTTTGGCTTGCCGCTGACTGAACCGCGAATGGAGACCAATTCGTCGGGCGATACAGTGCTCACGCAGTGGTTCGAGCGGGCGCGGTTCGAGTTGCATCCGCAGCTCGGCCCCAATGTGGTCTTGCTCGGCTTGCTCGGTCGCGAGGCGTTTGCCACACCGGGCAATATCGCTCCGCTGCCAGTGTTGCCAAGCAATTGGCTGGAGCGGCTCAATACCTATCGCGCGTTTGCCGGCCTAGCGCCGGTGCAAGAAGACGCGGCGCTAAGTGATAACTGCTGGCAACATGCCCGCTACATGGCCGAAAACAGTCACCTGACCCACGATCAGAACCCTTCATTGCCGTATGCGTCGCCCGCCGGGCAAATCTGCGCCCAGAAGGGGAATGCGTGGATGGGTTGGGGGGCCGTCTGGCAACCGGCTGATGCGATCGATAGCTGGATGGAGTCGATCGGCCATCGCCTCTGGATGCTGTATCCAACCCTCCAGCGCACCGGCTTCGGCTTCTACACGGCGGCAAACCGTGTGCAAGGCGCGGCGCTCGATGTGCTGTCGTATTTCGACGAAGGGGTTGGCTACCCCGGCTGGCCGGTGCGCTATCCGGGGCCTGATCAAGCGGGTGTGCCGGCCACAACCTACCCGATTACGCTGCATTGGCGCTATTTCGGCAACACTCCAGTGGTAACGGCAACCGATCTGCGCGTTGCCGGCGGCGCAGCCTTGCCGCATACGGTTTCAACCGACTTACCGGCAGGCCATAAGGGAATCGTTATCGTGCCGGCGCAACCGCTGCCGGCGCGGGCAACGATTGAGGTTACAGTGTCGGGTAGCTACGATGGGCGACCATTTACCTACACGTGGCGTTTTCAAACCAAGCCGTGACTTGAGGACGGGGGGAGAGCTTCTCCTGATGCGAGCAATGCCTGCCAATATGGAGTGCGGCAGTTGTACTCCGCACTCCAAAACCGGGTTTGACAGCTCTCTACTGCTCGCCATAGTAATTCGCTGCGCTTGGTGTACTTCTCGCGCGTAAGGAGCGCCATTGCCAGAGCCTGTGGAGTGTGGCAGCATCGCTGCCGCACGCCAGTACAGCGCGGCAGTTGCTCCCCTCGTCTTACCATCTCAAGGCGATGAGTTATGGTACCATACCAGCAGGGACGGCGCATGCGTCGTCCCTGTATATCTCGCCCAACGGCAACCACACAACGGAGCTGCATTGTGTCCACTGTTTCCGAGGCCGCGATTACCGAGATCCATCGCGTTGCAACCGCTATTCGCGCCCGCATTGGCCAGATTATCGTCGGCAAAGAAGCTATTATCGACCTCTTGCTGGCGGCTTTACTTTGTGAAGGGCATGTCTTGCTCGAAGACGTCCCCGGCACCGGCAAAACGACCTTGGCGCGAGCTTTGGCCGGCGCGCTCGGCTGCACCTTTCAGCGCATCCAGTTTACCCCTGACCTGTTGCCCTCTGATGTCACCGGTCTGTCATTTTTTAACCAGAAGCTGGGCGAATTTCAGTTTCGCCCCGGCCCAATCTTCGCCCAAATTGTGCTGACCGACGAGATCAACCGGGCGACACCGCGCACTCAGAGCGCGCTGCTCGAAGCGATGCAAGAGCGGACGGTCTCGATCGACGGCGAGACGCGCCCCCTACCGCGCCCATTTCTGGTCATTGCCACCCAAAACCCGATCGAGCTAGAAGGCACCTTCCCCCTACCGGAGGCGCAGTTAGATCGGTTTCTCATCAAAGTGGCGATGGGGTACCCGAGCGCAGCAGAGGAAGAGGAGATAGTGCAGCGTTCACTAGCGCCGAGCGCTGTTGCCTCCCAACCGCCGGTGGTTGCTGCCGAAGAGGTGCGCGCCTTGCAAGCAGCAGTGCGCGGCGTCGCCATTAGCCAGCCAGTGCGCCAATATCTGGTGGCCATAGCCCGCGCCACCCGCGACCACCCCGACATTGAGCTGGGTGCCAGCCCGCGCGGTTCGCTGGCCTTGGCCCACTTGGCGCAGGCGCGGGCGGCGATGGCCGGGCGCAGTTTTGTGCTACCCGATGATGTCAAGGCGATGGTTGTGCCAGCCCTTAACCACCGCCTCATTCTCACCGCCGAAGCGCGGCTGCGCGGTCAGACCGCGACTGTGCTGCTCGAACGTATTCTCACTCAAATCCCAGCGCCAGTGGAAGGGGGGTAGTGGCGGCTTACTGGGCCGCTCAGTTGTCCCCGCTGGAGGAGGCTCCCCCTCCCCCGGAGGGGGAGGGCCGGGGTGGGGGCTGGCGCCCCTCTCCCACTGGCGCGGGCGCAGGGCGCTGCTGGGATCAGACCTGTGCGCAGCGCTGCCACCACGTAGTGCAACCCGCGGCCCCCCTCCCAGCCTCCCCCCGCTGGGGGGTGGGGTGCATCCTCCCTCCCCCGGCGGGGGAGGGCCGGGGTGGGGGCTAATCCCCTTCCCCCTCCGGGGGAGGGCCGGGGTGGGGCCAACATCATTCAATCAGTTGGTGTATGCCGCCCCTGCAGCCGCAGGATGGTCGGCCAAACCTCATCGGCTGGGATCGGATGGGCGATCAGGTAGCCCTGCAACACATCACATCCCATACTGAGCAGCGCAGTGCGTTGCTCCTCGGTCTCGACGCCTTCGGCAACCACGGCCAGCCCAAGACTATGCGCCAAATTGATGATAGCACGCAACAAGGCGCGGCTATTCGTCACCACACTCTGCTGCTCATCGATCGCGCGCACGAAGGCTTGATCGATCTTGAGCGCATCGAGACGCAGTTGGCGTAAATAAGCTAGCGACGAGTAACCGGTGCCGAAATCGTC
>JANWYE010000215.1 GCA_025057175.1 Chloroflexus sp. | reverse complement strand
GATCGCGCTGGCCAATCTGGCCGGCGGCGATGACAATATCTCGGCGGTGGTAGTTTCATTGCCGCTCGACGAGGGCCAACGATGAGCAAGGTTGACCTGCGCATAACGCCAAGCCGCAGTGTGTTGCCGGCAAGCACCGAGCCGCAGTTGCTCTATGCGCTGATCGAGCTGTCTGCCCAAAGTGGCGCGACCAAGATGCCGCGTTTGCCGCTCAATCTCTGTCTCGTCATTGACCGTAGCTCGTCAATGCGCGGCGAGCGGTTGCAACAGGTCAAGCAGGCGGCGATGCAGATTCTCGATCTGCTCGGCGATCACGAAAGCTTTGCGCTAGTGACGTTTAACGATCGCGCTGAGGTGGTGGTATCGGCCCAATTGGCGCGGGCGCGGGCGGAAATCAAACGGCAGATTAGCGCAATCGAGGCTGCTGGCGGCACCGAGATGGCAACCGGGCTGGCGTTGGGTGTGCAAGAGTTGCAACGGGCAATGATGCCGCGCGCCGTCCATCGTTTGCTGTTGCTGACCGATGGCCGTACTTATGGCGACGAAGGCCGCTGTGTCGAGATTGCGCGCCGCGCGCAGGCCCGCGGGATCGGGATTACGGCCCTTGGTATCGGTAGCGAGTGGAATGAAGACCTGCTAGAGACGATTGCCGCTCGTGAGAATAGCCGCACTCACTACATCACCTCGGCGAGCGAGATAACTAAAATCTTTACCGCTGAAGTCGAGCGGATGCACAATCTGTTTGCCCAAGATGTCCATGTGCGGATAGCCTTGCCCCAACAGGCGCTGGTGCGTTCGCTTGACCGGGTGCGTCCCTTTATCGGGCCGTTGCCGGTGATCGAAGAGACCGATTTTGTCTGGACGGCGGCGCTCGGCGATTGGCCAGAGAGCGATACGCAAGCACTGCTGCTCGAAATCGTTGTGCCGCCATTGCCGGTTGGCCGGCATACGTTGCTGCGGATGAGCCTGCGCTTCCGCACGCCGGGTAGCGATAGCGCCATCCAGAGCCATGAACAGACGCTGCCGGTGGTGTTCCGTGATCCCAACGAGGTAAGCGACAACGTTGATCCAACAGTCAAACATTGGCTTGAACGGTTGGTTGCCTATCGTTTGCAGGCGAGCGCGTGGCAAGCTGCTGAAGAAGGTAAGCTCGAAGAAGCGACCCGGCGGTTGCAAATGGCCGGTACTCGTCTGTTTGAAGCAGGACAAGTCGAATTAGCTCGCACTGTGCAGGAAGAGGCGACCCGCTTGCTCCGTTCTGGGCAGGCAAGTGCCGAAGGGCGCAAGCGGATTAAGTATGGTACTCGCGGTCTGATTGGACGTGAAGAGCAGTCATAGGCTGGGGTAGGCAATCGATGATTATTTGCAACTACTGTCAGGCTCAACAACTCGACGGCACCATCTTTTGCACTGTCTGTGGCGCCAGTCTGATCCATACCCAACCCCAGCGCCAAACTACCGCTTCACTCAATCGAGCTGCCTCCGAAGCGGCCCAACTTGTCGAAGACGAGGCGACCGTATTGCCAGCGCCGGCTATCGCCACAACTGGGCCGGCAATCGTGTTGGTGGTGCTCAGTTCGGGCCGGCGAATTGAGTTGCCGGCTGCGCCTGAGTTGATCATTGGTCGTAAAGATCAACAGCGCGGCTTTTTTCCCGATGTTGATTTTAGCCTTGATGGCGGTTATGATGCCGGCGTGTCGCGTCGCCATGCCCGTATTGTGCGTTTCGATAATGGCTATATGCTAGAAGATCTCGGTAGCTCGAATGGGACTTTTCTAAACCGCCAGCGGGTTCCTCCCGGCCAACCGGTGCAGTTGCATCATGGTGATGAAGTGCAGTTCGGGATGCTGTTGGCGCGGTTTGAAGTGAGTTCGTAAGCGCAAATATTCGCGGAGGCCTCTCTATGCCGAAAACGGTCATTCTTCATCTCACCGGCGAGGATCCGCTGCTGGCCGATATTGATCAAGAGCCGCAGCCCGGTGATCTCTTTATCAAGGTTACGAATATGCGTAAGCGCGATGGCAAGCCGGTGCCGTACCTAGCTGCCGGCGTGCAGGCGGTGATCTTTCCATGGCATCGCATTACCTTCATTGAACTGATGCCAAGCGAAGAAGAACGCAGCCAAGTGATCGATTTCTTCCGCCAGTGAATTTCTTGCACCACCTGATTCCTCCGGCGAGCGATCTGTTCTATCGCCGTGATGATCCCAACGACCAGCGACTGGGTGAGATGGTTATTCCCGGTGGCGCCGGTTATGATTCTGCCGCTGTGGTCATTCTCGGTTGCCCGCAAGACCTTGGCGTGCAACGCAATCGGGGCCGTCCCGGCGCGGCGCAGGGGCCAACCGCGATCCGGCGCTGTCTGTACCGACTCGGTGTGGCCGGTCTGGCCGATCTGCCGATCTGCGATCTCGGCGATGTGCCGGTTGATGGCGATCTTGAGACGATTCACGCTGTTCACCGCGCAGTCGCCACCCAGATTATCGCTGATGGCAAGCTCCTGATCAGTCTCGGTGGCGGCAATGACATCAGTTTCCCCGATATGGCGGCGCTGGCCGCATCAGGGCCGGCGCCAGCGCTAGCGATCAATATTGATGCCCATTACGATGTGCGCGCCGATCAGCCGGCCAATAGCGGCACTCCGTATCGTCAGTTGATTGAAGCCGGTTTGATCGATCCGCGCCGCTATTGGGTGGTTGGCGCGCAACCCCATGCTAATTCGCCGGTGTACACTGCCTATCTGCGCGAGCGTGGCGCGACGATGATCACGCTCAGCGCTGCTCGCCGGCATGGTGTCGCCGAAACGGTGCAGGCGCTGTTGGCTGAGAGCGATGCGGCCAGCATTGGGTGGGGCTTCGATCTAGATGTGGTACAATCGGCGGAAGCGCCCGGCGTCAGCGCGCCTAATCCGCTCGGTATGCGCGGCGATGAATTCGTGGCGTTGGCGATGTTGGCCGGCGCCGAACCGCGCACCCGTTTGATCGAGTTCAGCGAACTTAATCCGCTTTACGACATTGATGATCGCGCGGCGCGGTTGGTGGCGGTCGCTATTTGGTACGCGCTGGCAGCTTTTGCCGGACGATAGCGCAGTTGGTGGATAAGGATGTGTTATGCAAGCCCTTGCCATCTCGCACCGGCGCGCGGTGCAGTTTATTGTGCTGATGGGCGTGGTGAGCCTGCTCGCCGATATGGTCTACGAAGGCGGGCGCAGTCTCAGCGGGCAGTATCTGGCGTTGCTTGGCGCGAGCGGCGCAGTGGTTGGCTTGACTGCCGGCATTGGCGAGTTGATCGGGTATGGGTTGCGGCTCGTCTTTGGCTACCTCAGCGATCGCACTCGCCGTTATTGGTTGATGACCATCCTTGGCTATACCCTGACGGTCATCGCAGTGCCGATGCTGGCGCTGGCGAATGCGTGGCCGCTGGCTGTTGGTCTATTGATGGTCGAGCGGTTTAGTAAAGCGCTGCGCAGCCCGGCCAAAGACACACTCATCTCGTATGCCGCCGATCGAGTTGGTGCGGGCAAGGGGTTTGGGTTGCACGAAGCGCTTGATCAGGTGGGTGCTGTCGCCGCGCCGTTGGCCTTGGCAGCGGTGTTAGCCGCTGGCGGAAGTTTTCAGTTCTCCTTCAGTATTTTGATCGTGCCCGGCCTGCTCTGTCTGGCAGTATTGTTGGCGGCGCGCGCACTGTTTCCGCAACCGGCTGATTTGGCCGGCAAGACGCCTACCTTGACCACAACCGGCTTTAACCGGCGTTTCTGGCTCTATCTTGCGAGTGTGGGCCTCTTTGCCGCCGCTAGTGTTGATTTCGCGCTGGCCGCCTTCCATTTCCAACGTACCCAGCTCTTGCCTGCCGCCGCTATCCCCGCGCTCTACGCGCTGGCGATGGTGGTTGACGCGGTGGCGGCGTTGGGTTTTGGCTTCCTCTACGACCGGATCGGCATGCAGACGCTGATCGGTGTGACGGCGCTGGCGACCTTCAGTACGCCACTGCTCTTTAGCGGCAATCTGGTTGCAGCGGTGATCGGGGTTATGATTTGGGGGATTGCCCTTGGCGCGCAGGAATCGATCTTGCGCGCGGCGGTGGCGCAATTGGCGCCGGCTGAGCGGCGGGGCGCGGCGTATGGCCTGTTTAACGCCGGGTTTGGCCTGAGCTGGTTTGCCGGCAGCGCTGCCCTCGGTGTGTTGTACGACATCTCGCTACCGGGGTTGATTGTAGTAGCGGTTGGGTTGAATCTGGCGGCAGTGGCAATCCTGTGGATGATGCTGCGCCAGCCGGGTAAGACGGTTCAGCGGTGATCCGGGCGGCGATATGAATGATATGTTGCAGATGGGGTTGACCCTGCTCGTCGCCAGTGCCCTTGCCCTCTGGAGTGGCTGGGGCTTAGCCCGCATGGCGCTGCCTGCCGCTTTGCAGCCGTGGCGGGCAGTGTTTGCGCCCTTGCTCGGCTACGCCCTGACTATCCTCGTTGGTTATTGGGTGGTGCGATTGGTGAGCGGGTTAGGGCTGGCCCTCGGTGTGTTGTTGCTGATCGGTGGGGTGCTCAATTGGCTGGCGTGGCGGCGTTATGGGCCACCCAACCTTGTGGCGGTGTTGCAACACCATTGGCTGGCGCTGCTGGTAGCGCTGGTCGGTGTTGCCATTGGCGTAGCGCCGCTTTTCAGCTATGGCTATGCGGCCCCCATCGGCGGTGGCTGGGATACCGAAAACTACTGGCCTACAGCGCGATACCTTACCCGCGGCCCAGTCAGCGCAATTGCGGCTGCGCCTGCTAATCCGCTGCGCGACATCAATGCCGATCCGCCACGGATCGGGCTGACGCTCGGTTTTAGCATTTGGCAAGGCAGCGTTGATCTGCTCAGCGGCGGTGAACCGCTAGTCAGCTTTGCCCCGCTGCTGGCATGGCTGCGCGCATTGGGTGCGGTCGGGATTTATGTGCTCTTGCAGACAGTGTTTGATCTGCGGCGTGGCCCGGCAACCTTGGGCGCGCTATTGGCTGCGCTCAATGGCTTGTTACTCTGGACGAGCTTTTTCAATTTTGGGATGCAACTGGCGGCATGGCCCCTCATCCCGCTGGCGCTGATCCTTGGCCTCGCTGCGGTACAGCCTGCGCCTGCTCAGCATTCCGCTGGCCGGTTTGCGCCCCTCCTTGTCGCTGCGATCGGCTTGGCTGCCATTCCGGTTGCTTACTACCCAGCTCTCGGCCCAATTGGACTGATGGCGGCTGGGATTGGGATCGCGACCCTCTGGCAGACCCGCGAACGCTGGCCGCTCATCAAGCGGGCGCTGATCCTTGCTCTGCTCGCGTTGGCGCTGGCTGCTCCCACCATCCCCGACTATTTCGCCGGTTTTAACTATCGTTACAGCCTGCCGCTGACCACGCTGGGTCTGTTTCGCTTCGTGCCGCTCAGTGACATTGTGGGGCTAACGCTCTTTCGCCTGCGTGAACCACCAGAACCACTGACCCCGCTCACGGGGTTGGCGGTGTTCACGCTGCTGGCGCTGGCCGGTTATGGTCTGCTGGCCGGGCCGCAGCGCGGGCGCTGGTTAGGCTTGCTGGCCGGCGCGAGCGGTTTCCTGATCTACTTGCGCTTTGGCGCCGAGTATCACTATGGCTACCTCAAGGCTGCCGCTTATCTGGGGTGGATTGCTGGCGCATTGGCTGCAAGTGGCATGCAGACGGCGCTCGATCGCCTGCGCAAGCACCCACAATGGTTACGCCTGTTGATTGGCAGCGGCGCAACCGTGATCATCGGCGGCGCAGTGGCTGTTACCGGTGGACGGGTGGTGGCCGATCACTGGCATAAACCCGGTCTGTTTGCCAACGAGTTGCCTCCTCTGCGCGATCTGCGCCGGCTGGTGCCTGCCGGCAGCACAGTTTGGCTGACCAGTGACCCAAGAGTGCAAGGTGTAACCAGCGGGTTAGCCGCCTATCTGCTCGATCACGCCATCGTCTGGGGAGATGTGCGCACCGGCTATGCCTCATCGAGCGCGGGCAAACCTCATGCCGTTGCCGAATATGCCCTCTTGCAGCGCGACGAAGACCCGACCCTGTGGGGCTATACCGATCCGCCGATCTGGAGCGGTGGCTCGTACCGGCTCTACCGGCGACCGGCAGGGTTGTTGGCCCATGTGAGGTTGCAAGCGGTAGTGGCGGCGGCGCAATCCATTACCATTCCGATTGCCGCTAACCGGCTGGTTTCCGCCGAGCCTGTTGCCGGCTCAGAGCAGGAAACGCGCTGGATTCAGGTGCAAACCGCCACACTCACCCCTGCCGAGTTGGTC
>JANWYE010000214.1 GCA_025057175.1 Chloroflexus sp. | reverse complement strand
TCATTCGTTGCCCCATTCGTTCATTCGTTCATTCGTTGCCCCATTCGTTCATTCGTTCATTCGTTGCCCCATTCGTTCATTCGTTCATTCGTTGCCCCATTCGTTGTCATGGTATACTTGCGCTATGAGTGCGAGGAGGAGGCTGCGATGAAGCGAGTGGTCAGCATTAGTCTTGGGTCGGCGCAACGCGATTATCAGATCACGGTCACAGTGCTCGGCCAGCACGTGGAAGTGCGCCGGATTGGCACCAATGGCGATGTCGCGCAAGCGATGGCGCTCGTGCGCGAATTTGATGGCAAGGTTGATGCGATCGGGTTGGGTGGGCTGACGCCGGTCTTTCGGATCGGTCGCGCCCGTTATCCGCATCAAGAGGCGATCCATATCGCGGCGCAGGCGCGACGCACGCCAGTGGTTGATGGCGGTGTCGTCAAGGCAACGCTCGAACGGTGGGCAATCGCGCAGGCGACACGCCAGATTCCATCGCTATTGCGCTACAAGCGGGTCTTGATTACCAGCGGGGTCGAACGCTACCAACTCGCTGCCGCGATCAGCCAGTATGAGCCGGAACTACGCTTTGCCGATCCGGTCATTCACGCCGGTATTCCCTTTTTGCCCCCGCCCCGCTCGCTCGAACAGCTTGAACTCTACGCGGCTACCACCTTGCCCATCCTCGCGCTGTTGCCCTATCGCTTTCTCCATCCAGTGGCGCTCGGCCAAGAGGGCTTTGATAGCCGGGCTGCCGATCTGTTCCGCTGGGCCGACGTCATTGCTGGCGATTTCGCCTTTATCCGCCGCTTTGCCCCGCACGACTTGACCCGCAAGTCAATCATTACCGATGATCCGTCGCCCGCCGAGATTGAAGATTTGCGCCGGCGCGGCGTGACGACGCTGGTCACAATGACGCCGCCGCTAAGCGAAGAGCGCCCGTTTATCGCCGCCGATGCGATCGAGGCCGTGATTACCGCGATTACCGAAAGTACGCGCCAACCCGGCGATGCCGAAGTGATCGATTTTATCTCGGCTGCCGGTTGGGGGCCAACGGTGCAAGACCTCAATCCACGGCCTAAACCGCGCTTTGCGTTTGTTATCCATCCGCTGCGCACCGAGTTGATCGCCAATCACCGCCTCTTCCGCTGGACGCGCTATCTGCCCAAGCGGTTGGTGGAACTCGTTGCCGCCGAGTTCCCGCCGCTCTACCTCTCGCGCATCCGCGGCATTCGCTCGAAAGCGACCGGCGAAGAGGTAGAGGGTATTCTGCTCACGCTCGGCGCGACCCCGCGCGAAATGATGCGCCGTCCGCCGAGTTTTACCTATCGTCGTTTGATCAAGGCGGCTCGCATGGCCGAACGGATGGGGGCGCAGATTATGGGTTTGGGCGCGTTTACCTCGGTGGTTGGCGACGCCGGGATCACCGTAGCCCAGAAAGTCAACATCGGCATTACGTCGGGCAACTCGCTGACAGTGGCTGCTACGCTCGAAGCGGCGAAGCAAGCGGTGTTACTGATGAAGGGTGGCCGGCCCGAACATGTGCGGGCAGTCGTGATCGGCGCGACCGGCTCGATCGGCGCGGTCTGCGCCCGCTTGTTGGCCCAAGCAGTGCATGATGTGGTGTTGGTTGCGCCGCGCGCCGAACGGCTGATCGCGCTCAAGAAGCAGATCGAGGCTGAAACGCCGGGGGCGCGGGTGGTAGCGGCGACCTATGCCGATGCCTATATCGGCGATGCCGATCTGATTATCACCACTACTAGCGCGCTGACCGGCAAGGTGATCAACATTGATAAACTCAAGCCCGGTGCAGTGGTGTGCGACGTCGCCCGCCCGCCGGATGTGAAAGAGGAAGATGCTCGCCGCCGGCCCGATGTGCTGGTGATCGAGAGCGGTGAGATTGTGTTGCCCGGCGAGCCAGATTTCGGCTTCGATATTGATATGCCTCCCGGCACCGCTTATGCCTGTCTCTCGGAAACGGCGCTGCTGGCAATGGAGGGTAAGTTCGAGGATTACACGCTGGGGCGCAATATCGAGATCGAGCGGGTGAAAGAGGTCTACCGATTGTGGAAGAAGCACGGTCTTGAATTGGCTCGCCTGCGCTCATTTGGGGTCTACGTCACCGACGAGATGATCGCCGAGAAGCGCCGGCTGGCCGAAGAGCGCCGCCGCCAATTGGGTTTGCCGCCAGAGAAGGTGATTGTAGAAGGGGGATCGTAGGAAGGAGCGTGTTGGTCATGCCGATGCGTATTTCCTTTTTGCCCAGAGAGAAGCGATCGTGACGCTCGAACGGATCTCAGTGCAACCGCAACGGCCCCGCTCAGCGCCGCCGGTGCTTTTGGTGCATGGGGCATGGCACGGGGCATGGTGTTGGGCCGAACGGGCCTTGCCCGATCTGGCAGCGCGTGGGTTGGCGGCGCATGCGATCAGCTTACGTGGGCATGGCGCTAGCCCACCCGCCGGCCCGTTGACAACCATCTGTGATTATGTGCGCGATGTGCGTGAAGCGGTCGCCGCGTTGCCCCAACCGCCAGTGTTGGTTGGCCATAGCGCCGGCGGGTATGTGGCCCAGTTATTAATGACCGGACGCTGTGGGCCGCCACCGGCCTTGGCCGGCGTCGTGTTGCTCTGCAGCTCGCCGGTGTCAAGCCCGGCCTACTTTCTGCGCCGCTGGCGTGAAGGCGCGCCACTGGTTGATATCCGCGCCCTGTTGCGCCGCGAGGCTGCCGCTGTGCGCGCTGCCCTCTTCCGGCCCGATATTCCCGCTGCCGATCTCGAACGTTACCGCCGGCAATTGGTCAGCGAGCCGCCACTGGTGACGATGAGCAGTATGCTGATTCGTCCGCGTCCCCACGCTTGCCAGACGCCGGTGCTGGTGATCGCTGCCGGCGCTGATGCTATCTTTGATCTCGCTGCCCAGCAAGCGCTTGCCGCGACTTACCGCGCCGAGCTATTCGTGATCCCTGCGGCGCCGCACGATATTATGCTCGATCCGGCGTGGCCGCTGGCCGGAGCAGTTATTGCCCAATTTGCGGTTGAGCGGTATCAAACGGCGAGGGTGTAGCTGCGCCGCAGCGGGTAGCTAGGCCGCTGGCTCGCCTGCTGACAAGAATGAGAAGCATAGGCCGGTGGATCGCTTACTGAGCAGAATGACAAGGTATTTAACTGCTCAACGGCAGTGCGATAGCCGGCC
The DNA here is from genome assembly GCA_025057175.1 of Chloroflexus sp. Lineage (GTDB taxonomy): Bacteria > Chloroflexota > Chloroflexia > Chloroflexales > Chloroflexaceae > Chloroflexus. Next base: position 3,263 of record JANWYE010000214.1, on the reverse strand, counting down.
AAAGCATCTATCCTGTCCAAACATGGACGTGATTGGCAAAACCATCTTCCCTACGGCGGCGCAGCAGCCGGCCAAAGCATCTATCCTGTCTATGCAATGCCGTAGAGTGCTGGCCGGCTAGCCTCGCCTAAGCAACGCTTCGATCATGTAATCGGGCGCCTGCACCGCTACCACCTCGCCCTGCACTGTTGTTTCGCCGTTGGCTTCGATCCACGCTTCGACTACCACTTTGCGCCCGGCCATCTCCTTCACTCGCCCGTGAATAACTAATTCGGGGCCGAGCGGGGTTGGCTTCAAGAAATTGACCCGGAGCGATGCAGTAAGGTAGCGCAGGTATGGGGCAGTGCCCGGCTCGCGACCAGCGGCAGCGTAAGCAGCCGCCGCGGCGGTGCCGGTGCCATGGCAATCAATCAGAGAAGCGAGCAGACCACCATAGACATAACCGGGGACAGCGGTGTGGTACGGGTGGGGCGTAAAGCGGGCAATCGCTTCGTTGCCATTCCAAACGCTCTTAATTTGGAGGCCGTCAGGGTTGAGACGGCCACAACCGTAGCAATGGCTCAGTTCGTCGGGGTAGGTATCTTGGATGGGCTGCATGGGTTACTCCGGCTTACAGCGCGACGACACAACACTGCTGCGCACCAACAGCATCAGTTTGTTTCTCATCTTGGCATCTTTGCGTTTTCAGACCCGGCGCAGATAGATCCACGCCGAAGGGCCGCGATTGCCCATCACGACCGTCTCGCCGGGCACGAATTGTTCGACGGTGAAACGCTGGCGCAGGGCCTGCATCAACATCGATTGTTCGATACTCGTTTTGAGCGCCTCAGACGTTGGTTGTTCGCTCGGACGCAGATGGGCAAACAGCGCAAACAACCCACCCGGTCGCAGCAAGCGATGGACTTCATCAAGGTAAGCATTTAGCTCTGGCTCGCTGAAGCCGTGGCCGCAACCGACATCGATCGCCAAATCGTACGGCCCGCTTAGAAAAGCGAGATTGGTTGCATCGGCGACAAACAGGCGCACGCGATCAGCGACTCCGGCGGCAGCGACTCGCTCTTTGGCCATCTCAATCGCTTCGGGAATAAAATCAATCCCGTCAACCTGCCACCCGGCGCGGGCCAGCCAAATACAAGCGCGACCGGGGCCGCAACCGAGATCAATAGCGCGGCCCGGTGGCAACTCACGGCTGAGCGCAATGATTTCAGGCGGCGGTTCAGGGTGATCCCACGGGATTTCACCTGACAAGTAGCGATCGCGAATACGATGGAAACGGTCAGTCATCGGTGATCCCTGTCGTATATGCCAAAGATAATGCGCGCATTATGGTGACAGCACATATACCTTACCAGCAAGCCAAATAGCGCAAAGCTTCTTCAGTTGCACAGCGTCTTGCATTCTTCGTTTACCGCTCTTGCCGCGATCGCTTGAGGGCGCGATCAATATCGCGCGCCGCGTCACGGCGAGCAATATCCTCGCGCTTATCATAAATCTTCTTGCCGCGGGCAACACCTAGCTCGACTTTAGCCCGCCGGCCCTTGAAATAGACCTTCAGCGGCACTAGCGTCATGCCCTTCATGCGCACCAGCCCGTTCAGCCGGTTGATTTCGCGGCGGTGAAGCAAGAGTTTGCGCGGCCGCATCGGATCGTGGTTAAAGTACTTGCCCGACTGCTCGTATGGCGCGATATGGGCATCGTAGAGAAAAACTTCGTCGTTGACAACGCGGGCGAAGCTGCCGCGCAGATTGACGCGGCCGGCGCGCACCGACTTAATCTCGCTGCCGGAAAGCACAATGCCCGCTTCAATCGTCTCTTCAATCTCGTAATCGTGGCGAGCTTTGCGGTTATCGGCAACTACGCCGGGATGGTTATTTTTAGCAGCCATGACAATCCGATTTCACATGCAAAAACACAATCACTTATGGCTCATTGATCAACCACTCGATGGCGCTCCCCAGCCCAATCGTACACCAGAACAAGGTCGCCATGTGGCTAAACTCGATATTGAAAAAATAGTGGTCGGCCAATCCTACGGCCAGCGCGGCAACAACCGCGCCTTGGCAACCGAGCAGCCAACTAGCGGCCTCGTCATCGAGGTGCGGCAAAATGCGCAGGCTGCGCGTGAACCAAAACCCGATCAAGCCCAAAAAAACCGCTAAGCCGACCAACCCCATACGCTGGCCGATCGCGAGGTAGATACTGCTTACCCCCGCCGAGAGATCGAGATCGGGCGCTTGGCCAAAACCAATCCCAAACACTGGATAGCGTTGGATAATCGCGATCGCGTTAGCATACTCATCGAGCCGCATCTGCTGAGCCTGATCGCGAAACTGCACGCCGGAGAGGACGCGGTTAATGAATTCGTCAGCGTAACCTAGCCCCAGAAGCAGCACTGCCCCTAGCCCACCGGCGACGATCATATACCGCCACAGCCGGCGATAGCGCACGGTAGCCAAAAAAGCAGCGGCGATAATCAGGCCAAAGAGCGCAGCTCGCGAAAAGGTGAGCAAGAGCGCCAGCACCTGCAACCCGCCCAATGCCGCCAATAGCCAGCGCGGCAAGAGCGGGCGTGGCGCAGCGAGCTGGGTAAGGGTCAACACCGCTACCAACGCCAGCATCCCGCCGAAACTATTAGGATCAACCCCCAACCCGATCGCCCGCTCTAGCCCGTTGGGATCATCTTCAACATACCGCAGCACCCGCCCGCTGGTCGGATACCCAATCCGGCCGAGCGCGACCAGCAGTTGCAACGCGGTCGAATCGGGTAACACCCACAAGATCAACCCGATCAGGGCCGATAGACCGCCAACCACAATCAAGGCGCGCACGATGAGGCGGGCAGTATCACGGTCGCGCACACAATTGATCACGGTCAGGTAGCAAAACACTCCGAGCACAAACTTGGCATAATTGTGCAGGGTTTGCGGGTCGGGCAGACCGCGCGCGCCAAGCACCAACGAAAAGAGGGTCAGGCCAAGAAACCCGATCAGCGGCAAGCCAAGCGATCCAAAGCGCACATCATACGCATCAGAGCGGGCCAGCGCGCGTAAGAACCAGACGCCGTTGAGCGCAACCAGTGCGAGGGTCAGAAAATTGGGCGTAATGATCGCCTTAAATGGCAGGGTGCCGAACGGGATGATCGTCGCCACTGCCAATGTGGCAATGAGGCCAGCCTTGACGCTTACCAACAGCGCCAAAGCGACAGCTAACGCCGCTAAACCGGCGGCGGCGTACAACGGCCCGAAGGCCGTTGCGCCGCCGAT
>JANWYE010000213.1 GCA_025057175.1 Chloroflexus sp. | reverse complement strand
CCCACCGCGCCACCGGGATCAGCGCGAAGTCGAGGGTAATGTTGGTGGTATGCACCACCGCTACATCGGCTAGCGCCGGATCGGCCAACGTGGCAGCCAGATCGGGCAATTGCGGAGTGAGGGTTGCGAGCCGGCGCAAGATTGGAACGCTGGGCCGGCCAACACGGCCCAGTTCGACCATCAACCGGCGAATGATCGGGTAGAGCAGGGAAGGGCCGGGCAGCCGTCGCACCGGCAAGCGCCGGATCTGCACGCCATCATGCTCGCCGGTTGGCTCGGCGATCCGGCGCTTGCCAGCCATCCAGAGATGTTCCAGATCGAAGGCATCGGTGGCCAGCACCGTCACCCGGTTCCCTGCGGCCACCAGCCGCGCGCCGATTTCTTGAAAATAGCGGGCCGCGCCGCTTGGCGCCGGCCAATAAAGTTGCACGACGTGGAGGATGTGCATGGATGGTGGATTGCCTCAAAAACACAAAGAGATGTTGATCCGAAAGCTCCCGCTTTAGCGCGCACCGTGCTGGGGCGCTGGAGTCTCCCCTCATCCCCCCTGCCCCCGTCTCCCACAAGGGGCGAAGGGGGCGGTCAGGTGGCCTGCGGCCTGCGACCGGCAATCAGCGCGGGAGATGATGAGAACCAACCGTTGCCCCGCCTCGTCTCCTCCCGCGCCCTTCATTGCGAGGGGGCGTAGCCCCCGCAGCAATCTCCCCCTTCAGTGCGAAGCATACCTGCCCGCCGTGTGCCTCTCCCGTACTCGTGGGGATTGCTTCACCGCCGCCGGCAGCTCGCAAGACATGCCAGCGTGCGGCGGCGCGCACTGAGACACGCGCTGTCTGCGTCGCTTATTATATCGCACTAATCTGCAACTCTACCCTGTGCGCCTTCTGCGTTACGAGGCTAATTGCTTACGCAATCCTTCCGGGGTAGTGACAGGCAACAAACAGGTGAATTGTTCGCACAGATAAGCGGTAGGTTGGCCATCGATCATGCCACGATCAGCAAACAGCGGGCTAAGCGAAGTGATCGGATCGCCCGGTGCGGCGCGGGCGATCACCAGCCGGGGCCGGTAGGCAGCGCGCGCTTCGGCAACCAGCGCCTGCGTGGCCGGATGCGCAGGCGGGCCGATGATCGCCAGCTCGCGGGTGGGGCCGACAGCCAGATCGGCGGCGCATAGCATGCGGCCAAAACCGAGCGGGAAGCGGCTAAGCATCGGCGCAACCTGTTGCAACACCTGCTCGGCGCGGGTGGCATAGAGATCGCGCCCGGTGATAGCGTGCAGCCGCAACAAGGCCACAGTCGCCGCCGCTGACCCCGACGGCGTGGCGTTGTCACTCAGGTCGCGCGGGCGAGTGACCAAGGCCGGCTGGTCGCTTCCGGTGTCGAAGAACATCCACGCCTGCGCATCCCAGAACAGATCGAGCATCGCGTCAGCCAGCTCGATCGCTGTCGCTAGATAGCGCGCCTCGCCGCTAGCGGCGTGCAACTCGAGCAGCGCATCGCAGAGCAGCGCGTAATCGTCAAGAAAGCCGGCTGGGCCGGGACGGCCATCCTTCCAACTGCGCAATAATCGGCCATCGGCCCGGCGCAAATTGGCCAAGAGAAAATCAGCGCATTGTTGGGCAGCAGCTAGATATTCCGGCACCCGCGCGCTGGCCGTTGCCAAGGCTCGGATCGCCATTGCATTCCACGCTGTGATAATCTTCTCATCGCGGAAGGGGCGCGGGCGCCGCTCGCGAAACGCGCGCAGCAGCGGGCGAGCACGGGCCACCGTCGCTTCGAGCCGCTCGACCGGCACTCCCAGCCGCGCCGCCACCGCTTCTGGCGGGCGCGGCACGTACAAGATCGACTTGCCCTCAAAATTGCCCTGCCGCGTCACCCCGTAGTACGCGCCAACCAGCGTTGCATCATCGCCGAGCGCCAAACGCAATTCGTCCGGCGTCCAAACGTAGAACGCACCCTCCTCGGCGTGGGCCGCGCCGGGCACCGGCAGGCTATCGGCGTCTTCGCTGCTGAAAAACGCGCCGTCAGGATGGCGCAGATCGCGCAGCATGTAGGTAAAGGTCTCGTCGGCGATGCGGGCCAAGAAGGGATCGCCGGTGACTAACGCCGCCAGATGGTAGACCTCGGCCAACAGCGCGTTATCGTAAAGCATCTTCTCAAAGTGGGGCACCAGCCAGCGCGCATCAACGCTATAGCGATGGAACCCGCCACCCACCTGATCGTACATCCCGCCGCGCGCCATCTGTTCAAGCGTTTGGTGGAGCATCGGCAATGCCTGCACATCACCGCGCACATGAGCGCGCAGCAAAAACTCTAGCACCAGCGGCTGCGGGAACTTTGGCGCATCGCCAAACCCACCGTATTGCGGATCGAATTCGCGCCCAATCTTCTCGGCGGCGGCCATCAAGAGTGCTGCATCGACCACAGCGGTTTCCGGCAATGGCTGCGCGAGCCGTTTAATATGATCAAGCAACTCGTGGGCCGAAGCGGTAACATCAGCGCGGCGGGTGCGATAGGCTTCAGCAATTGAGAGCAAAACCTGCCGCCAACTCGGCATCCGATAGCGGGCCGCTTTGGCATCGGGCGGAAAATAGGTGCCGGCGTAAAACGGCGTACCATCGGGCAAGCAAAAGACATTAAGCGGCCAGCCGCCTCGTCCGGTTAAAGCCTGCGCCGCCGCCATATAGATATTATCAAGATCGGGTCGCTCTTCGCGATCGACCTTGATATTGATGAAATGCTCATTCTGGATCGCCGCCACCTCTGGGTCGGCAAAGCTCTCGTGAGCCATCACGTGGCACCAGTGGCAAGCCGCGTAGCCGATGCTGACCAAAATCGGTTTATCTTCACGCCGGGCGCGTTCGAGCGCCTCTTCTCCCCACGGATACCAATCGACCGGGTTATCAGCGTGTTGTTGCAGATAAGGGCTGGCCTCATTTGCCAACCGGTTGAGCGGGCGCGCGCCGGCGTTCATGGTTCCTCCTTTCGATAGCAGGTGCTGTCTGAATTGTAGCACAGCCACGAAGCGTAGAACACATTTTCGCAAACATTCGACAAAACCGCCCAGATCGGGTATAATATTAGATGGCAAACGTCGCATTATAATGCGCTAAAACCGACTAACGGAGCAATCAATGGAAATCGGCATCGTCCGGCCCGTCAACATCACCAATGAGATGCGGACGGCCTACCTCAGTTACGCGATGAGCGTGATCGTTTCGCGCGCGCTCCCCGATGCGCGCGACGGTCTCAAGCCGGTGCAGCGGCGCATCCTGTACGGGATGTGGGATATGGGCTTCCGCAGCAACCAGCCCTACAAGAAGAGCGCTCGCATCGTCGGCGACGTGCTCGGCAAGATGCACCCGCACGGCGACAGCGCAGTCTACGATGCGCTGGCCCGCATGGCACAGCCGTGGAGCATGCGCTACCCGCTCATCGACGGGCAAGGCAACTTCGGCTCGATTGACGGCGATCCACCAGCGGCGATGCGCTACACCGAAGCCCGCCTTGCCCCGATCGCCGAAGAGTTGCTGAGCGAAATCGAGAAAGATACAGTCGATTTCCGTGATAATTTCGATGGCAGTTACCGCGAGCCGGTGGTGCTGCCGGCCATCTTGCCCAACCTGCTGCTCAACGGCGCTTCCGGCATCGCCGTTGGCATGGCTACCAACATCCCGCCTCACAACCTTGGTGAGCTGTGCGATGCGATCAGCTATCTCATCGACAACCCGGAAGCAACGGTCGAGGAGTTGATGAAGATTATGCCCGGCCCTGATTTTCCCACGGCTGGGTTGATTCTGGGCACCGAGGGCATTCTGGCCGCCTACAGCACCGGGCGCGGCCAGATCACGCTGCGGGCCAAGACCCACATCGAAGAGGCCGGTCGCGGCGCGTTTATGATTGTCGTTACCGAGCTGCCCTACCAAGTCAACAAGGCTCGCCTGCAAGAGCGCATCGCCGAGCTGGTCAAAGATCGCAAGATCGAGGGCATCCGCGATGTGCGCGACGAGAGCGATCGCAACGGCATGCGGCTCGTGATCTTGCTTAAGCAAGACGCGCAACCCAAGAAGGTGCTGAATGCGCTCTACAAGCACACTCAGATGCAGACCACTTTCGGCATCAATATGCTGGCGCTGGTTGAGCATGGTCGCCAGCCCCGCGTCTTGACCCTCAAGCGGCTCTTGCAAGAGTATATTAGCCACCGCCAAGAGGTCATCCGCCGCCGCACCGAGTTCGATCTGGCCCGCGCTCGCGAGCGGGCGCATATCCTCGAAGGGTTGAAGATTGCGCTCGATAATCTCGACGCGGTGATCCAAACCATTCGCGACTCGCGCACTGCCGAGAGCGCGCGCACCAACCTGATGCAAAACTTCTCACTCACCGAACGGCAGGCGCAAGCGATACTCGATCTGCAACTGCGCCGGCTGGCCGCCCTCGAACGCAAGAAGATCGAGGATGAATATCGCGAGGTGATCAAATTGATCGCCGAACTCGAAGATATTCTGGCCAATCCGCGCAAGGTGCTGCATTTGATTAAAGAAGACCTCACGCGCCTAAAAGAGAAATACGGCGATCCGCGCCGCACCCGCATCATTCCCGATGTCACCGGCGAGGTCAGCGATGAGGATCTGATCCCCGACGTGCGGGTGATGATTACCCTCACCGACCGTGGCTATATCAAGCGCCAATTGCCCGATGCTTACCGCACCCAACGTCGCGGCGGGCGCGGCATCAAGGGCATGCTGACCCGCGAGCAGGATATTGTGCGCCATCTGCTGACCTGCAATTCGCTCGATAATCTGCTCTTCTTCACTGATCGCGGCAAGGTCTACCAAATTAAGGCCCATGAAGTGCCCGACAGCTCGCGTACCGCCAAAGGCTTGCCGCTGGTCAACCTCGTCTCGCTCGAACCGGGCGAACAGGTCACGTCAATGCTAGCTGTGCGCGAATTCGACGCCGAGTATCTGGTGATGGCGACAGTGCGAGGCAAGATCAAGCGCACCCAACTGCGCGAATACAGTCAAGTGCGCGCGAATGGGTTAATTGCGATCGGGTTGGAAGAGGGCGATGTGCTGGGTTGGGTGCGAGTCAGCCACGGCCATGAAGATATCTTGCTTACCACGGCGCGGGGGCAGACGCTGCGCTTCGAGCAGAGCGAGGTGCGCCCGATGGGTCGCCCGGCTACCGGCGTGATCGGAATCAACCTTGCCGACGGCGACCGGGTCGTGGCGATGGATCTGGCCGAGGAGGGTGCCGATCTGTTGGTCGTCACCGCTCGCGGCATTGGCAAGCGCACCGCGCTGAGCGAGTACCCAGTGAAGGGACGGGCGACTGGCGGCGTGATTACGATCAAGCTACGCAATGAAAGCGATGAGGTGGCTGCCGCTGCCGTCGTGCATGAGCATTCGCTGCTGACCTTCATTACGACCAGCGGCATGGTAATGCGCACCAGCGCCAGCGAAATTTCGCGGCTAGGCCGGGCCACCCAAGGCGTCACGGTGGTCAACGTCGCCAGTGGCGATCGCGTCGCCGCCCTCTCAGTCGAGGATCCCGATGAAAACGGCAATGGCAACGGCGCTACGCCGACCCTGATCGATCCGATGGGGTGATAGGAGAGTAACACCGTTTATGCTGTAAGGGCGGATTCTAATCCGCCCTTACGCGCGTTTCTGCCCTGCTGTATGAGGCATGCCCATCTCTCAAACACTGGAACAATGTCCTCGTTCGTTGTGCCGCACACCATATTTCACCCAGTATCTGGCGTAGGCGTGGGCGTCGGTTCAACTTCGGGCGACGGTTCCGGCTCAGGTGTTGGCGTTGGCGTAGGGATTGGCACGATCGTCACCGTCACTTCGGGCGGATCACCGACAATGCTCACGCCGTTTGGCAACGTAGGACGCACCGTAAACTGGTACGTACCGGGGCCAAAGTTGCTAAGATCGAGTTGTGCTACTAGTGGTGTTGAAGCGAGAGCATTGAGTTGATCGCTCGTGCCAGTAAAAGTCATCTCAACCACATTTGGGCGTAACGACGCTTGCAGATCTCGGCTCAAACCAACGAAAACAACCTCGACGGGCAACCGCACCTGAAATGGCAACGAAATTGGTGCGATGTTAATCGTCACCTGAACCGCATCAGGTTCGCCCTGCGCTGGTGATGTGCCGGAAGGAATGATCAGGGGCACAATCCGCACCACTGTCTCACGGGCCTCATTAATATCAATCGCTTCAGTCTGCAACAAGCTAATCGCATCAAGCGGGCCAGAACTACCGGTCAGCGTGATAAGCGGCGGTTCTACCTCGATACCGGTCACGGCAAAACCCGGCGCCGGCACGCCAATCACCACCGGTGATACTGGCACCAATCGCAACCCAACTACTGGATTAATTGGAATGATCACGGTAATCGAGGCAGGACGCACCTGAACCCCCTCGACTGGCTGATTGTTAGCGTCAATCGGCGTTAAGCT
>JANWYE010000212.1 GCA_025057175.1 Chloroflexus sp. | reverse complement strand
GGCGCTACTGCCCCCACCCCACCCCTCCCCCCGGAGGGGGGAGGCCGGGAGGGGGGCACCCTCCCCCCGGAGGGGGGAGGCCGGGAGGGGGGCGCCCTCCCCCTACGGGAGAGGGATCAATCTATCTGGCACCCCACACTTGTGCCACCAGCACTACTTGAAATAGCGCGTACCTTACGCAAAGACATGACTGACGCTGAGCAACTTTTGTGGCAATGTCTGCGTGGCAAACAACTGGCCGGCTTCCGCTTTCGCCGGCAGCATCCTATTGATCGCTTCGTGCTAGATTTTTACTGTCCATCCGCCCGGTTGGCTATTGAGATAGATGGTAGCCAACACGCTACCGAAGAGATTAAAGCGCGTGATGCAGAGCGCACAGCATTCCTTGCCCAATATGGGATTCGGGTCTTACGATTCTGGAACAGCGACGTGTTCCAAAATCTCGAGGGAGTGCTTGCGACGATTTGGGCAGCATTGCACGAGACAACTCCTCTTGCCCCCACCCCACCCCTCCCCCCAGCGGGGGGAGGCCGGGAGGGGGGCACCCTCCCCCCAGCGGGGGGAGGCCGGGAGGGGGGCCTCTCAGGCGACCTAGAGACGGCGCGAGCCGCCGAAGCTTACGCGAGAGCAGTGGGGGTGTATTTGGCGTTTGCGTTAAGTAAAATTGCAAACGTAGGCTCGTCAATAACATCTTGGATGAACGATCGTGGTGCCTTCAGAGAGACTTTTGCTCGTCAGGCACTTCCAATGGTTTGGGACTACGCTGAAGCAAATCCGTTCGCAGACACTGGTGGTACTATAAGTGTCGCTCTCGACAAAATCGCATTAGTTCTCGACGCACTACCTGCAACCTGCCAAGGATTTTCAAGACAAGATGATGCGGCATCACAAACAATCTCTCACAACAAACTCATCTCCACCGATCCCCCCTATTTCGACAACATCGGCTACGCCGATCTCTCCGATTTCTTCTACGTTTGGTTACGGCGCGCATTGCGACCACTATTTCCCGATCTGTTTGCGACTATATCGGTGCCCAAGGCCGAGGAGCTGGTGGCAACCCCCTATCGCCATAGCAGCAAAGCGGCGGCTGAGCGCTTCTTCCTTGAGGGCATGACACAGGCCTTGCGCCGGTTGGCGGCCCAAGCTCACCCGGCCTTTCCGATCACCATTTATTATGCTTTCAAGCAGCAAGAGAGCCACGATACGCCAATCGAGGCCGGCAGCCGCCAGAATGGCACCGGTTATGCCTCGACCGGTTGGGAGACCTTCCTTGACGCGGTGATCCGGGCCGGGCTGAGCATTACCGGCACGTGGCCAGTTCGTACGGAGGGAGAAGGTCGAATCATTGCAAAAGATACCAACGCCCTCGCCTCCTCCATCGTGCTCGTGTGCCGGCCACGACCTGCCAACGCGCCGGTAGCCAGCCGCCGCGAGTTTGTCGCGGCGCTGAAGGCAGAGTTGCCCCTCGCGATTCGAACGTTGCAGGGCCTCGGCAGCCATGCCGGCAACGATGCGCCCTTCGCTTCGTATAGCGCCATTGCCCCGGTTGATCTGGCGCAGGCGGCGATCGGGCCGGGCATGGCGATCTATTCGCGCTATGCTAAAGTGCTCGACGCGGCAGGCAATCCCGTTTCGGTGCGCGAGGCGTTGGCGCTGATTAATCAGGTGCTTGATGAAACGCTGGCCGAGCAGGAAGGCGATTTCGACGCTGAAACCCGCTGGGCATTGGCGTGGTTTGAGCAGCACGGTTTTGCCGAGGGCGATTTCGGCGTGGCTGAGATCCTCTCGAAAGCAAAAAATACGAGTATTGATGGCATGGTTGAAGCGGGGATCCTTGAGTCAAGGCGCGGCAAGGTGCGCTTACTCCAACCAAAAGAATTGCCATCGTCGTGGGATCCAATCCGCGATCCACGTCTAACCCATTGGGAGATAGTTCATCACCTGATTCGGGTGCTTGACGTGAGTGGCGAGCAGGCGGCCGCCGAGCTGGTGGTGAAGTTGGGTAGTAAGGCCGACCTTGCGCGCGAATTAGCCTATCGCCTCTACACCATGTGCGATCGGAAGAAGCGATCGGCTGAGGCGCAAGCGTATAATAGTCTGGTGCAGAGTTTTGCCGAGATTGCGCGCCTTGCCCAAGCCCACGGGGCAGCGTCTCAGACCACGTTGTTTGCCGAATAGAGGAGCAACCCATGGCCATCACTAATCACGAGCGTGTCGGCAAGGCGATGGAACTACTCCGCGCCGGATTGGGGTCGTATGTTGAGCGCGAAGTGCATGCGGCGTTGCAAGCCGGACGTCTGGCGCCTGACGCGATCCGTCGCTTCCTCGACGACCCACTGACTGCGCAGAAGCCGATTGCAACGTGGGATGTGGCGGCGCTGCTGCGGCTGATGTGGGAAACGTGGAACGACGTGTTCCGGCAGCAACTCGGCTTTACCGAGCGGAGCTTGGTCTCTGAGCTGCGCGAGTGGCGGAATAAGTGGGCGCATCAGGAAGCGTTTTCGAGCGACGACGCCTATCGGGTGCTCGATTCGGTCGGGCGGTTGTTGGAGGCTGTGTCAGCGCCGCAGGTGGAAGAGATTGAGCGGTTGCGGATTGAGCTGCTCCGAGTGCGCTTCGATGAGCAGATACGCAGCGAGAAGCGCAGGGCGGGTGGATCGTTGGTAGAGGCAGCAGGGGCCGGCGCACTCAAGCCGTGGCGCGAGGTGGTGATGCCGCATCCCGATGTCGCTAGCGGGCGCTATCAGCAGGCCGAATTTGCTGCCGACCTATGGCAAGTGCATCTCGGCCAAGGTTCGGATGAGTATCGCGATCCCGTCGAGTTTTTTCGCCGCACCTACCTTACCCAGAGTCTCCGCCGGTTGTTGATCGGCGCGGTTGAGCGGCTCGCCGGTAAGGGGGGCGATCCAGTCGTGCAGCTTCAGACCAACTTCGGCGGCGGCAAGACTCACTCGATGCTGGCGCTGTACCATCTCTTTGCCGGCGTTAGTCCAAGCGAGCTAGCCGGGGTTGAAGAGGTCATGGCGGCCGCCGGCGTGACGTCGTTACCGGCAGTGCGGCGCGTGGTATTGGTTGGGAACAAGATCTCACCCGGCAACCCGGTAACCAAACGCGATGGCACCGTTGTGCGCACGCTGTGGGGTGAGCTAGCCTACCAACTCGGCGGCCCGGCAGCGTATGCTCGCATCGCCAAAGACGACGAGCGCGCCACGAACCCCGGCGATGCGTTGCGCGAGCTATTCACGACCTACGGGCCATGCCTCATCTTGATTGATGAATGGGTTGCGTATGCGCGCCAACTGCACGATCAGAGCGATCTGCCCGGCGGCAGTTTCGAGACCCAGTTCACCTTCGCCCAAGCGCTTACCGAGTCGGCCAAACTAGCCGGCAATTGCTTGCTCGTCATCTCGCTGCCGGCGTCAGACACGGCCGGGTCGCCGCACAGCCACGCCGACGACGTGGAAGTGGGCGGCATTCGCGGGCGCGAAGCGCTCGACCGGTTACGCAACGTGATCGGGCGCGTCGAGTCATCGTGGCGTCCGGCCACTGCCGAAGAAGGGTTCGAGATCGTGCGCCGGCGCTTGTTTGCGCCGCTTGCCGGGCCAGAATCCTACAAACAACGCGATGTCACTGCCCGCGCTTTTGCCGATCTCTACCGCGCCCATGCCACCGAATTTCCGCCCGAGTGCCAAAGCAGCGACTACGAACGCCGCATTCAAGCTGCTTACCCCATCCATCCTGAAGTCTTCGACCGGCTCTACGAAGATTGGTCAACGCTGGTTAAATTCCAGCGCACCCGCGGCGTCTTGCGGCTGATGGCCGCTGTCATCCATTGCTTGTGGGAACAGGGCGACCGCAATCCGTTGATCTTGCCCGCAACCATCCCTATTGACGATGCGCGGGTGCAATTTGAACTCACCCGCTACCTGTCAGATAACTGGGTGCCAATTATCGCCAAAGATGTTGACGGGTCAAACTCACTACCACTCGCGATCGATCGTGAGATACCCGCTCTTGGAAAGTTACAAGCTACCCGCCGTGTGGCACGCACCATCTTTCTCGGTTCAGCGCCAACCGCAACGGCAGCGCATCGCGGACTAGAAGACCGGCGGATCAAGCTTGGTTGCGTGATGCCCGGAGAGTCGCCAGCCATCTTTGGCGATGCCCTGCGCCGGTTAGCGGCTACCGCCACCTACCTCTATCAAGACGGGCCACGAGCGTGGTACGCTACCCAGCCCACCGTCACCAAGCTAGCTGAGGATCGGGCCGAGCAACTCAGGCGCGACCCTGACAAGGTCTTTGCCGAACTCGAAAAACGGATTCGCGCGAACATTCGCACCACTGGCGGCTTCAGCCGCATCCATCCACTGCCGCGATCAGGGGCCGATGTGCCTGACGATCTCGATGCCCGGCTCGTGATCTTGCCTCCCGACTACCCATACAGCAAAGAGACGGGCAATGCCGCCGAGCAAGCAGCGCAGGCAATTCTTGAATCGCGTGGCAACACGCCGCGCCTCTACCGCAACACGCTCGTCTTTCTCGCCGCCGATAAGGTGCGGCTGCAAGACCTTGATGAAGCCATCAGAAAATACGTGGCGTGGGAGTCAATCCTTGCCGAAAAGGAGACGCTTGACCTCTCGCCATTCCAAGTGCGGCAGGCCGAGACGCAGAAACAAGCGGCGGATAGCATGGTCAATGCGCGCCTGCCTGAAACGTACCAATGGTTACTTGTCCCCGGCCAACCCAGACCCCAAGATCCAATCGAGTGGAAAGCGATCCGGCTCAGCGGCGCCGACGCCTTAGCCGCGCGCGCGATGAAGAAGCTGCGTAGTGACGACCTGCTGGTATCTGAACTCGGCGCAACAAATCTGCGCCATGAACTTGACCGAGTGCCGTTATGGCGAGGGGATCATGTCGCTATTCGCCAACTGATCGACGACTTCGCGCGCTATCTCTACCTACAGCGAGTCGAAGGGCCAGAGGTGATCACACGGGCCATTCAAAACGGAGTAGGAAGCTTGACATGGCAAAGTGAAACCTTTGCCTATGCCGAAAGTTACGACGAGGCCGGCGGGCGTTACCGAGGCTTGCGGTACGGGCAAGCCATCTCTCTCAGGCCCGAGGATGCCGGTCTCATCGTCAAACCCGACGTAGCGCGCCGGCAAATTGAGCGTGAACGTGAAGCGACACCAGCGCCGATAGCAGCCGGTGAAATGAGTGCCAACCCAGCCAGCCTATTGGGTAGCGCAACCCAGCCAGCCCGTCCTGACAGCGCCCTCCCCCAACCAAGAACCAAACCGGCAGCCCGTCGCTTCTATGGCAGTGTCCGGCTCGACCCAGCACGAGTAGGGCGCGACGCCGGTCGCATTGCCGAAGAGGTGATTGCCCATCTCGTCGCTCTAGCCAACGCTAACGTCACCATCACCCTAGAGATAGAAGCGCGCCTACCCGACGGCTTCAGCGAACAGACAATCCGCATCGTTACCGAAAACAGCCGCACACTCAAGTTTGAGCAAGCCGCATTCGAGGAGGAATAGCTCCGCGGGTGCCCCCCTCCCAACCTCCCCCCTCCGGGGGGAGGAGGGGGGCCTCCCTCCCCCAGCGGGGGAGGGGCGGGGTGGGGGCCTCCCTCCCCCAGCGGGGGAGGGGCGGGGTGGGGGCGCTCCCTCCCCCAGCGGGGGAGGGTAGGGGTGGGGGCACGCCCGCCCCCAGCGGGGGAGGGTAGGGGTGGTGGATTGGGGGCCGATACCAAATGCTCCGGCCCTAGCCATCACGCCAGCGTTCCAACGCGCTTGCATTCACGGCAACCACAATCGCCGCATTCAGCAACCGGTACAGCTCAGTAGTTAGAGTTTCGTATTCGACCCCATCCTCACCCGCGAAAGCCAAGTCATTCCACGAACCCATGCCACCAAACACCCACGCCGCTCGCACAGCGGAAAGGAGTTGATTAGCAGTTGGGGGTAACAGCTCCGCTTCAGCGGCTTGATCGGGATTAACCGGCTCGTCAAGTAATCGCAGCGCAATATCAAACAAGCGGGCAAAACCGTCTTCGTAATGGACGAGAGCAAAATCCACCATCTTGGGCAAATGGTTCAGCAGATGTTGTTTGACCTCCACCATGCTGGTCGATGAGGCAGCGTACTCAGAGGGGGCGTTGGCAGCGATGCGACCATTGGTCTCCCGCTAGATCTTCCCATCGTCGCGAGCGTAATCACCGCTATCCCAGCGCGCCTCCCAATAATCAGACGCTGCTGGTTTCACGGCCTCGATCAGCCAGCGCTCGCCTCCCTTGCTAAAGCCAACCGGCAAAGCGCTGTCACTCACGCCGTCCGCCGGCTCGTAGACGAGGCGTAGCGTATATACACCCTCCGCCTGCATCCGCTCAAACCAAGCGATCGGATCCGCCGCGTGTGGAAACTCGGCCAGCGCTGTTGCTGCGGGGCTGAGATCAACAAACTGCACATACTCGCAGAACCGAAATGCCGGATGAGCTGGGTAGAA
>JANWYE010000211.1 GCA_025057175.1 Chloroflexus sp. | reverse complement strand
CAGGCGGGCAGTGATATGATTGCCCGGAAGAGCCTCTTTTCGGCGGGTAATCTACTCTTTATTGGCGGTTGCACAATTGAGTATGTGCTGGCAACACCGGATGGAGAGATTCTCGCTGCAAATCTTGTACAGAGTTCCGAACAGATAACGCTACAATTGGGCAAAGGTGAATTATCTTCCAAACCACTGACGAACGCAACGGCGTAATCGCATGCGATAGTGATTGTGTTTCCGGCAAGAGACACGCTACCGGCCATCCTAGCAATCTTGTTTACTCGCCAACTCACCTCATCCCCACGCCAGTTGCATTGCGCCGCCAAGCCTGTTATTATCAGGCGCTATGATCTGGACAATCTCTGACCTCCATCTTTCATTTGCTCGTCCTAAGCCGATGGATATCTTTGGTCCCGGCTGGAAAGATCATCCCGACCGGATTGCGCAGGCATGGCGCGATCGGGTCGCGCCTGAGGATTGGGTGTTGATCGCCGGCGATATTTCGTGGGCGATGAAGCTACAGGACGCGCTGCTTGATTTGCGGTGGATTGATGCCTTGCCCGGCACGAAGGTGTTGATCCGCGGCAACCACGACTACTGGTGCCCGCGCAGCGTCAATTCGATCCGCCGCCATCTACCGCCCAGCCTGCGCCTGATCGGCGCCGATGCGCTTGATATTGGCGAGGCCGTGGTCTGCGGCACTCGCGGCTGGATCACGCCGGAAACCCCCGGTTTTGGCGAGAAGGATCTCCCAATTTACCAGCGTGAGCTTGGTCTGCTCGAACGGGCGCTGAAGGCGGGCCGCGCCTTGGCGGTTGGCAAACCACTCATCGTGATGATCCACTTCCCGCCGTTCGTGAATCGCCAACCAACCGAATTCGCCCGCCTGATTGCCGCCAGCGATGCAGCCGCCTGCATCTACGGCCATCTGCACCGCCGGTACGATTGGGATAATGCCGTGCAGGGCCGAGTTGATGGGGTGTATTACCAATTGACCGCCTGCGATTATCTGGGGTTTGGGCCGGTAGCCGTGCGCGGGTTGGCGTAGCGAGACGCGCGGCTATGGGTAAAGATTCGCAGCCGCGCGTCTCTCCATTATCACCGCCGGAACATATCCCGAATTTCGCTGATCAAGCGCTCGACGATGGCCCGCATCTCGCCGATTGCTACATCAAGGTTGTTGTCGGTCGGCGCGGCATCCTCGTTTGGCATCAGCAGCCATAATACAAGGTACAGCACTACACCAATGCCATTCACAAAGCCTAAAACCGCGAAACCGAGCCGGACAAAGATTGGATCGATGCCGAAATAGTTGGCTAATCCGCCGGCGACGCCAGCCACCATCCGGCCCGCGCGCGCGCGTAGCAGACGTTGGGTTTGCGTGTTCATAACTCCTCCTCACCAACCAATAGCTTTCCCTGCTTATGTGACGATGGCTATTGCGTGCCGGTTGCGCCTGCTGTGTCTAGCGCAAGCCTGTTCTGAAACACTATGATGCCTTGCCACCGGCGCTCTCAAAACACGCACCCCCTGCTCCCGCATACGGGAGCAGGGGGGAACGGCGGATGCCTACGCTTAGGCGACTATCAATTCCCGCACGGCGTCACGTTGCGCCAGTTGAGCACCGTATCGTTGACCGTTTGCACCCCGCTAGTGCCGTAGGTCAGCGTCAATTGGCGGTTGGCCAACTCTTCGCAGGCCGCCCCCTTCTCAACGTAGTCCCACGAGCCGAGCGTGTACTTGTACTCAAGCTGCGTCCCCTCGCGCCCGGTGAAGGTGATCGTCCATTGGGTTGGGCCGACTTGGGTCATCACTACGCCACCCGGATTCCACTGCGGCAGCCCGCCATCGAGCCGGTCAAGGAAGCCGGCAATGTAGACGCTGCGACCCACAGCGGCGGCTACCGGCGCCGGCACGGTGACGTTCATCACCAGTGTGACGGTGCGCAGTTCGGCAGTGGCCGTCACCGGCGCACTGAAGGCTGAGCGGTTGAACGATTCGTCGAGCGCGCGCACAGCGTAGCTGTAGGTAGCCCCTTGCGCGACGGCAGTGTCGGTAAAGGTTGTGGCCGTGGTGCGGGCGAAGATGATCACGTTGCCACTGCTATCGGTACGGCGCACTTCGTAGGCGTAAGCGTCACCCACTGCATTCCAACTCAGGGCAATGCCCGCCGGCGAGGCGCTCAGCACTTGCAAACCGGTTGGCGTGGCCGGCGGCGTGGTATCGCCGCTCGTTAGCACATTCAGCACACCCGGCTGTGCCGGCAGCCCGCTAAATGGCCCGCTGCGATCGGCGTAGATCCAATCGCGTCCACCGGTGGTGCTGTAGCGGAAGACATAGTTGAACGTGCCTACCGTTTCGGGTTGCAAGCGAGCGCGGAATTCGTCGTTGTTGCCCGCATCAACGTTGAAGCTCGCTTCAACCCACACCCAACCTGCGCCGCGCGGATCACTGCCTTGCGGCCCATAACCCACCTGCGCCCGCAAGCCGGGGGTAGCGCCGGGTTGGTTGGTGACGCCGTTGATCCACACCTGCCCGTAGATGTCAGGCGTGAAGGTGATCGCCGAGATGGTGTGATCAATGCTCGGTGGCCATTGCAGGTTGGCCCAGCCGATCCGGTAGTGTGGCAAGGCGCTGACTTCAGCCGAGGCCGGCCCTTCGTTGCCCACCGCATCGAGCGCGCGCACAATGTAGTAGTAGGTGCGCCCATTCCGCACTGTGGTGTCGGTGAAGCTGAGACCGGTCACCGGCGTGGCGTTGACCTTCACCCAGCCGCCGCCGCTCACCGGGCTGCGGTAGACGTTGTACGCCTGCGGGCCGCCGCTTGGCCGCTGCCAGCTTAGGCTGACCGCGCCATCACCCTCATTAGTCACGCGCAGGTTGCGCGGCGCTGCCGGCGGGGTCAGATCGGCCCCCGGCTCGGTGACCAGCACTGTGCCGCTCAGCGGGGCCAGCGTGATCTGCACATTGCCATTGACCACTCGCACCGTCACATCACGCTGATTGCCGACTGTAAACAGCGCGCAGAGTTCCACGCCGTTCGGCAAGAACCCACTTACCGGCACTGTCACCGTCTGCGCGCTCGCGCTGCGGTTGATCAACACGATCGCCGCTTCGTTGCGATACTTACGCCCGTAGGCGACCACTCCCGCCGCGTCGCCGGCCAGCAGCGGCGTAAAGTCGCCCTTAACCAGTGATGGATAGCGATTGCGCAGCTCAGCCAGCTCGGCATAGTGGTTAAAGAGGGTGGTATCGGGCGAGCCGCCCAAATCGGGCCATGGGTAAGTGCGGCGGTCATCGGGATCGTCGTCGCCGGTAACACCGACTTCATCGCCATAGTAAACGGTCGGCGCGCCGGGCATCGTAAATTGGATCAGCGAAGCCAGTTGCACCCGCCGCTTGCCTTCGGCGACATTGGCAGCATTCAACTCCTTGTCAGCCCGCGTCTCTTGGCCGGGGGTCAGCGTCCACAAAATCCGCTCGGTGTCGTGGCTGCCGAGCAGGTTCATCAACGTGTAATACGCGGCGTCGGGGTAGTCCTCGCGGATGGAAGCCAACCGGCTCAGGAATTCCGACGGGCTGATCACCCGCCCGCTATCGCCAAAACCCTTGCTATCAAACGTACCGCCGGGCAAGAGCAACCCAATGACCGCATCGCGCAGCCGGTAATTCATCGCCGTATCAGCCGTCTGCCCGCGCAGATGGCGCAACAGCGTCGAATCCTTCTGCCACAGCTCGCCAACAATCAGGGCATCGCTCTTGGTCTGGCGCACCACCGAGCGGAAGGTCTCCCAGTAACCGGCGGGGAAACTGGCGTCACCCATCACATCGAGCCGCCAACCCGCCGCGCCACGCCGCAACCAGAAGCGGGCCACACTGTTGGGGCCGGTAAGGAAGTACTCTTGCACCGCCGGATTTGATTTGTTAATTTCGGGGATCGAGTCGAACCCGAACCAACCTACATAATCAGCGCTGGTGCAAGGCACATTGGTGGTGCGGAAATTGAACCAATTACGGTAGGGTGAAGCGAGCGATTCGCACGCGCCAAGCGTTGGATAGTGGCTGTAGCGATCAAAGAACGGACTATCCGACGACATATGGTTAAAGACGTTGTCAAGCACGATCCGGATGCCACGCCGGCGCGCCTCTTGCACGAGGTGGGTAAACGTGCCATTGTTGCCAAGATAGGGATCAATCCGGTAGTAGTCGCGGGTGTCGTAGCGATGGTTAGAACCGGCGGCAAAGATCGGGTTGAAGTAGATGGTGGTAATCCCCAGTCGCTTGAGATAATCGAGCTGCTCGATCACCCCTTGCAAATCGCCACCGTAATAATCGCGGCCACGCGGCCCCTCAATTGCCGGACTCCACGCCGGCGGCGTAGTGTCGAAACGCCACGGGCAATTGGTTGCGGCGTCGGCATAGTGACGGCAAAAACCTTCCGGCAACTCGCCCCAGCCGAGCTTGATCACCGGATCATCGTAGCGAATGTCGCCATCTTTCGGATCGTTACGCGGATTGCCGTTGCGGAAGCGATCGGGGAAGATCTGGTAGATGACCGCCGATTTCGCCCAATTCGGCGACGTAAAGGCCGGATCGTAAAACATCAGCGCATAGCTGAAATCAACCACATCATCGGTCATGCGGCCAGAACCGCCATCGAGCGCAGCGGTATTGTCGGCGTAATAATCGGTATCGGTGCCGTCGGTGACAATGAAGCGATACCAGAGATTATTGGGGCTGCTCTCAACGAGCGTTGCCGCCCAGAAATCGCAGGTGCGCGGCCCATAGTCGCCGTAGCAATCGGTATCGGCAGCCACAACACTCATCGGCACAAAGCGTTGCGCGCCGCCGTTTACATCGTACACCCGCAGCGTCACGGCAGTGACATCGTTGTGGAACGTGCGCAAACGGATTGTTACCGGCGTACCGGCGGGCACCGCGCCACCCGGCGTGCGGTAGAGCGGATCGCGTGAATTGTGATAGACGCCATCCCACTCAACGTTATTGTCGGGTTGCGGCAGGGCGCTGCGCACCTCAACACCGACATAGGTCGTAGCCGTGTTAAAGCTAAACGTCACTGTGGCCGGGCCGGCAACGGTAAAGGGCACATTATTGCCAAACGCGCCGTAGTTAGGGTTAGACCAGCTCTCGTTGGTAGCAATCTTAAACTCGTAATTGCCGGGTGGGATAGCATCGGTAGTAAAGGTAAAGATGCCATCGCCATCGACATCGCTCATGAAGGTGCGCAAACATTCCGGTTGCCAATCGCCGCTGCAACCGATTTCGCTGTTGAAATTGCCGGGCACGGTGTAAATCGTATTGCGCGCGCTATCAGCAATGTAGTGCGTCTTGTGGTCGTAGTAGAAGCGCACGCTTTGCGCGCTGTTCAGCGTAACTGGAATGTTAGGGCCGTTGAGCTGGAAATTAGCGCCGTAATTCTCAGCCCAACTGCCCATCGCAATCTTGTACTCGTAGCTACCGGGCGGGATGGGGGCCGACACAAAGAGGTAGACGCCATTCCCCTGATGGCTAAACGCTGAAGCGGGGCAGCTCGGATCCCAATCGCCACAGGCATTGGCAGTCGCCTCCGATTGCAGATTACCGGCCAGATTGACCGAAGCGGGGAGAGGGGAGTGACTGGCTTGGGCAACCGGCAGCGCCGGCACGCCAGCAATGCCGATCAGCAACCCAAGCGCAAGGATCAGATGCGTCAGGCGGAGAAACGAACGCGGTCTCACAGAGCGCTCCTTTGCACTAGATGTGCTCCCTAACACAGCGGCATGGCGTCACGCATGCCGTGAAGTAGCGTCGTTGCTGTGACCGCACGTGGGCGCAACGGAGCTAGGAAGAGCGCGGCTGGGGGTATTTGTTTTCTAACGAAAAGTTGTCAATGAAATAGATGCGTATGCATCTATTATAAATAGCGCGCGCCACGTTGTCAAGGGTGGCGCCTTGTGGTTGAGAGGGGCAAAGCGCTCTAGTCAGTGCCCCATCAAGGTGAAATTAATACTATATTTTGTAGTATTTTACTCAAGATTAAAGATCGATTACAATATTGGTATACGATATGCACACTTTATGCGGCTGACCAATCGATGATGACAAAGATCTCGTCATCAATCACTTCAACCGGATAAGTGGCAATCCGCAACCCAACTGGCGGCACGATACTCTTGCCGGTGCGCACATCATAAGTCCAGCCGTGCCACGGGCAAGTGACAGTGTGATCGATCAAGACGCCTGCCGAAAGCGGCCCACCCTCGTGCCGGCAACTATCACTGAAAGCGTAGATCGTGCCGGCAACATTCGCTAGCCCAATCGGCAACCCATCAATGTCAACGTAACGCATGCGTCCGGGTGGCAATTCACTGCGATGACAGATTTTGAACCGTTCCATAACCGTTATTCCATTGACAGTACTATCATCGATCCGTTACAGTACAGACAATATACAATGATTGACATCATCAACTGGTTACATGTAGCGCCTGTTGCCACAGATCGAGGTGATCGTATGCCGCCGCTTGCGATTAATCAGCGCCAACTGGAAACGCTTAGTCAATT
>JANWYE010000210.1 GCA_025057175.1 Chloroflexus sp. | reverse complement strand
TTCACTGTGCCCTCACGTTCAATATGGTATCATTGATAGAGAGCGAGAACGATAGAGGAGCAGCGCATGAACGAAGAACAGGAACGGCGTTCTATCCGCGCTGAACGCCAACCGGGGGTTGGGTCGCGTCCGCGTGAAACACCGCGCACCGAGCGACTAGATGCCACTACCCCCAATGTGCGTTGGCGTCCGCCGCGCACAGTTGGTCGTAGTGGCGTCACTAGCACTGCGACTAATGTTTGGTATATATTGCCGCGTTGGCTACAAACACGTGGCTGGATCTATCTTCTCGTTTTGTTAGTGTTAATCGTTGCTATCTTTATGCTTACCCTCTCATTGTTGCGTGGTGATCGACGCGAAGCACCATTAGCAGAGCCACAACCCACGCTGATGATCCAGCCGACGGGCGATACGAACGCGCTGCTCGGCAATGAGGGGGCTAATCCTGCTTCGCAACCGGTGTCAACGCCAGCGCCACGCTTTTTTGTGGTAGTAAATACCGGCGGGCAAGGTCTCTTCTTGCGTCCGCAGCCCAACCGGAATAACGCACCAATTGCCACTTTGCCTGATGGCACTCGCCTTGAACAGATCGGAGACGATGTCCCCGGCGAAGATCGGCTGTGGCGTCCGGTACGCACACCTGATGGGCTAGAAGGATATGTTGCGGTTGATTTTTTGGCTCCCGATCAGTGAAATGGCGCGGCTCGCAGGTTGAATACGCCTAGAGTTTAGAGCTGCGCAGTGCGTTATGATGCTAGGTGTCGTTTTCACCCACTGTTGCGGTGCTAAAGGGAGAGTAATTGCCTAACGTGTGCAGGCAGAGCAACTCGTAATGGCGGGGGCTGGCGTGCATAGTGGATGGGCGCGCGCCAGTTCGGGCGAAAATGTGTATTCTTCGTAACCACGCCTATCGCTCGCGGGCAGTAACTAAATCGGGCGCGGCAATCGACAGGAAGAGATCAACCAGATTGGGATCAAAATGCTTGCCGGCCTGTTCGCGAATATACTGGCCTGCCTGTTCGCGCGTCCACGCTTTGCGATAGGGTCGATCATTGGTCAACGCATCCCACACGTCAACCAATGCAAAGATTCTTGCCGCCAGTGGAATCTGCTCGCCGCGCAAGCCGCGCGGGTAGCCGGTGCCGTCCCACTTTTCATGATGGCAGTAGGGGATGTCAAGGGCCGGGCGTAGATAGGCAATCGGTGAGAGCAGTTCATAAGCATACGTGGTATGGCGGCGCATAATCTCCCACTCCTCCTCGGTGAGTGGGCCGGGTTTGTGCAGAATGGAGTCGGGTACGCCAATCTTGCCAATATCGTGGAGCATCGCGCCCCGCCACATATTGATCTGCTCTTCAGGGGGAATGTTGAGCGCGCGTGCTATGGCAATCGTGAGCTGCGCCACTCGTTGTGAATGACCCTCTGTCTCTTTGTCGCGCAAATCGAGCGCGCGCGACCAGCCGATGAGGGTCTGGTCATAAGCTTCGGCAATCGCCTGTGCTGCTTGCTTCGCCTGCTCGGTAAGCTGGCGTTCGTGCGCTGCCACTCGTTCGCGCTCTTCGATCAGGCGGCGGTAGCGATTGATGCGTTGCATCGTGCGCACTCGCAAGCGCAGCTCGCTCAACTCAACCGGTTTTGAGAGGAATTCATCGGCGCCGGCCTTCACCCCCTCTAACCGCGAGGCCCGATCGTCAAGTGCTGTGATCATAATAATCGGCACTTCAGCAGTTTGCGGATCGTCGCGCAGCATCCGGCAAACCGAAAACCCATCGAGATCGGGCATCATTACGTCGAGCAGGATGAGATCAGGTAGCGCTTCGTGCGCAGCAGCGATGCCGCTGAGACCAGAAGCGGCGGTGCGCACGACGCATCGTTCACGTTTGAGCAAATCACTCAGAATATCGCGAACGTTTGGGTCGTCATCTATCACGAGAACGCTGTAGGGGTGGTTCTGCATATTGATCGGGCCTTCCGCTGCGTGTCACTGTCCGCACGGCTGTATTCTATCATGGTATACCACAATGCACCGGATAATGTGCTTGACCGATCTTCTAGCGAGCGCTATGATCCGGCTGTGAGATCGTAATGGCTGTAAAGCGTTAAGCTGTTCATAGCAGGGTTAATGTGCTGTCATCAGCATATTTCGTGCATCATGAAAGTAGCTTACTGATTTTATATTAGTTTGATTGCCATCGCATTACCAATATCTCGATAAAATGAGATGTTCTGTATAGCTACCAAGCCACTTTCCTCTTGAATGCCACCTGATTGGGTAGACGAGGAGCCGTGCCATGCCTGACGCCGGTGATGAATCCCGCCCAGTAGTGCTCATTGTTGATGATGATCCGAATGTGACCAGTTCACTGGCTCGGTCGTTGCGCGACCGCTTCACCGTCTTTACCGCTACTGATGTTGAGACAGCGTTACAGATTTTGCAGCACCAACCGGTGGCGATCGTTCTCACCGATCAGCGCATGCCCACAATGTCAGGCGTTGAGTTGTTGGCGCGAGCGCGTGAGTTGCAACCCGATGCGCGCGGATTTATCATTTCAGGCTACACCGATCCGGCAGCCTTGGTTGAGGCGCTCAATCTTGGTTCGGTGCATGGCTTTATGGCCAAGCCGTGGGATATTGCTGCTCTCCGTCGCAAGCTCGAACAGTTGGCGCAGGAGTATCAGGCGGCGGTGAACGAACGGCGCGCCGCGCGCGAAGCGCAGGCGCAGATGGCAATGTTGCGCCAGATGCTCGACCAACTACAGACTGATTATTTGACGACGCTGGAATTGGTCAGTTGGGAGAGCGAAGTCCCGCCGATCATTACCTCATCGATTGGCAGTCCCTTGGCCCAGAGTGCGCCGGCAACGTTTAACGATTTGGTGGCCGCCTACCGTAGCCTGCTCGATTTGGCCGCCGAGCAGCGCGGTTTGCACGATCAACGCTCGCTGCCCGATCGGTTGCGCGTGCTGAGCGAGCGGCTTGGTTTGCTGTGGGCCGGGCCACGCGATTTGATCGAGATTCATACTCAAGCCCTGCGCCAGCTCTGCCGTGGCCAAACGCCACAGCGGATCGCGGTGTATATGGAGGAGGGCCGGTTGATGTTGCTCGAATTAATGGGCCATTTGGTCAATTTCTATCGCATCCGGTTGGCCGCGCAGAGCCATGAGTGAGCTGCTGCCTTCTCTCTTAGCACAAGCGCCGTATGTTGCCTTTCTGCTCGATGTTAACGGGCAGGTGTTGGATTGTAATGCCGCTGCGGTTGCCCTTTTTGCCCGGTCGCCGGCTGAGCTAAGCGGGCGTCCGTTTGGGTCGCTGCTCGATCCGTTCAGTATTGCTAAAGCCCAGACAATGATCACGCAGACATTGCGTGATGGCGGCGTGCAACACTGGGAGTTAGTGCATCGTCGCGGTAGCGCGCCGCCGTTGTTGCTTGGCTATACCACGTGGCCGATCCGCAATGATCAGGGCGAGATTACTGCGATTGTTGCGCTCGGTCTCGATCTTGGCCCCACCGTAACCTTGACTGCCCAGCTTGCCGAGGCCAACCAACGGCTTGAATTGGCGCTTAAGCAGCTCGCACGCGCCCACGCCGATCTGAAGGCAACCCAGACTCAATTGGTGCAATCTGAGAAGATGCGTTCGCTCGGCCAGTTGGTGGCCGGAGTGGCCCACGAAATTAATACGCCACTCGGCTATGTCGCTAACAATCTTGCCTTCTTGGCCGAACGTCTACCTGCGCTGCGAGATACTCCTGCCGACGAACTAAGTTGGCGCGATGTCGCCGATGCCATCCACGAAAGCCAGACCGGTATCGAACGCATTGCCGCCATTGTGCGCGCCTTGCGCGCGTTTGCCCGCCCCGATGAGGCTAGTCTCGTTTTGGCTGACATTAACGAAGGTCTTGCTAGCACGGTGCGGATGGTGCGTGCTGTCAGCGGGCCGCGAATTGCCATCCGTGAGGAATATGGCAACGTGCCGCCGTTGCTCTGCCATCCCGGCGAGTTGAATCAGGTCTTTCTCAATTTATTGATGAATGCGGTACGTGCCTGTCGCGACGCTGGCACGGTCACGGTGCAAACTGTTTGTGATGGCACTGCGATTGTCGTAACATTCAGCGATACCGGGATTGGCATGGATGCAGCTACGCTGGCACGGCTTGGCGAACCCTTTTTTACCACGTGGCCCGATGGCAACGGTACTGGGCTGGGGTTGGCGATCTCGCGTGAGATTGTCACTCGCCACGGTGGCCAGCTCCGTTTTCAGAGCGAGCTGGGCTGGGGTACCACGGTCGAAGTGATCTTGCCGCTCCAGCGGGATGATCATTAAACGCCAAGCCGCAGGGACTTGTGAGTGGCTCGCTATAGATGCTCCTGCCAGAGTCCCTTGCGCCTTGGCGTCTTTGCGTTTGGTCTTCCTTCGCGCCTTTGCGTTTACGCGACCGCCACTTTCTCGCGCATCAACTGCTCGCTGAATTCCCATAACTTGCGCGCCAGTGCCATATCTTGCGCGCGAGCCGAGGTTTTGGCCGGCTTTTTGCGCACGAAGTACAGTCCACTCATCCCTTCCACTTCCGGCGATGAAGCAAGATAGATCGACGTTTGCGCGCCTTGTTCAGGTGTCAGCATAAATGGACGGACTAACCTGAAGAAGAAGGCAAACGCGCCACGGGCATCGGCGGCAAAGTTGGTCGCCACTGCTCCCGGATGCAGACTGTTGGCGGTGACACCCGTGCCCTGCAAGCGGCGCGCCAGTTCGTTAGTGAAGAGAATGTTGCACAGCTTCGAGTCGCCATAAGCCTGCGCGATGTTCCCGCGTTGCGGTGAGGCAATCTGCGGGATCTTCACATTGCCGGCCACGTGGGCATACGACGAAACGTTGACGATGCGGGCCGGCGCACTGGCGATGATCCGTTCTAGCAACAGGTTCGTCAGCAAGAACGGCGCGAGATGGTTGACGGCAAAGGTGAGTTCATAGCCGTCAGCGCTGGCCAGTGGCTCGGAAACGAATAAACCGGCATTATTGACCAGCACATCGATCCGCGGGCAGCGGTCGAGCAATTCGCTGGCGGCGCGGCGCACCGAAGCCAGCGAGGCGAAATCGGCCAGCACCAGCTCTGGCGGTGGCGCGTTTGGCGCTTCTTTTATAATCTGCTGGCGCGCTGCTTCACCCTTACTCTGCGAGCGGCATACCATCATGACCCGCGCCCCCATTTTGGCTAACTCGCGCGCTGTGACATACCCGATTCCTGAGTTGGCTCCGGTAACGATGACCGTTTTGCCTTGCATGCTCGCTTCTCCTTTATGCTGACACGTCGATGATGGTGCATTGTGTATTCGCTATCATTGCGAGGGGCCTCATATGCCCAACGCAGTTTTACCGTGGCTGTCATTCCATACAAATGCCCCGGCTGCTATTCCGGGGCATTGCTTGGCAAAGAGCTACCTTTAGTACTATACCATGGGTCTATGCTCGCTTATGGAGCAATATTGTTTGGTTGGGCTGGGGAAGTTGCCTTTCCCGCAACGCGCTAGCGTGAGGGATAACCCATGTCATTGTGAGGGAGCGCAGCCCCCGCGGCAATCTTCTGCGAGGGCGCGAGCGGTGGTTTGTAAGGCGCAACCAGATCGTTTGGTGCGGCAGTTGCACTGCCGCACTCCATAGGAAAGCGCTCGTTTCACCGAGACTTAGTTCCCTCAGCGACCGTCCGATCAAACGCGCGCAACCGGTCGATTGTAGCTTGCTCTTCGGGTGGGCACTCGGTCGCGAACCATGCATCGAGTATCTCGCGAGCCAATTCGGGAGTCGTCAGGCGTAGGCTCAACGCCAGCACATTGGCGTCATTCCACTTGCGCGCGCCGGCTGCTGTCTGCGCATCATGGCAGAGCGCAGCGCGGATGCCGGGCACTTTGTTAGCGGCAATGCTGACCCCAGTGCCGGTGTAGCAACAGACAATGCCTTGATCGGCTTGACCCGACGCGACCGCTTCACCAACTGCGCGCCCTACATCGGGCCACGGGTCGTTACTGCCGGTGAGTGGGCCAAACAAGATCAACTCATGCCCGCGCCGCTCTAATTCAGCGATGAGGGCATCAGTGAGGTAGTTCTTTTCATCACTGCCAACAGCAATGCGCATACTGCCTCCTTCCGTCTAGTTCTCAGGTGTTGCCTGCGTGTCAATTGGGCCAGATGCCGTACCGGTATGAACGATAACCTTGCCGCGTTCGCCAATCGCTTGCAAGGCGCGTAAGTGGAAGAGGTGCGGATTTTGCTCAATCATGCGCGCGGCATTAGCTAAGGCGCGCAACGCTGCCTGCTCGCCGCGCGCCCGTTCAAGCGCAGCCAAGCCCTCTTGGCGAGCGATAGCTACTTGCGCGAAGGCGCGGCGAAGATCGGCGGGTAGCACAATGTCGCGCAGCTCAACCATCGAGAGTTTCAGACCTAATCGCTCGGCAGCCGGCGTTACATTGGCAAGGATCTCGTTGCCAATCGTTGCTCGCTGAGCCGTCAGATCAGCCAGTGATCGGGTCGTAATCGCATCGCGCAATGCCAGTTGCAGCGCCAGATACAACTCGTCGCGATAGCTTTGCGCTGCCAGTGTGGCCTGAC
>JANWYE010000020.1 GCA_025057175.1 Chloroflexus sp. | reverse complement strand
AGCGTTGGAGCGTAGCGCGAACTGCCTGCCATGCCACTGGCCCAGCCGCCATGAAGGCATTGAGCGCATCGCGGGCGAAGAGGCCTTGCCCGCCAACTGGTGTTGCCGCCAGCAAGCCGGCCTCGTCAATGACTGCTAGATCGAGTACATAATCACCGATGGCAACACCTACGCGGGCCAGACCGCCGCTACGCGGGCGAAAGACGCCGTAGGGCAAATTTTCGAGCGGAAAATCGCTGTTAGGTGCAATGGAAACAAAGCTTTGGAGTGGCATAAGGTTCTTTATGCGAGCGTTTCAGTTGATTGCTAACGAGGGTTGATAATATTTTACCACCGCTATCCCTATGTCAGGTCAGTGTGCATCGCAATCTTCATAAGTACAGGAATGTTCTCTCTACGTGCTACTTCTTCCGCTGAAGTAGGAGATTGCTTCGGGTGCCTTCGGCACCCGCGCAATGACAGCGGGGTCATCCCCCTGCCGGCGGGCTTTTCATGCTGCGTAGCGCTGCCACTTGGTTCGGCACCTGCGCAAGGACAGTGGGGCATCCCCCTCCACCAACGGCTCCTCTCGCAAGAGCGGGAGATTGCTGCGGGTGCCTTTGGCACCCGCGCAATGACAGTGAGGACGGCACCTGCACGAGCGCCCCGTTGTCCATTGCGCGCCACCATTGGCGGCGAAGCAAGCGCCGCCTATTGCGCCAGCAGGACGGTTCGGGTAGGCACCCATCTCGCTGGAGTATGGGATTGCTGCGGGTGCTTTCGGCACCCGCGCAATGACAGTGGGGGCATTCCCCTCTGCCAGCGGCTCCTCCTGCTGGAGTAGGGGATTGCTGCGGGGGCTGCGCCCCCGCGCAAGGACAGTGGGGAAGTAGGATGGAAGGTCGCACCTACCCCTCTGGGCCACCTACGCTCCACGAGGCCATATACCCCGCTTTTTCCAGCTCAAGCGCGGCGGTAGTCAAGTGCAACGGATGGAAGGTATCGATCATGACTGCCAGCTCGCGGGTTTCTTTGACGCCAATGCTAGCCTCGGTGCTGCCCGGTTGCGGGCCATGCGGCAACCCGGCAGGGTGGAGGGTGATGTCGCAGCGCTCGATCCCGCGGCGCGACATAAAGTTACCGTCGCAGTAGTAGATCACCTCGTCGGAATTGACGTTGGAGTGGTTGTACGGCGCCGGAATCGCTTCGGGGTGATAATCAAACAGGCGTGGCACAAACGAGCAGATCACAAAGTTGTGCCCCTCAAAGGTCTGATGCACCGGCGGTGGCTGATGGATGCGGCCGGTAATTGGCTCGAAATCGTGGATCGAGAAGGCCCACGGGTAGAGGTAGCCATCCCAGCCTACTACATCGAAGGGGTGGTGGTCGAGGACGTGACGAGTGAGTTGGTCACGCACCTTTACCAACACCTCGAACTCGCCGGTATCGGTGAAAGTGAGCAGCTCGCTGGGGCCGCGAATATCCCGCTCGCAATAGGGCGCGTGCTCGAGCAACTGGCCAAACTGGTTGCGGTAGCGTTTCGGGGGCGCGATCTGGCTGGCGGCTTCAATCACCAAAAAGCGAGCCGGGCCATCGAGCCGCATCTGCCACGTGACGCCAAAGGGAATGACCACGTAATCACCGGCGCTGAAGGGGAGCCGGCCAAACTGCGAGAGCAGATCGCCGCTGCCTTCGTGGACAAACCACACCTCATACGCCTGCCCGTTGCGGTAAAAGCCAGCCATGCTCTCGGTGGGCCGGCTGACGCCAATCGTCACATCGCTGTTGCCCAGTAAGGTAATGCGCGCGCTCACTGCATCGCCGCCAGCCGGCACATTGGCCGTAGCAAAGGCGCGGTGGCGGATCGGGCCAAACTCGACGTATTCCGGCTTGGCGGAACCAACGAGTTCGGCGCGCAGCACCCGTGGCGGCAAAAAGTGGTGGTAAAGGATGGATTGAATGCCGTGAAAGCCTTCAAGACCCATCACTTCTTCACGGTAGAGCTTGCCATCGGGCTTGCGAAACTGGGTATGGCGCTTATGGGGAACTTGACCGAGACGCTGGTAAAACGGCATCGCACACCTCCTTGTGCCGCGGTGTCGTTCTGATAAAGATTCGCCCGACGCAGCCGCGCCGGGCGAGCTGGCGACCCGGGAGGGACTCGAACCCCCAACCAACGGTTCCGAAGACCGTTGCTCTATCCATTGAGCTACCGGGCCATTCGGCGCCAATAGTGTAGCATAGCTAGCCGGCTTATGCAACGTGGTAAGTGGACTGCAACCTTGGTTGCGCGATGTTTTGCCGCAATCTCATGTCGATGGCGTACAATGGCGAGAGGTTAACACAACGCGCAAGATATGGATAACACGAGGATGTAGCGGCGCTACGCCCTATCGCGCCCTCGCAATGCCACAATGGATGGAAAGGTTGCTTTAGCCTATAAGGAGGGATGTATGCGCGCGCCAGCATTGACGCCATCGTCATCAGGAGCCTTGTTGCGCGATCCGCGCTTGCGCTGGGGATTCGGACTGGTAGCAGCGGTCTGGGTCTTAGGCTTGATCGGTGGGCTGAGCGGTTTTACCGAATGGCCGGCCCTGTTCCTTTATGTGTTGGGTGGGCTGGGAGTAGCGATTTGGCTAGGGCGCGCTGCCGGTGGATGGACCTCGCTCGGCGTTACCCGCGCCAACCTGCGCGCCGCAACGATTTGGGGCGGTGGGATCGGCGTGGCACTTATGCTACTCGACTGGGTCAATACCTTCTTCTACTACCGGAGCGGCGGCGCGCCAATGGAGGCGATGGAGACGATTCTGGTCGGGATGGGGTTGCTCTACCTCTTTCCGGTGCTGGTGCTGGCCGAAGAGCTGCTTTGGCGTGGTATATTGCTGCTCGGCTTGCGCGACGCTGGTCTCAATTCACACCTAACGGTCGCGATCACCACCCTGCTCTACGCTCTCAACCATCTCTTTGTCGCGCCGGTGCCAATGTTTGAGCGCTGGCTGATGGTTGGCATGGCGCTGCCAATCGGCGTGATCGGCGGCTATCTCGTGCTACGCACACGCAACGTTTGGGCAGCGGTGTGGTTGCACGGCCTGAGCATTGTGGCGATGGTGGCCGACATCTTCATCATTCCGGCGCTGGCACGGGGATGATAGGCGATTTCCTCCCCTTCTCCCGTAAGGGGAGAAGGGGAGGAAAGGCATTCTGCTGCCCAAAACATCTCCAGTGGCAGGTAAGAGGAGAGAGTGGTACATGTAACCGTCCTTCATTATCGATTAACCCAGCGATAACAACCTCTATCCACATTTTGTGGAGATGTGTGGAAAACGGCACAATATCTAGTTGCGACTGCAATATAACGACAAAGCGTTCGCATACAACGAGTAGAGTGGGAGGTCATCACAAGACGCCAAAAACTCGATAGGCTTTCTGGAGCAGCCAGCAGGTTTACCGTGTGAGGACGCGCTGTTTCCTTCATTCCCAAAGGGGGATGGTAGGCATCCCATGCTTAAGGCAGGTGATGACAAATCGCGCGCTGTTCCCTCTCAGCCCCTGATCCCACAAGGGGGTCAGGGGGAAGATGGGCATTCCGCGCTTAAGGTGGGCTAGTGCGAGAGGGTTGACGGAAGCAGCCCTCTCCCCCGCCGTTAGGGGAGGGCGGGGGTGGGGCGCAGCGCACTCCCGCCAGCACGTGTTATAGAGTTCGGCAGTATGACTTAAATCTCGCCGTTGCACACGGTACCCCGTGGCGCCTCCTGCCAGCACGTACTGAGGCGCGCGACAGTATGACTGCCTCGCGCCCCGCTTGTTTGTCAAGGTTGAGGCGACTACAAACAGCCGAACTCGCTATAAACCACAACACCCGCCCTGCCGTGCAGTGCGGGTGTTACGTATTGTGGTGCCAAGAGCCGGACTTGAACCGGCGACCCTCGCATTTTCAGTGCGATGCTCTACCAACTGAGCTATCTTGGCGCGCCACCTGCCTAAAATGGTGGGCGATGACGGGTTCGAACCGCCGACACCCTCGGTGTAAGCGAGGTGCTCTACCGCTGAGCTAATCGCCCCCGACGTATGGTGCCCAGGAAGGGACTTGAACCCTTACGAGCGTGGTTAGCTCACTAGGCCCTCAACCTAGCGCGTCTGCCAATTCCGCCACCTGGGCGCTCAACGCCCTGCTATTATACGAAATGATGGCGCGGTTGTCAAATTAGGACTAATGGCGCTCTTGCGCTTTGCCCACGAGATTACTACTCTATGCAAAGGTGGCATATCTGGAGCTTGCTTTCCATGAGCATCTTAATGACCCACAATCGCTCTGCCTCGGCTATCTAGCTTGAGATGGCGCAGGCCAATTTGCCCTTTCCCCATGTGATGCGTTGGGCGCAAGTTACGGTGAGTCGCTTTCCCTATTGGTTTGACGAGCACGTAAAGAAAGGATGTTTATGTGGAGGCAAGCAGATATGCAACGGCAGTGGTCGAATATTATTATCATCGGTCTCATCATTTCATTGCTAGCAACGATCGCGCAGGCTGAACCGGGCGCTCCCGGTAATGCGACGCTGGCAGCAAATGTGGGAACGTCATTCACGTATCAAGGGCGACTTATCAAAGATGGAACGCCAGTGAACGGTGTATGTGACATGCAGTTTGCGCTGTGGGATAGTGCAAGCGGCGGAACTTCAGTAGGAACAACATCGGTAAATGGCGTAAACGTCGCCAGCGGATTGTTCACCATTCCGGCGCTTGATTTCGGTAGCAATGCCTTTACTGGACAGTCCCGCTGGCTTGAAATCGCTGTGCGCTGTCCAGCCGGCAGTGGTTCGTACACTACCCTAACCCCACGACAAGCCTTGACGGCAACCCCGTATGCGCTCAGTTTACGACCGGGAGCGCAGGTAGTGGGTGATGTGAGTGATGCTAGCAGTTTATTCGCGCAGAATACGATCAACAGTGGTCTTTCGTATGGCATCTATGGACGTAGTGATAGCACTAGCGGACGTGGTGTGGCCGGGTTTGCGAGCGCTAGCAGCGGTGAAGCTGTAGGCGTGTTTGGTCTCACTGCCAGTAGCAACGGCAGCGGTGTGACCGGCGAAGCTTGGGCCAGCACCGGCCCAGCGGTTGGGGTGTATGGAGTGACTCGGTCGTCTAGCGCAAACGCTACTGGTGTGTTTGGTGAAGCAGCTCAAACAAATGTAATCCAAACAACTATTGGTGTGCGCGGCACTAATCGTAATAATAGCAATGCGGCAGGGATCGGGGTTTGGGGTGAACATGCAGGCGGCGGAGTCGGGGTCCAAGGCACATCGGCGTATGGGGTTGGTGTCTACGGGCAAGTTATTTCGAACACTGCGGGCTTTTCAATAGGGGTGTTGGGGACAAGTCCTTTTACTCAAGGTACGGGCGTGTGGGGGCGAGCGACTGCTAACAGCGGCACAACCTACGGTGTGCGCGGCGAGGTTGTGAGTCCAAATGGCTATGCCGGCTATTTCGAGGGCGGCCAAGGAGTGCGGGTCATCGGCAATTTACAGGCCACTGGCGTGAAGACGTTTGTCATTGACCATCCGCTCGATCCGGCAAACAAGTACCTCTACCACTTTGCCCAAGAAGGCCCCGTCATTCAGAATGTGTATAATGGCATTGTCACTCTCAATTCCGCCGGCACTGCAATTGTTACGCTCCCTGAATATTTTGCTGCTATCAATGCGGAGCCATTTCTTTACCAACTCACCCCGATCGGCGCAGCGATGCCTCATTTGCATGTGGCCCAGCCGATCTCGGGTAATCAGTTCCACATCGCCGGCGGCGTAGCTGGCGCACAAGTTTCATGGGAAGTGACCGCCACCCGCAACGATCCTTACCTGCGTGCCCATCCAGCAGTCACGGAAGTGGTCAAGCCAGCCAATGAACGCGGTTTTTATCTTGCACCGGAAGCGTATGGGTTGCCATCAACACGGCGCAGTAATCAAACGCTAGATACGGCGTTGCCTTCTCTCCCCAATCCTGTTGTAGAGGATAAGCGATGAAGCGATGGATACAACTCGGCTTGATGGTGATGTTGATTGGTTTGTTCATCGGTATCGTCTCTGCGCAGAGCGGGTATAGCATCGCGTGGTATACGATTGATGGTGGTGGCGCTACCGTCAGTTCTGGCGGCAGCTATACGTTGGGCGGCACGATCGGGCAAGTCGAGGCAGGCGTAGTTAGCGGTGGTGGTTATACTCTCTATAGCGGATTTTGGGGTTCATCAGACAGCTTCCTATACGTACCGTTAGTGACTCGCTAATACAGGCTGAATGGTGTTACTCATGCGACAAGCTAGCCGCATCTGCTTCCGGCATAATGGAAGCAGATGCGGCAGAAATAAGTATGGAGTCGCCCGATAACAGCCAAACCCCTTGCGCAAAACATCTATGCCAACTCAGTGTAGCTTGCGAGTCATGCGAGATAGTTGCTCACTTCTCCCGCTTCGGCAAGCGGAAGCCCAGTAGGCTGGGCCGTTCCACGGTAGGCATGGCGGCAAAGTCAGCTTCGCCGGGGCGCAGGTGTGGCTTGCTGTCTAGCCATGCGTCGCGCGTGGCCTTGGCCTGTTGTAACATCTGTTCGATAGCAGTGGCATCGCCGGCATTGATCTGATCGCGGGCCGTGACGAGGAAGCGGATTAGTTCGTCGATCCAGCGGGTGAGGCCGTGCGGGTTCGTGAGCAAGATGTCGCGCTGCATCTGCGGGTTGCCTGAAGCGAGGCGCGAGACATCACGGAAGCCGGTGGCAGCCAGCGGAGCCATCTCCTTCCACGCCGGGCTACTGCCGGTGGCTGTCACCAACCCAACCGAGAGCAGAAGCGGCAGGTGCGAGATGCCAGCCACATAGGCATCGTGCTCTTCGGGATCGATATAGTAGGGTTTTGCGCCAACCGCGCGCACGAGCGCCTCAATCGCTTCGATAGCCGGTGGCGCAGTATCATTAGCCGCAGTCAAGCAATAGATCGCCTCGCGAAAGAGATTGGGATCGGCGGCGGCTGGCCCCGACTTCTCGCGCCCGGCCATGGGGTGGCCACCGACAAAGCTGACTGTGGGTGGTAGTAGTTCGGCGGCCCAACGGCAGACCTGCGCTTTGGTGCTGGCGACATCGGTGACTACCACCCCAGCGGGCAGGAGTGCAGCCAATTCGCGAAACACCTCTTGCATTGCGCGCACCGGCGTTGCCACCACCACAATTTGCGCCTCACGCACCGCTTCGGCCAACGCGCGCGCCTCACGGTCAATTGCCAATCGCCCGCGCGCCTCGCGGATGACGCGCGGATCGCGATCAAATCCGATCACCTCAACCGGGCCAAGCGGCGATTCTTTCGGATCGGCGTTGCGCAGCGCCATGCCGAGCGATGCGCCGATCAAACCAAGACCAATAATGGCAATGCGGATCATTGTTTTCCTCATTGTCGGAGGGCACAGCAGCGTTATGCCCTTTCGGCGGTGTCTACGCCGATCAGTGATAACAAGATAATTTCAACCAACACCACAATCACCGCCAACGCGACCAGCTTGATCGGGTCAAGCGCGCGGAGCGCCGCCAGCGCCAATGCTGCGGCCACAAAGATGCCCACTTCGTACGACTCGCGCCGCACGCGCCGATTGTCGTGCGCCCACGCCTTCAGGGCTAGCCAGCGCCGGCTGAGCACGGCTATCACCGGCCTGACGATCGCGGCTACGCTGAGAAACACGGCAAACAACATCAGCGCATAGACCGGCGTATCGGGCGGATCAAGCAGAGTACCGGTTGGCGCCGGCACAATCGCGATGGTTGTGAGCAGTAACCAGCCGCCCAGTGTGCCTTCGACGGTCAGGCCGGGGAGGCCGAGCCACCTTTCTAACGGCCAAAAGGTAATGATGCCGGTGATCAGCGCCACCGCATGAAAGATCAAGTGCAAGGGCGAGAGCAAATTTGGCCCCCGCGCCAGATCGACACCGATAACCATCCCGATTGCCAATGCCCAACTCAGCCCGGCTAACCCAGCCAGTGCCGGCAACCAACGGGTTGGCGAATTGGTTGGCTCACGTTCAACCATCGCTATGCTCCGGCCACGCCACGCGCGCAAGGCGCTGGCGCAGCAAATGATCGGCCAGCACTAACGCCAGCATCGCCTCGGCCACCGGCACCAACCGCGGCAACACCGTTGGATCGTGGCGACCATGCACCTCAATCGTCACCGGATTACCCTCGCGATCAACCGTCTGCTGCGGGCGAGCAATACTGGCGGGCGGTTTTGCCGCCAGCCGCACTACAATCTCCTCGCCGGTCGAAATCCCGCCTAGAATGCCGCCATGATGGTTCGAGGCCGTGCCGATCGTGCCATCATCACGGCGGATAAACGGATCGTTATTCTGCGATCCGCGCAGCATGGCGACGCCAAACCCCTCGCCGATTTCGACCCCCTTGATTGCTGGAATCGAGAACATCGCCTTGCCGATGTCGGCTTGCAGTTTATCAAAGACCGGCTCGCCGAGGCCGGGAGGCACTCCCCGCGCCCGCACTTCAACAATTCCGCCGAGCGAGTCGAGTTCGCGGCGCGCCTGATCGACGCGCTCTACCATCAACGCCGCGACGCGCGCGTCGGGGCAGCGCATGATATTGCGTTCGATCTCCTCCTCGTCAAAGACCTCGGCGCGCAGA
This sequence comes from Chloroflexus sp., assembly GCA_025057175.1. Classification (GTDB taxonomy): domain Bacteria; phylum Chloroflexota; class Chloroflexia; order Chloroflexales; family Chloroflexaceae; genus Chloroflexus. Next base: position 19,553 of record JANWYE010000020.1, on the reverse strand, counting down.
TCGGCCAATTGCAGGGTATATCCCACAATCTTCACACCCACAGTTGCCAACAGCTTACGCGCAATCGCGCCACCGGCCACTCGCCCGATCGTCTCGCGGGCTGACGAACGGCCACCGCCGCGCCAATCGCGAAAACCATATTTCACATCCCACGTGTAATCGGCGTGGCCGGGCCGGTAGCTGTCTTTGATGTTGTCGTAGTGGTGCGATTTGGCGTCGGTATTGTAGACCACCATTGTAATTGGCGTACCGGTTGTGCGCCCTTCAAAGACGCCGGAGAGAATCTGCACCTCATCGGCTTCGCGCCGCTGCGAACTGACCCGGCTCTGGCCAACCCGGCGACGGTCAAGTTCGCGTTGAATATCAGCTACATCAAGCGGCAAACCGGCTGGGCAGCCATCAACTGTGCAACCGACAGCCGGGCCATGCGACTCGCCCCATGTTGTCAACCGAAAGACGTGCCCAAAGCTATTTCCGGGCATACTCACTCCCCACCATTCAAGGGTTTCAAATAAGCGTCCACCAATTGCTCGACGCTATTGCGTTCTCTCATGCGCGGCGCATAATTTCCTTTCCCCATGCGCCGGCCTTCCACTCCGTCCACACTCGATCGTACACCGCTTTAACCTCGCCGGCAATCCGGTTCCACGTGTAGTAAGCGCGGGCTAGCGCCGCGCCACGGGCGGCGCGCAGGCGCGATTCGGCAGGGGCATGCAGGCTAGCCAACAGTGCATTAGCCAATGCTACCGCATCGCCTGCCGGCACCACCAGCCCATTCAGCTCATGTTGCACCACCTCGGCCAGCCCGCCAGCATCTGACACAATCACCGGGCAGCCGGCGGCAAAGGCCTCTAACGCCACAATTCCAAACGGTTCGTAGAGCGATGGAAAGACGGCCAGATCGCCAACAGCGTACAAACGATTGCGATCTTCATCACTGATAAAGCCGAGGAATTCGACCGGTATTCCCATCTCGGCCGCCCGACCTTTCAATTCGTCAAGCAGGCTGCCGGTGCCGGCTATCACCAATCGCGCCGGCATTTCCGCCAACACCCGCTGCCACGCCTCTAGCAGAATATGGACGCCCTTCTCGTACACCAACCGCCCGACAAAAATCACGAGCGATTCGTTGTCGGCGGCAAAGCGGCGACGGAAGGCAACCCAATCAGCCGGGGTGGCGAAGGGTTGCGGCGGGATATGGACGCCATTTGAAATAACATCGATCTTATCGGGGGGCGTAGTAAAGTAATCACGAACTTGGCGAGCCATAAAGTGCGAACAGACAATTACCCGCCAAGCCTCATACGTAAGCCGCCACTCGAGATCATTAATCTGTTGCGAACGATGGCCATTAATATCGCCTCGACCTCGCCCGCGCTCGGTGGCATGGATCGTTGCAATTAGCGGCACCCGCCAGTGATGCTTGAGCGCAATACCGGCCTCGGCAGTCAGCCAGTCATGAACGTGAATAAGATCGGGCCTCCCGCCGGGGAAGAGCGCATGAGCGGCATGTTCGAGATGGCGTCCGGCGTGATGCACAAAACCGGGAAAGTCATCGGTGTCGAACGGCGAGATCGCAACCCGGCAAATGGTAAGGTTATGCAGGCGCTCAAATGGCTCACCACCGCGCAACTGCGGGGTGATCACAGTAACGTGTACCTCGTGATCGGTGAGCGCCGGCACTAAATCGGCGACATGCCGACCCAAACCGCCTACAATATGAGGAGGGTATTCCCACGAGATTTGCAGTATGTGCATGGTCGAAATTATAGCATAGCCGAACTTGAGCGAACGGCACGTTAAACCAAGAGCTGCACGCGAGCAATGATAAATTTCAGATAGCGCCCTTCGGGAAAGCCAGCCGGAACGGGATGGTCGAGGGGGTGGCCGGCTTCGTGAATGATTTGTAGGCGACGGTGAGCTTGCGCGGCTGCTTCGCCAAGCAATGCGCGAAACTGCTCTGGCCCGATCTGGGCAGTGCAACTCGCAGTGATTAGCAGCCCACCGGGAGCGACACAGCGCAAGCCAAGGGCATTGAGGCGCGCGTAAGCTCGTTGCGCGGCGTGCTGGCTGGCCCGCGCGCGGGCAAAGCTCGGCGGATCAAGAATGACCACATCGAAGGTGCGTCCAGCTTTGGCATAGCGATCAAGCAATGCAAAACAATCTTCCGTCTCGAAACGGTGGCGTTCCGCTGGCAGCCGGTTGAGGGCAATATTCGCTGCCGTCGCTTCCGCCAAACCACGCCCGACGTCGCAACTCACCACCTCGGCGGCATCACCACGCAACGCATAGAGCGAGAAACCACCCGTGTAAGCAAAGCAGTTGAGCACACTTGCCCCAGCTACCAGTGTCTCAACCATGCGCCGGTTATCGCGCTGATCGAGGAAGAGACCGGTCTTTTGGCCATAGAGCATATCAACGTGAAACAAGAGGCCATTCTCTTGCACCACCAGATCGCGCGGCGGCCATTCCCCCCACAATAACACCGGCTGCGCTTCGCCTTCATCATCGTCATTGAGGCGCGGGCGCTGCACCACGCCGCGCAGATCAGGATCAGCGGCGCGCAGCGCGCTGGCGATCACCGGTGCCAAGGTCTGCACACTCTCGGCATAGGTTTGGATCACCGCATAATCGCCGTAGCGATCGACGACGATTCCCGGTAGCCCGTCGCCCTCGCCATAGACCCAGCGATATGCCGTCGTCTGACCGCTGGCGCGTAGCGGCGCGCGCAATTCCCACGCCTCCCACACGCGGTCGCGAAACCATGCTTGGTCGGGCGGGCCATTCCGGCTGAAGATACGCAATCCAATTGGGCTGTGCGCATCATACAAGCCGTAGACGGTCAACCCGCCACAGCGAGCGCGCACCCACTGCCCGGAAGGTAACCGTTCCGCACCGATCAGATGGTTACGGTAGACCCACGGATGGCCTTGTTGTAGTCGCGTGCGGATGGATGGATCGATAGTGATGTCGGCAAGTGACGGCATAAAGAGATAGTGCATGAGCGCCAAAGCGCAGGCATGGCAGAACTACATTCGCTTTGCTCTTGCTCTGAATGACGAGTGGTTGTTGCCTGATCCCTTTCCACCATGGCGTTTGACGAGCCTAAATTGTTGCCCCGCTCGGCACACAACCATCGGCGGGAAATGCCGCCGGCTGGGTGCGCGGGCGGATCGCCACATTGCGCCCAATCCGTACACCGGCAGGAATCTGCGCTTTCAAGCCCACAATGGTCAGGCCAGTATTCAGTCGCTCCGGCGCTTCAGCGTTAGGCGTATTGTCATCGCCATCGCCAACCCGCGCTCCCTCGCCGATCCGCACCCCTTCGTCGATGATGCAACGGTCAAGCATAGCGCCGGCCTCGATCACCGCATCGCCAAGCACCACCGAGTCGCGCACTACCGCTCCCGACGCCACTACCACCCCCGGCGACAGCACCGACCCAATCACCGTGCCATAGACCCGGCAGCCATCGCTAAGCAAGCTATTCTCGACCCGCGCCTGCCCACCGATCTCGGCCCCCGGACGGTCAGAACTAACGGTGTGGATGACCCATTCGGGATCGTACAGATCGAGGGCCGGCGTCTCGGCCAGCAAGGCCAGATTGGCTTCGTAATAGGCCTGCACTGTGCCGACATCGGCCCAATAGCCTTGAAAATTGTAAGCAAAGGCGCGAGCGCTCGTAACAATCTTGGGCAACAAATGGCGGCCAAAATCAACCGCATCGGTAGAGCGTAGCAGATCGATCAGATATTGCTTGCGGAAGACGTAAATCCCCATCGAAGCAAGGTTCGAATCGGCCCGGCGCGGTTTTTCCACAAATCGATCAATCCGGCCATCGTTGCCAACCGACACGATCCCGTAGCGATGAGCATCGTGCGGGCTGACGCTGCGCACCGCCATGGTCAGATCGGCATGCCGTTCTTCGTGCAATTCAAGCAGCGGGCGGTAGTCCATCTTATAGATATGGTCGCCGGCCAGCAACAACACTGCATCAGCCGGTTGATCCTCGACAAAATCGAGATTGTAGCGCACGGCATCGGCAGTACCGCGCTGCCAACCACCACCATCAGGCGTCGGCGAAGGATGGAGCAAGCGCAAACCGCCCTGCGCGCGGTCGAGATCCCACGGGCGGCCAACGCCGAGATGGGCATGCAACGAGCGCGGACGGTATTGAGTCAGCACTGCCACGTTATACAAACCTGAATTGACGCAATTCGAGAGCGCGAAATCAATAATGCGATATTTACCGCCAAACGGCACCGCAGCCTCAGTCCGTTCAGCGGTCAGCACGCTCAACGCCGGTGAGTCACCGCCGGCCAAAACCATCACCAACGTCCGCAGCATAACAACTCCTGTATGGGCATAGCGCGCTGCGCCCGCGAAATGGGCACAACGCACTGTAGCAGCACATCAAATCGTCTCGCCAGAGGGCACATCGCCAGCCGGAAAATCTTCGGCGTCGCGATCGGCATTGATCACCACGTTACGCCCAACCGTAATACCGGCGGGGATATGCGCAGCTTTACCGACCACTGTGATGCCGCTATTGATCTTATCAGGCTGCTTACGGTTAGGCACCGTCAAATCATCGCCGAAACCGAGCCGCGCACCGGCGCCAACCACCACCTTCTTGTCCACAATTACCCGATCGAGCACCGCGCCGGGGCCGATCCACGTGTCGTTCATCACCACACTATCGCGTACAATCGCCCCCGGCGACACATACACCCCCGGCGACAACACCGAATGTACCACCGTGCCGCGAATGGTACAGCCGTTGCAGATGATTGACTGGGTTACTCGCGCTTGCGGCCCGATCTTGGCCGGCGGGCGCTCTTCGCTGCGCGTGCGGATGAGCCAATTCGGATCGAACAGATCGAAATCGAGTGAAGGATCGAGCAATTGCATGCTCGTCTCCCAATACGACTGGATGGTGCCTACATCAACCCAATAGCCCTTGAAGCGATGGGCAAAGACCCGATCCTCGGCCACCATCGCCGGAATAACATCCTTGCCGAAATCAATGCGCGGCTTTTCTGGGCCGCCTTCAGACAAGCGCCGGATTAAGATATCGGCGTTAAAGACGTAAATGCCCATCGAGGCCAGATTGCCCTTATCGCGCGCCTTGGGCTTTTCGGTAAACTCGATCACCCGGTCGTTCTCATCGGTGGTCATAATCCCAAAGCGATCGGTCTCCTCGATTGGCACCTCCATCACCGCCACCGTCAGATCGGCGCGCTTGCGCAGGTGGGTATCGATGATGTCGTTGTAATTCATCTTGTAGATATGATCGCCGGAAAGGATGAGCACCAGATCGGCGCGGCGCTCTTGAATATAGTTCAGATTCTGGTAGATCGCATCGGCGGTGCCGCGGTACCACGACTCATCGCGCCGGCCTTGGTACGGTTGCAGCAAGCGCACCCCGCCCCGCGCCCGGTCAAGATCCCACGGTTTGCCAATCCCGATATGTTCATTGAGCGAATGGGGCCGGTATTGCGTCAATACCGCCACATCGAAAATGCCGGAATTGACGCAATTCGAGAGGGTAAAATCGATAATGCGAAACTTACCGGCGAAAGGCACCGATGGCTTAGCGCGCTTCTCTGAGAGCACACTAAGGCGAGTACCTTCGCCGCCTGCCATAATCATCGCTACAATGCGCATACGCCTCCCGTGACATTGCTAAGATCCGGCTGCGCTATCGATTGTAAACGCAAGCGGGCAATCGCGCAACGCAGAATGGGTCGCGTGCGACAAGTTGCGCAATTGCTGCCCAACAATCCTTGACTATGCTCTAGACGATGGCAATCTGTTTGCTATCATACAACTAACCGTCTCGCGCATGCAGGAGTTTGCCATGGCTGTCTACCCATCTCCAACCCAACCGCAAGCGACCGGCTGGGTGCGTTGGGTGCTGATTGGTGTTGTGATCCTCATCCTGACGATCGTGCTCTGTTGCGGATTATTTGGGTTGGGTGGCTGGCGTGTCTTTACCGGGTTGATGGGTGAAACGCAGGCAATAGAACAAGTGATCAGGCAATTTATGGACGCCGGACGGCGCAACGATACCGATGCTGCCCTTGCTCTTTTTGCCGACTCAGCGCAGAGCGTGGTCTCGCGTGATGATCTAGAGCGCCTGTTTGCCAACCGCCGGCTGTTTCGCGAGGTGAGTGGCGTCGCTTTCAATAGTTTCAATATCAACAGTACTTTAGAAGGAACAACGGCTGAGATCGCCGGCCAGTTGAATTATACCGATGGCGCATCACAATCGTTCTCGGCACGCTTGCAGAAAGAAAACGATCAATGGCGTTTGATTCGGATCGATTTTCGCCAGTGATAAAGTTGGCAGGTTGCTTCTGCGCACTTAAGCTTCACGCCAGCACTGGAAATTGCTTCGCCACTGAGCGGATTGCGATGGCGAGCGCGAGCGATATGGCCGACAAAATCGCAGCAACTGTTGTATCTAGACTAGCAAAGGAGGCGCGCCATGTTTCGCACTATTCTCGTTCCGCTTGACGGCTCGCCGGTTGGCGAGCAGGCCTTGGCTGCCGCTGCCCGATTGGCGCGCGCGTTACATGCAACCGTGCATCTCGTGCATGTGCATTATCCCAATTCGCTTACACCCATCGTGATTGAGACGTTGCCGATTATCGATCCGGAGTTGCAATCACTAGCTGCCCACCACGAACAGTTTTATCTCGATCAGATTGCCGCTGCGCCGGTATTGAGCGGAGTCCACACGGTGACAACCCGGCTCGAAGGGCCGGTCGCCGAGACCTTGGCCAACCACGCGCAAGCAATTCAAGCCAACCTGATTGTGATGACCACCCATGGGTGGAGCGGGTTCGAGCACTTTTGGCTCGGCAGTGTGGCCGAGTCTCTGCTACGGCTCACGCATACCCCACTCTGGTTGATGCGTCCGGGTGAGCCGGCCCAGCGGGCAGCGCAACCGCTGCGCCGCATTCTTGTGCCACTCGATGGCTCAGCGCGTTCCGAACAGGTGCTGCCGCATGCGCAAGCACTGGCAGCGCTCGATAACGCGCGGTTGATACTGGCGCGAGTGATGGTGCGCCGCCGGCGCAGTGCTGAACCGAGCGATACCGAACAAAAACAGCAGATCGAGGCGTATTTGCAAGAGGTGGCGGGCCGGCTCGAAGCGCAAGGCGTGCCTGCCGATATTGCCGTTGGCGCTGCCGAACAACCGGCGCGAGCGTTGCTCACGCTCAGCCGCGAATTGCAGGTTGATGCGATTGCGTTAGCTACGCGCGGGCAGAGCGGCTGGCAACGGATGATGGTAGGCAGCACCGCCGATAAGGTCATCCGCGCCAGCCCCATTCCGGTGTTGGCCGTGCGTCCATAGCGACACACTGCGGTGCGCCCGCACGGGCGCATTTCATCCGGCACGTAGATGAATAACCGGATCACCCACGCGCACCTCACCCTCGCTGATCACCCGTGCGTAGAGCCGGCTCCAGCCGGGGTAAAGGCGCTGGCTGATCCGGCTAAACCAGCCGCGTTGAAACGATCCGGCGATCGTGTTACACGGCGTGGTGTATTCGGTGATCTCAAGTTCGACCCACGAGCCGATTAGCAAGCGGTCGCCGATTGCTAGTTGATCCCAATCGAGACCGCTAATAGTCAGATTTTCACCGGTAGTGCCCGGCGCAATTGGGTGGCCTTCCGCCTGTAAAGCCGCGATTCGTTCGGCAGAGTAGAGCGAAACAGCCCGCCGCGGCCCGCCGTGGTGTTCACGATCGCGTTGCCGATCGCCGCGCACGCCATCAATCGTGATTTCGGCGGCGGGCACCGGATGCTTTGGCACGCCACCGTTGGGATTAATGTTAATTTGCACAATTCTGCCTACTGTGCTACCTGATTTCATGGCATCTTCCTCTTCTCAAATGAGTGGCTATCAGGTATGATACCAAATTACCAACCCTCTTCCACGCCAACGGTTTGCCGGCAAAGGAAAGCTCGATGGAACCTTCTCCACCCCACAAACCTGCTCAACCGGTTGCCACAGCCGTTACTGAGCCAACACCGATCGAACAATCAGGTGGGCCTGAAGCAATGCCGGCAAGAACGACACGCACAGATTGGCGCATCATTGCTCAACGCTTAGCATTTGCCATCGCTGGTCTGCTACTCTTCGTGCTGGCATTGGAATTGCTCAAGCGCGGTGCTGCCGGTTACGGGCGGATGCTCATCGCATGGCTTGACATTTCTTCAGCGGCAAGCGCCCTCGGCTTTGGCTGGCTGCTCGCCTACGTCTTTCTGAGCGGATCGCCGGTTGCAGCAGTGGCAGTCGCGTTCTTTGCTTCGGGCACGATCGACGGGTTGCAAACCTTTACCATGATCACCGGCTCGCGGCTAGGGGCCTCATTCATCGTGCTCTTCGTCGGCTTTCTCTACCATCTGCGCGGCCACCGGCGAGCAGCCAGCGTGTCGATCGGCGTGCTGGCGTTGCTGACGACGGCAGCTATCTATTTACCGGCCCTTGCATTAGGGTACTGGTTGCTCAGCTCACAATTGGTAGGTATCATCTCGGCCAGCGCCGATAGCCCGCTCAGCTCGGTGATCGATCTGGTTGTTGATCCAATTGTTGCTGTCGTAGCCCGAATCTTGCCTGAATGGTCATTGCTCATCGTGGGGGCATTAGCCCTCCTTGGCGCGTTTAGTCTCCTTGACCGCGCCATTCCCGAAATTCCCGGCGGGCAGGCCATCTTGGGCCAAGCTGGCCAATTGCTCTACCGGCCATGGATGATGTTTCTGCTTGGCGCCGCCATCACCTCGTTCACCCTCTCGGTGTCGGTCTCGTTGTCGATGCTGGTGCCGCTGACGGTGCGCGGCATCATCCGGCGCGAGAATGCCCTTCCCTACATTATGGGGGCGAATATTACCACCTTTATTGATACGCTCGTGGCCGCACTGATCGTTGGCGGCGCAGCCGCATTTACGATCGTGCTGGTTGAGATGCTCTGCGTCGCGTTCTTCTCATTGTTGGCCTTGCTCTTGTTCTACCGGCCTTTTGCGCGGGTATTGCTTGAATTGCAAGAGTATATTGTCAGTTCTACGCCGCGTCTGATTGGTTTTTTGGGAGTAATGTTGATTGTGCCCCTGCTGTTGTTGGTGGTGAGGTGGTGAAGAGGGAGATGGCGACTAAGCGCCGAAAAGTGACTCCCTGCCTTACATTTGCTGAGTACGCTTATGCACCTTGCGCTCTACGCCGGAAATAGCCTGCAACGCGCCGAACTGCTAAGTTTTGCCGCACCGCTCATTACCGCCTTCGCGGAGCGTCTCACCTTAATCGCGCCGGTAAGCGAAGCCGCAATGCTCGATGACGCTATCACCCACCTTCAGCCGGAACCGGCGGTGCAGTTGCGCCGCTGGCGCCAAGGCGACAACTTTGCGGCGGCGATCCTGACTGCAATCGCGGCAGACCGGCCCGACCTCCTGCTCATACCCGCCTTAGCGCCCCGCGCAACTCCGCTGAGCTGGCGCAGGCGTCAACTCGAGTTTGATCTCCTTGGTTCGCTACCGGCGCCGTTTCTGCGGGTGTATGGCCGCATCACCCCTATTCGCCGGATACTAGTTGCCAGTGCCGGTGGCGCGCGATCGCTGCGCTGCGTGCCGCTGGTCAGCCAGCTCGCGCGCGCCTTCCAAGCCGAAGTGACCGTCTTGCACGTTACATCGCAGGAAGTGGTCTATTTCGATGGGTTCACCGAGTTGCCGCCGAGCGACGAACCGACGACCAGTAGCTTGCAGCAGTTGGCAGCAACGCTCAACGCGCAAGGATCGCCTACGCGCTTACAGATTGTGCAGGGTCTGGTGGAAGAAACCGTGCTTGCCGAATGCCAACACTACGATCTACTGGTGATTGGCAGCCATCAAACCGAGTTCGATACCACAGTGCCGGCAGGACGCTGGTTGCGCCTGCTTCAGCGCCTGTCGTTGCAAGATGTGACGCGCGATTTGCTCGATCGCAGCCCGATTCCAGTGTTGGTGATATAGCTGGGCAAAATTATGGCCCTTTTCGATTTGTGACTCGGCGATGGTATAATAAGACAACCATTTGTCTCCCTCGCATAGGATGCGTCAACTCGCAGAGGAGGATCGCTGTGGGCTACGAAGCCGTCTATCGTCGATCGATTGAAGACCCCGAAGGATATTGGGCCGAATTCGCCTCCGAATTGCACTGGTATAAGCGGTGGGATAAAGTGCTCGATAATAGCAATCCTCCCTATACCCGCTGGTTTGTCGGTGGCGAGACGAATCTCTGCTACAACGCCGTGGATCGTCACGCTTTCGGCGGCAAGCGCGGGCAGGCAGCCATCATCTGGGAGAGCGCCGAAACCGGGCAATCACGCACCCTCACCTTCTTCGAGCTGTACCGCGAAGTGAACCGCTTGGCCGGCTTGTTCCACAACCTTGGCGTGCGCAAAGGTGATCGGGTGATCATCTATATGCCGATGGTGCCCGAAGCGATCTTTGCTATGCTGGCCTGCGTACGCATTGGCGCTATCCATTCGGTCGTCTTTGGCGGCTTCTCGGTGACATCGCTCGCCTCGCGCATTGACGATGCCGAGCCGGTATTGATTGTGACCGCCGACGCCGGGATGCGCAAGGGTCAGCCTGTGCCGCTTAAAGAAATCGTAGACAAGGCGCTTGATGAAGCCAATGTGGATAGCGTGCGCGATGTGCTGGTTCTCAATCGCGGCATCGTTCCGGTCGAGCTGAAGAAGGGGCGCGATCTCGATTGGTACGAGCAATTGGCAAAGCGTGGCGAGCGCTATATCGAGCCGGCGCGCATGGCCAGCACCGATCCATCCTATATCCTTTACACCTCCGGCACTACCGGCAAACCTAAAGGCGTGGTGCGTGATACCGGCGGCTATATGGTGGCGCTCTACGCCAGCATGAGCACTATTTACAACTGCGGCGATGGCGATGTCTTCTGGAGCACGAGCGACATCGGTTGGGTGGTCGGCCACTCGTACATCGTCTATGCACCGTTGCTCAAAGGGGTGCCGACCGTGGTTTATGAAGGCCGCCCCGATTACCCTGACCCCGGTATTTGGTGGCGTGTGATCGAGAAATACGGCGTGACCCACGTCTTCACCGCGCCGACGGCGCTGCGCGCGCTGCGCAAATTTCCTGAGCAGTGGATGCGCGATGCCGATATTAGCTCACTCAAGATTTTGTACGCTGCCGGCGAACCGCTTGACGCGCCAACCTACGAGTGGGCAACCAATACCCTCGGCGTTCCGGTGATCGATCACTACTGGCAGACCGAGAGCGGCTGGCCGATGGTGACGAATCCGGTTGGGGTCGAGTTGCTGCCCATTAAGCCCGGCTCGCCGACCAAGCCAGCTTTCGGCCATCGCCTCGAGGTCGTGGATGCCGATGGCAACCGAGTGCCACCCGGCGAGAAGGGCTTTCTCGTCGAGCATGGCCCGCTGCCTCCCGGCACACTGCTCACGCTCTGGAACGATGACGAGCGGTTTATCAAGAGCTACTGGGGCCACTTCAAAGACAAACTGCTCTATATGACTGGCGACTACGCCATCCAAGACGAAGACGGCTACCTGTTTATGCTGGGTCGCGCCGATGAGGTGCTCAACGTCAGTGGCCACCGCCTCGGCACCCGCGAGATCGAGGAGGTAGTTTCGGCCCACCCGGCAGTTGCCGAAGCCAGCGTAATCGGCGTGCGCGACGAGCTGAAGGGCGAGGATGTGCTGGTCGTGGCCGTGCTCAAGCAGCATATCACGCCACAGATGCAAGATGACATCGCCAACGAGATCCGGCAACTGGTGCGCGAGCGAATCGGCCCCATCGCCACGCCGAAAGCGGTGCATTTCGTCAGTATGCTGCCCAAGACACGATCGGGCAAGATCATGCGCCGCGTGATCCGGGCCGTTTATCAAGGCGATAACATCGGCGATCTGAGCACGATCGAAGATGACGCCACAGTCGATATGGTGCGGGAAGCGATCGAAATGCTGCGCGGTGATCTATAGCCTCGTCTCGGCGCGCCTTGACAACAACTAGCTGCGGGGCGCGCTGGCGCGTTGATTGTGCAAAACTTTACCGGATCTTTAATCTCTGCTCACAATTTTTCGCTATCGTGAAAATATCCACATAGCATTGGTTTGACATGGCAGCGCGGCGACGTCTATAATCGAAGTATTCGCTGTGTTCATCAATTGCCGCGCAGACACGCAACAAGGAGGTTCGACTCATGACCGAGACCCGCGATGTGGCGCTGCCCGACACTAGTGAACTGTATTACCCCGATCCAGCATTGGTTGAGCAATCGAACGTGATGGCCTACGCGCGCAGCAAGGGCTTCAATTCCTACGATGAACTGTACCAGTGGACGATCGCCAACCGCGAGGAGTTTTGGGCCGATATGGCCAGCCAACTGGAATGGTTCCAGCCGTGGGAGAAGGTGATCGACGATAGCAACAAACCGTTCTACAAGTGGTTTGTCGGCGGCAAGACGAATATCGTTCACAACGCGATTGACCGCCATCTGAAGACATGGCGCAAGAACAAGCTAGCTCTGATTTGGGAAGGCGAAGACGGCAGCCAGCGCACCTATTCCTATTACCAGCTTAACTATGAAGTCTCGCGGATTGCCAATGTGCTCAGGAGCATGGGGGTCAAGAAGGGCGATATTGTTACCATTTACATGCCCCGCATCCCAGAGCTGATGTTTAGCATGTTGGCTTGCGCCAAGATCGGCGCGGCGCATAGCGTGGTCTACGGCGGCTTCTCAGAAGCGGCTCTCGCCGACCGACTGGCCGACGCTAAGAGCAAGGTGCTGATCACCGCTGATGGCGGTTATATGCGCGGCAAGATTGTCGAGCTGAAGAAGATTGTCAACGAGGCGCTGGCCCGCACTCCCACGGTGCAGACCTGCCTTGTCTTCCGCCACACCAACCACGGCGCGCCAATGGAGCAGGGCCGTGACTTCTGGATGCACGATCTGCTCGGCCTGCCGATCGCCAACGGCTATTGCCCCACCGAACAGATGGATGCCGAGGATATGCTGTTTATCCTCTACACCTCGGGCACTACCGGCAAGCCCAAGGGTGTGGTGCATACTCATGGCGGTTATATGGTCGGCACCTACACTACCTTGAAATTCGTCTTTGACATCAAAGACGAAGATCGCTACTGGTGCGCTGCCGACCCGGGCTGGATCACCGGCCACTCGTTTATTGTCTACGCGCCGCTGATCAATGGCGCTACTTCGTTTATGTACGAAGGCGCGCCCAATTATCCCTATCCCGATCGCTGGTGGAGCATGGTTGCCAAGCACGGCATTACCATTCTCTACACCGCGCCGACAGCCATTCGCGGCCTGATGCGCTTCGGCGATCTCTGGCCCTCGCGCCACGACCTCAGCACGCTGCGCTTGCTCGGTTCGGTCGGCGAGCCAATCAACCCTGAAGCGTGGAAGTGGTTCTACGAGAAGATCGGCCACAAACGCTGCCCGATTATGGATACGTGGTGGCAGACTGAGACCGGCCACTTCATGATTACGCCGACCCCGGCGGTGCCGCTCAAGCCCGGTTCGGCTACCCGCCCCTTCCTCGGCGTCGAGGTTGATGTGGTGCATGAGGACGGCACCCCCTGCGCTCCTGATGAGGATGGGTTGCTGGTGATCAAGTCGCCATGGCCGGGCATGATGCGCACCATTCTCTACGACCCGCAGCGTTATGTCGAAGGCTATTGGCAGAAGGTGCCGCCGTACTACGCTGCTGGCGACAGCGCGCGCAAGGATAAAGATGGCTACATCTGGGTGATTGGCCGCCTCGACGATGTGATCAAGGTGTCAGGCTACCGGCTCGGCACCGCCGAGGTCGAGAGCGCGCTGGTCAGCCATCCGGCGGTGGCCGAGGCTGCTGCGATTGGTTTGCCGCACGAGGTGAAGGGCAATGCCATCCACGCTTTTGTCATTTTGCGCGCCGGCTTCGAGCCAAGCCACGATCTGGAAGAGAAGCTGCGCGCTCACGTCGGCCACGAGCTAGGCCCAATCGCGCGCCCCGACTCGATCACCTTCGTGACTTCCTTGCCCAAGACTCGGTCGGGCAAGATTATGCGTCGCGTGCTCAAGGCCCGCGCATTGGGTCTGCCCGAAGGTGACGTGTCAACGCTGGAAGAGTAGTCTTAGTGGAGTAACACAGATAGGGGCGACGCATGCGTCGCCCCTTATGGTTCCACTACCCACACCCGCCCGGTTAACCGCGCCCGGTATGTTACCTGCCCATTCTCCTGCCCGATTCGCTCTGGCTGGCCAATATAGCTAATCGGGATATTCGGGCTAATCTGGGAACTAGTGCCATGCTCACGTTGCACTTGTTCGCGATACGCTTGCCGAAACGCTTCGCGCACCGTTTGCTCGTCAGATCCCTCTGGCACGGTCACTTCAAGCTCGTACTCAATCGTTTGCAGTTGGCCGGTCAGCGGCGCAGGCTGACCACTGCCGCCAAGAATTGGCGCGAGTATGGGATCGGCCCACGCCGGACGAGTCGCGACCATATAGGCACTAAACAAGGTCAAGGCAATTAATGCCAGCAAGAAGAGCGCCGCTATCATCTGGCCGATTGAGCGCCGTGCCGCCTGTCGCGATGGCGATGGTTTAATTACTGGCGCTGCCGCCGGTGATGGCGGCGCTGGCACGGCTGGCGCTGGCCGTTGTGACGGTGCTGGCTTGGCCACCGGCACTGCCGCCGAGGGTGGTGCTGCCGGTCGCGCTGGCGCTGCCGCCGGCGCAGGAGCGACTCGCACTTGAGCCGGTTGCGGCTGCGCACGCGGGATCAATGCCGCGCGAAACTCGTCCATCGTGGCAAAGCGATCTTTTGCCACCTTTTGCAACGCCTTTTCGAGCGCGGCGCTCGTGCGCTCGGAGATTTCCGGCACTAGCGCGCGCGCCGGCGGAAACGAGAAAGGCATCTCCTTGGTTGGGTCACGTCCGGTCAGCAGATGATGCAACGTCGCCGCTAAGGCATAAATATCCGACTGCGGCGTCGCCAAACCCTGATATTGCTCAGGTGGCGCATAGCCCGGCGTGCCGATCTGCGTGCCACGTTCGGTGGGCTTGAACACCTTGGCAATGCCGAAGTCGATCAGCTTAATATCGCCGCTCGGCTCGATCATCACATTCGAGGGCTTCATATCGCGGTAGATCAGCCCTTTGCCATGCAGATAGCTCAGCACGTCACAGATTTCGTCAGCCCAACGCAACACGCGCTGCTCATCAATCCGGCCTTCGCGCTCGATAATCTGCTCGAGATCTTCGCCGCGAATAAAATCCATCGTTAAATAGTGGCGGCCCTCATCGGTAAAGTGACTGTAGACGCGAGGAATGCGCGGGTGGCGCAGTTGCTGCAACAGCTCCGCCTCGGCATTAAACCGCGCGACCGCCTCGGCCCGCTCGTTCGGATCAGCAAACCGGTCGAGCATCTCTTTAATCGCATAGACGTTGCCGTCTTGGTCAATGCCTTCGTAGACCGCACCCTGCCCGCCGCGCTTGATAATCCGGGTGATCAGGTAGCGGCGATGATCAGTAGGCTGATCATTATTGAGCACGACATCATGGCCGCAGTGCTGGCAAAACCGTGCCCGCCGCAAGTTTGGCTTGTGGCAGATTGGGCAGAGGATTTCCGTCACCTCAGCCATGACGTTCCGGGTTGTTGCAGCAGGCGAGCGGTGAGACGCCATTGTTGCTTTGTGCCTTGCAGTGCAATCATTGGCCAATACTAACGGATCATACGCAATTGCTGGCGGCAAAGTTGCATCGTAGACGCAGAAGGCTACAGATGGCTATCAAAAACAGGTGATCTAGCATTCTCGGTAGCCACGGAGATAATCGTGCATCCACTTACCCCAAACCACTCGCTTGGCAATAGCGTCAGAGAAAATTCTTCGCCCGGTAGCCCAGCCAACCTAGCGCCGCCGGATCGTCGCGCCAATTGGGCCGCACCTTGACCCACAGATCGAGAAAGACCGGACGGCCCAACATCCGCTCAATCGAGGCGCGAGCAGCGCTGCCTATCTTCTTCAGCATACCACCACCGGCGCCGATCAGGATGCCCTTTTGGCTCTCTTTCTCGACATTAATGGTCATGCGGATGTAGGTAGCGGTTTCTTTCTCGATCCACTCTTCTACCTCAATCGCAATCGCGTGCGGCACCTCTTGTTGCAAGTAGAAGAGCGCCTTTTCGCGCACAAATTCGGCAGCTAACTGCTGCTCATTCTGGTCGGTAATCTGGTCGAGCGGGTAGAGTGGCGGGCCTTCTGGCAACCGCGCGCTAATCTCGCTTAGCAAGGCGGCCAACCCTAGCCGGCGGCGGGCCGAGATCGCAAGCTCCATCTCCCACTCACCCAATTCACGGTAAGCGGGCAGGTAATTAGCGCCGGGTTGGCGCGGTTTCTGATCGACTTTGTTAAGCACCAGCAACTTATGCCCACGCGCGCGCTGCACCTGCTGGGCAATCATGCGGTCGAGCTTGCTCGGCGGCTGGCTAATATCGACCATAAAGCAGATTACGTCGGCATTGGGCAGCGTGCGCTCGGCCAATTCGACCATGAGCTTGCCCAACCGGTGATCTGGCTCGTGAATGCCGGGCGTGTCAATAAAGATGATCTGCTCGCCGGGGCGCGAGAGGATGCCGCGCACTGGCACGCGGGTGGTTTGGGGGCGGGGTGAGACGATTGCCACCTTTTCGCCTAACAACGCATTGAGCAGCGTGCTTTTGCCGACATTCGGCTTACCAACTAGCGCTACGAAGCCTGAACGCCACTTATCATGCGGAATAGCCGCCATTTCAGCCGGCGCCGCTTCTTCCTCCGCTTCTGCTTCTACGGCAACTGAGGCTGGCGGCCCAAACACGACCGGCCCCTCGCCGGCGATCGGTTCGTCATCGAACGGCACCAACAACGGGGCCAACCGCGCCAGCCGTCCCGGCGCGCGCCACTCTTCCGGCAGCATCAGCTCGATGCCCAACACCAGATCGTCATCGTCGAGATCGAGCACGGCGGTATCACTTAGCTCCACCACCTCAGCCGGCTCCTCATCGGCGATCCGGATGTAGAGATGGCCATACTGGCCATCGAGCCAATTGTACGGCCACTCCAGCGCCAGCTCAAGCTGGCTAAGAAGCACCTCATCGTCGAGATCAAGCCGGCAGCCAAAAATAGCCCCTTGAGCATCGAGCAATAGATGGGCCGGATACTCCATCATAGCCGATGCCTGCCCCTCTTCTAGATCGGTAAAGTAGAAGTATAGGGTGCCGGCATCGTTATCGAGTGAACAATACCTCATTGTCTCATCCTTGTGAACCGAGCGCCACCTCGCCGGTTGCCGGTTCAGGCTGGGCAACCACAAGCGGGTGATCGGCATCAGATGGCGGTTCGGGCTGATCGGTCAACTTTCGATAAATATAACTCAGCAAAATCCGGATCACAGCAGCGATCGGGATCGAGATAAAGAGGCCAAACGCGCCGGCCAGCGCGCCACCGGCCAGAATCGCGAAGATCACCACTCCCGGATGCAGGCGCACCAGCGGCCCCATCACATTGGGGATAATGAAGTGGTCTTCGATCTGGCGCAAAACGAAATAGATGATCCCCAGCAAAATCGCCAGCGCCACATTCGAGAGGCCAAATGGCGTCACCGGCTGAAAGAGCGCCACTGTCATAGCGATGCCGGCTGCCGACCACGGCCCGATAATCGGCAAAATTTCGAGCACGCCGGAGGCAACGGCAATGACAAGCGCGTATGGCACCTGCAAGATCGAGAGCGGGATATAGAGCAACACCGACATGATCACGATCAAAATTAATTGACCGCGAATGTAAGCGCTAAATACCCGATCAATCTGATAACCAAGATGGCTAATCTCGCGTTGGTACGGCGCTGGAATCAGATTGCGCGCCCATGCTTTCAGTTGCGGCGCCTGCAACAACAAGTAGAAGGTAATAATCAAATACACCAACAGATAAATCACGCTTTCGAGGGCCGAAAAGACAATCTTGGGCACATTCCCGCTCAGCCAACCGGCAGCATCACGCACCAAGCCGATCACCTGCGCCTCAAGTGGGGCAAGGCTAATGACAAACTCACCGATTTCGATCGACTGGTTCTGTTCAAAGAAGACGGTCAACTCGCGGATAATCATCGGCGCGCTGGCGGCCAAATCGCGGCTCTGCTGCACGATTCGCGGCCAGAGAGCAGTAAACAAACTATAGAGCGCCAAGCCGGCAATGATGTACAACACAATAATCCACACCGCACGGCCAATGCGGGTGCGGCGATGCAACCAGCCAATCAACGGATTAAACAAATAAGCCGTAATGATCGCGCCAATAAACGGCGGCAGAATGTGAGTTATTCCCATCAACAGCAAAATAGCCAATGCCACCACGATGGCGCTGCTAATCCACTTGGCTTGGTACGAAAACCGGATAGGGCGGGCTTCGGTGTCCATAACAATAGTTCCTTGGGCGTTACGGCAAAAATCAGGCGCTGCGTGGCAGCGCCCGTAGATGACACGAAACGAGCGCGCGAACCACCTTATACGTGATTCGTCGCCCCTCTATTATAACGGCAACGGCGAACGATGTGGCTACCGGTTATGCTGGCTATCCGGCGCGCGGCGCAGCGGCACATCGGCCTTAAGCAGATCGTGAGCCTCGCCCCGGCTGAGCGTCACCTCAATCTGCTCGGCATCGATTGCCGGCAAGTAACGCTTAAGCACTTCCGCCAAATCGGCTTTCATCTGCGCCATCATCTCAGGTGTCAATTTGTAGCGGTCGTCAATCAGCACCGTCAACAGCCGTTGCTTGGCCAGTTCGGCGCTCGAGTCACGTTTTCGACCGAAAAGGCCGTTCAGAAACGACACAGGCACTCCTTTCCGCTATGTCCGCCGCCGCCCGAATAAGCCGAGCAACCGGTCGAGCACGCCCTGCTGATCGGGGATCGCCATAACCGGCACATCTTCGCCGGCCAAGCGTTGGGCAATATTGATATAGGCACGTCCGGCGAGCGAATTAGGATCATAGACCGCTGCCTCGCCGCGATTCGTCGCGATCACAATCGTCTCATCTTCAGGGACGATGCCGAGCAGCGAGATTGCCAACAATTCCAGCACATCTTCCACCGACAACATCTCGCCACGGCTTACCAAGCGGGGCTTGATGCGGTTGATCACCAATGAGGGCGGGCCTTTTTCAGCCGCCTCGACCAACCCTACAATCCGGTCGGCGTCGCGCACTGCCGACACTTCGGGCGTGGTGACAATAATCACCTCATCGGCGCCGGCGATAGCATTGCGAAAACCGGCCTCAATCCCTGCCGGGCTATCGATCAGCACGAAATCAAACTCGTTGCGCAATTGGTTTGTCAGATCGATCATCTGCTGCGCATTGACTGCATCTTTATCCCGTGTCTGCGCAGCGGGCAACAGGCACAATTCCGGCAACCGCTTATCTTTAATCAACGCCTGCCGCAACCGCGCCCGCCCTTCGACCACATCAACCAG
>JANWYE010000209.1 GCA_025057175.1 Chloroflexus sp. | reverse complement strand
GCCACCCGCTGGCTGTCAGGACTAAATGCCACTGCGTTAATTTCACCAATATTCCCACTGATCACCCGCTGCAACTGGCCATCGGGCAACCGCCAGAGCCTAACCGTGCCATCCCACGAGCCAGTTGCCAACATCTGCTGATTCGGGCTAAACGCCAAGCTATTCACCCAGCTCTGCACAGCCAACAGTTGGCGTAAAAGTGGCCGTTGCAGGGCAAGCGGATCAGTTGCTGGCTGTTCGAGCTGAAACAATCGGTGGTGAGCAGCCAGCACGTGCCGGCTAGGGCGCATCGCCAATCGGTTTGGCTGGCGCAACCGCCTACCCGCCAAAGCGCCATATTCGCTGTCGTACAATTCCGGCGCTACCAACACCTCGAGCGTCATGGCATCAATTGTCAACAAACCAGCCTGAAAAAGGATTTGTAAATCTGCGCGTAATAACAGCGCATTGTGCGGTTCAACCGGCCCCTGTGGATCGATCAACACTGGGCGTAAAACGGCGCTCACTTGGCACCCACTAATAGCGCACGCCCCATCGTACGCCACCAGCAATTTTTGCCACAACACCTCTAACGCCGACGAGACAGGGTCGGCAGACGACCCATACATACCATTGGAAGATGAACGTTGCTGCATTGTTAAACTCGGTCGTCGTAAATACTCACATCCACGTGGTACCAGTAGAATAGATCAACTAGATAAATGATACCTGTGAAAACCCGCTCTGCGAAATAACATTTCTTTCAAATTTAGGATGGCGAGAGCGGGTAGAGCAGTACGGCGAACCACCGCGCACTCACTTCGCCGCCCGGAGCGTCGCGCGCAACGACACAGCCCCCCCATGTCATTGTGCGGGCGCGGAATGCACAGCCTGTTACTTGCAAATGGTGCGAAAGCAGGAGATTACTTTGCCGTCCAGACGCGAGCTGCCGGCCCGCACTATAAACCACTTTGCCACCGGCATCTACCGTTATCAAATGGGAAACTGCCGCAACCACTGTTGCGCCAACACCAAATCTGCCGGCGTATTTAGATTGATCAGCGAGCGCGCAGTGGGGTCGTAGCGTTGCCAAAGTTCAGGGCCGGGATCGACCCAAGCCAACGCCATCAAGGCCGCTTGCAGCCGCCGCTCGCCAGCGGCAAAGGTGTGGCGCAACACTGGCAGCGCGCTCTGCCGGTAGACAGCAAGCAGCGGCTGCGGTTGATCAGGCTGGCCGGGGGGGGTTGGCGCCAGCACATCGCCGACAAATGGCCATCGCGCCAGCGCCTGCAATAGTTCAGGAACAATTAACGGCATATCGGCGGCAATCACCAGCGCCGCCGGCGCTCGCGCGGCTTGCAGACCACTGATTAAACCACCTAGTGCGCCACTGCCCGGATGTTCGTCAGGCACGATCCGCACCGGCAGATCGGGCCATATCTCGGCATCATTGAGCACCACGATGGTCTCAACGCACAGTGGTTGCAATAACATCACCGCATGGCCGAGCAAGTGCGGGCCATGCTCACCCCACAACCGCAACCGCCGCTTATCAGCGCCAAAACGACGGCTACGCCCGCCGGCGATCACAATCCCGCTCAGCTCGGCATCACCGGACATAGACACGCGCACGAAGGTATTTACGAGCCAACTTTACCGAGTGAGGCGAGGAACTCGGCATTACTCTTGGTCTTCGCCATCCGGGTCAGCATCAGTTCCGCACCCTCATTTTCACCGACCATGCTGACCATCCGCCGCAACATCCAGCTCTGGCGCAGCGTAACCGGATCAAGCAACAGATCCTCGCGGCGCGTGCCTGAGCGTTGAATATCAACAGCGGGGAAGATCCGCTTTTCGGCCAACTTGCGGTCGAGATGCAATTCCATATTACCGGTTCCCTTGAACTCCTCGTAAATCACGTCGTCCATGCGCGAACCGGTATCGACCAGACAAGTAGCGATAATCGTCAGCGAGCCACCATCTTCGATATTGCGCGCCGAACCGAAAAAGCGCTTGGGCGGGTAGAGCGCCGCCGGATCGACACCACCCGACAGGGTACGCCCGCTCGGCGGCATAGCAATGTTGTAGGCGCGGGTCAAGCGGGTAAGCGAATCCATCAAGATCACCACATGGCGGCCGTGCTCCACCTGTCGCTTCGCCTTTTCCAGCACCAATTCAGCCACCTTGATATGCTGCTCGACCGGCTCGTCGAAAGTAGCGGCGACTACCTCACCCTGCACCGACCGGCGCATATCGGTCACTTCTTCTGGCCGTTCGCCGATCAAGAGCACAATAAGCTGAATATCGGGCGCATTGGTCGTCACGCCATTGGCAATCGCCTTGAGCAACATCGTCTTGCCGGCTTTGGGCGGAGCAACGATCAACCCACGCTGGCCACGGCCAATCGGCGCAATCACATCAACAATCCGCGTCGGCAAAATATTTGGCTCGGTAGAGAGCACAATCTGCACATTGGGATGGATTGGCGTCAACTGCTCAAACTGTGGCCGCTTTTGCGCAGCTTCAGCCGGCAAGCCATTAATCCGTTCGACGTAAAGCAACGAGGGGTAACGTTCAACCTCTTTAGGCGGGCGCACACGACCTTCGATCATATCGCCGGTGCGTAGATTGAAGCGGCGAATCTGCGATTGCGCCACATACACATCATCGTTGCTGGGGCTAAGCCGGGGATTACGCAAGAAACCGTGACCTTCGGGAACAATTTCCAGTAATCCGGAACCCTGCATTGTCACGGGTTCTTCCAGCACGGTGGCGGTCACTGGTGAAGAATGCACTCCTTCACTCCCGGCTGATGCCCCCGCATCGCCGTTCACCCGGCGCCGGCGCCGGCGCGCCCGATCGGCTGATTCGGGGGTCTCTGTCGTCATACGCTTGTCATCCATTGCGTGTCCTATAACTCCTCTGGACGAGTCGGGTCGGTTGGCGAAGCAGCATGGTCAGTAGATGAGGTTGGCAATCGGCTGGTTGAACCTTCACCTGTGCGATAGCCGAGTGCCTCAAGGCGCTGGTGGATCTCTTCGATCCCCTTCGCACCCAAATTGCGAATCCCCATCAAGCCACGATCATCAAGCCGTAATAACTGCCCAATGGTATGAATCTCCGCCCGACGCAAACTATTGTAGGTCCGCGTGCTCAAACCTAGCTCATCAATCGTGCGATTAGCAATTTCTTCAGGTATCGGCGGCGGTAGATTGGGCTGCTGTTCCGGCTCTTCCGGCTGGCTCAAACTCACAATCCGGCCAAAATACTGGGTCAACACTTGGGCCGCATGGCTTAACGCATCACCGGGCTTAATGGTGCCATCGGTCCAAATCTCAAGGATGAGGCGATCGTAACCAGTAAGCGGATCGTCTCCCATCTCCTCTACCAAAAAATTCACCCGCGGGATCGGGCTAAAGAGCGCATCAACCGCAATTTCGCCGATCGGCATGCCGCTCACCGTATCGGCCAACTGCACACCTCGCCCACGTTCGACAGTCAACTGCATTTCGAGGGTCGTGTGCTCATCGTCAATTGTGCAAAGATAGTGCTGTGGATTGACAATCTCAACGGTGCTTGGGGTGTCAATATCACCTGCGAACACCGGGCCGGGGCCATGTTTGATCAATTGTAACGCCACTGCCCGATCACTGTACGAACGCAAGCGAATACCCTTCACATTGAGCACCAACTGTGTGCCATCTTCCACGACGCCGGGAATAGCGGTAAATTCGTGGATGACACCCGCTATCTTGATCCGAGTAATGGCGGCGCCGGGGATAGATGAGATCAATACGCGGCGCAATGCGTTGCCAAGCGATGAGGCATGGCCGCGTTGCAGCGGCGCAATGGCGAATCGGCCATAGTTTTCAGCCGCCGCAATTAGCGTAACCCGTGGCGTGATCAGCGACAGTTCAAGTGTTTCCATATTCCTGTTCCAAAAGGCTCCGCGACTCTCGTTGCGCCTGCTGCGGCCATGCTGCACCGGCGCATCCAACAAATAGTACGCCTCGCCAAGCAAGGGCGTATCGAACCCACAGACTCAACCACAATGACGAGAACGGGAAGCTGTGCTTACAGTGCGCTTCATTGGCAGCGCTGTAGCGCAGTTGGCGGCAGCAGTGCGCCTACATGTGCGCGTGACCTTATCATATTGGTGAGAGTTACACGCTATGTCGGTCACAGACTCGTTATATGATACCATAAATTAGCGCATAGATTGCAAATCGTTGGCCATCTTTTTCGCCGCCAGCACACCAGCCCATAGCAATCGCGCCTGCTGAGCAGCGGCCCATCTGGCCAAAGCGGCAAGTAACCCATTGGCACAATGCTAGTATACGCAATGGTATTACCAGACACCTAAACTAATGAATATCCTGCCGACACCCACCAAAATCCGGCGCAATTGGCTTATCATTGCGTTGATCATCGCCGGCACGGGTTGGATTGTGCTCAGCCGGCCACCAGACACCCAACCGGTAGTCATCAGCCCCCGGCCGGGTTTCGTTGCGCCGGCCATCGCATTGCCGGCAGCCAGCGGCGAAACACTGGCTCTAGCCGATCTGCGCGGGCAAGTGGTGATCGTCAATTTTTGGGCCAGTTGGTGCGGGCCTTGCCGGGCTGAAATGCCAACCTTCGAGCGGCTCTATCAATCTGAACGCAACCGCGGGTTGACCATTCTGGCGGTCAATAACACCATCCAAGATGATGAGACTGCTGTAGCCGCAATCCAACGCGAGTTTGGGTTGAGTTTTCCGATCGTGTTTGACCATGACGGCGAGATTAGCCGCCTGTATGGGGTTCGGATGCTGCCAACCACTTTCATTGTTGATCGGCATGGCGTGATCCGGCAAGTATTCTTTGGCGGGCCGCTCAGCGAGGCGAGTTTGCGCAGTGCAGTTGAACCACTGCTCGGCGAATAGTATGATCAAGTAAGGGCGAGCGCTGCTCGCCGGTTGTCTTGTGGCATTGTGCAAGCAAGGAGGAGGGCAGCGATCTTCAGTCCTTACCACCTGCCGCTATCGCTGTCACACGCGACAAGCTGCTTGGTGGGCAGCTATATGTATTGGGACACAACCGCATTATGCTTCCTGTTCTCAACATTGGCCCCTTTGCCTTGTATACCCCCGGCCTGATTCTATTGCTAGGCGGCTGGCTCATCATACAGGCGATCGGGCGTGCCGCTCGCCACCAACAGCTCGATGGCGAACGCCTAGAGATGATCGTCTTCATTGCGCTGCTGGCCGGTGTGATCGGCGCCCGCCTTGGCTATGCGCTTATCTCGTGGCCGAGCTATTTGGCTGACCCATGGGCCTTGCTCTCTCGCGATCTGCAAGCTTTTTTGCCACCAGCCGGCGTTGCCACCGCGCTGGTCATTGGCGGCTGGTTGCTCTGGCGACAACGCTGGCCTTTGTGGCCCACGCTCGACGCGCTCGCGCCGGGAATTGCGCTGGCAGTCCTGACCAATGCCCTCGCCCAACTGGCGAGTGGCGACGGCTACGGCTTGCCGGCAGATGTGCCGTGGGCGATTAATCTGTGGGGCGAAGAACGCCATCCCACTCAACTCTATGCTGCCTTGACCGCGTTGATCGCGTTGATCGTCTGGCGCGTTCGCTATCGCCAACTACAACCTCCCGGCGCGCGTTTTCTCACCGTCAGTGCGATCCTTGCTGCTGGAACGCTCATCGGCGACGGATTCGCCGCTACCGGCTGGCTGCTGCCCGGCAATATTCGCCTATCACAAGTTGTCGCCTTAACGATACTTGTCATCATTGTACGAATCTGGACAGAGATCTTTCCGCACTACGATGATGCATAACGCGGTATACTAGCAGTATAAAGAAGCCGCTTTCGCAGCTCAACCACGAGAAAATACATGCGGGTATTGATCGTCGAAGACGAATTAATCATTGCCCAAGACTTGAGCCAGACCTTGCGGCGCATCGGCCATTCTGTCACTGATGTGGTGACAAGTGGCGAAGCGGCGCTAGCCACGGTTGCCCGCCAACCACCCGACCTTGTCTTGATGGATATTCGTCTCAGCGGGGCAATGGATGGCATCGAGGCCGCTCGCCAGATTTACAGTCGCTGGGGTGTGCCAGTTGTCTTTTTGACCGCGCATGCTGACGATCAAACCTTGCGCGAGGCCCTCCTAGCCGAACCGTGGGCTTACCTGCTGAAACCGTTTGACGAACGCGAACTTGAGGTCGCTATTGCCGTAGCTGCGTACAAGCACCGGCTCGAACGGCGTTTACAGGCCAGCGAACGCCATCTGCGCACTACGCTGACCAGCATCGGCGATGGCGTGATTGTCACCGATCCGCAAAGCCGGATTACGTTTGTTAATCCGGTAGCGGCTCGCCTGCTGGGCATAACCCCCGAAGAAGCGATCGGGTGGCCTTTGGCTCGCGTCTATACCTTGATCGCAACCAGCACTGGCTTGCCGGCTGATAGCGCGCCACACCATCCCGATTCGGCGAATGGCTTGCCGCCATCGGTAACACTGCTGACTCGGAATGGCGAACGTTTGCAGGTCGAGCATACTGTTGCCCAAATAACCGGCGAAGATGGCGTTAATGAAGGCGTTGTGATCGTCTTCCGTGATGTGAGCGAACGGCAGCGGGCAATTCAGCAGTTGCAAGAGGCAAAACACCGGTTACAAACCAATCAATCGCT
>JANWYE010000208.1 GCA_025057175.1 Chloroflexus sp. | reverse complement strand
GTAGCGCGACATGCAGTCCCAGATCCAGCAAATTGCCGAAGCGCGCAAACAAGATCGCGACTTTCTCGCCGGCTGGCTGAGCCGGATCGAACAGGCCGAACGGCAAATTGCGGCCTTATCATCACAGATTAAAGAACTCGATGAGCGCCAACGCCAGTTTGCTCTCCAACTCGAACGGTTGCGTGAGGCTGACGCAGCGGTTATGCAAGAGTTGCGCCGCTTCAACGACGAGTTGCAAGTCGAGAAACAACAGATGCGACGAATGGCGGTTGAAGCGCAACAGCTAACCGCCGATCTCCGCCCTTTCATCGATGAACAGCGGTCGCGGATTGATCGGCTGGAGGAGATTCGCCAGCAGATCGATCTGTTCGCCGAGCTACTGCCAGCGCAAATCAAAGAAATAGGCGCCAAACTGCCTGACATTGTGGCTGAAATAAAGCGTATTGAGCGCATCTCAACCGAACGCTTCCTGATGAACCAAGAACGGTTGGAAGAGCTGCGCCAGATGGCCGATGAGCGGATGAGCGCGCTCCAAGAGACCGATGAGCAATACCTGCGCCAGTTGACAGCATGGCTCGAACGAGTCGATGGCTGGCTGCGTGAACTTGAGCAGCGCCTCACCCGCACCACCGACCGGATGGAGCTTGAGCAGAAGGCACAACTAATGCGGATTATGGAGTTGGAGCGACGCGAAGCTGATACCCTCAGCGCCCAATTGGCCACCTTACGCCAGCGCCTCGATCAGGTGCGTGCCGCACACTTTGAATTGGGCAGCGGCGAGCAGCAATGATAAGCGCACAGGTAGTGTCCCTTCCGAATCAGGGGTTGCTAAGTTTACTCTACCCGCCGCAGCACAAAAATGCGCGGGTAGAGACCGCCTAGATCAACTCGTAGCTGCTGCTCGCTGCGCCATACCGGCAATTCGGCCAAGGTGCGCTCCATGAGCCGCACCTCGTGGCTGATGAACACTGCGACGCCACCCGGTCGTGTGACCCGGGCCGCCTCGCGCAACAACGCAGGGTAGAGGGTAAGATTGCTCGCATGCGAACCAACCAAATGCCCAAACGGCAAATCGGCAAGCACCACGTCAATGCTAGCCGGTGCGAGAGGCAATTGCCGCGCATCCCAATCGCGCAAATCAACCTTGTGACTTAGGCCGGCGGCGGCTACATTGCGATAAGCACACGCTAACGCTTCCGGGTCAGTATCACATCCAATTGCCTGCGCCGCCGGCCCGATAAGCAACCGCTCGATGAGCAACGTGCCTGAACCACATCCCACGTTGAGCACTCGGTCACTGGCGCGCGGCTTGCTTAGCAGGGCCATTGCGTGCGCCACCGGCCCATTGAGCGCGCCTTCACGATTGCATACTCGCCACGGGCGGGTAGCTAATGGTCGCGGCGTCAACCGCACCAGCAGATCCCAACCAGACCGATCGAGGCTAGGTCGTAAGCGAAGCACTAGATCGCCATCTTCCTCACCCACTGCAAGGCCGAGCCGTTCGCTTAGTTCGTGTTTAAAACGACGCAGCACACTGCTCTCTGCGCCGGCAGCGCTGAGAAAGAGGGTTTGAAACGTGTTGGCCGGATGCAGGCGGCGAACCGTTTCAACCATTGCCAGCACTGCGCGAAAGTGTTCGTCGCCAAGCAACGCGCGTGGTCGCGGGATGGCAAAACTGCGCATGAGAAAGACTGAGATCGCGCAACGCAGATTGAACAGAGCCGGCAGCGGGCCACGCATCGTCGCGCTGATCACACCGTGCTCGCCTGCCGGATCGAGCCGGAGGCCGCCGATCTGTTGCGCTTCAGCGCGGGCCAATGCGTCTAGACCAGCGGGAACAATGATTTCAATTCGGTAAGACATTGCTATACTATGTATTGAAGCACCGTAGCGACGTTGTATTGCAAGGTCGCCACAGCAGGTATGCGATCTTGCTTTGGTAGTATACACGCAAAACGCCTATGCACATCGGAACAACCATTTGGCCGCCAATGCCGGCGCGACCACAGGCGCTGGCCGCAAGCTGGTCGCGGTACGACCATGGCGCGCTGCGTGAGTACTTGCAACGCGCACGAGAGATCGGATTGCAGCAGGTGCGCTTTGAGCTGCGCTGGGCCGAGGCACAACCAAGCCCGCAACGGATTGCCGTCGCTGCGCTCGATGGCTTTCAGCGTGGCCTTGATTTGGCCCAAGCCAATGGGCTGCGTGTGGTGGTCTCGCTGATGAGTGCTACCTTGGGGCCAGTGCTCCATTTGCCTGATTGGGCGCTCGGTGTGCCGGCACAGGCACTGACCACCCAAGCCGTGAGCGAGATCTTGGCAACACCAGCGTTAACCGTCCTTGACAATACCTTCTACCGGCGAGAACCGGTGCGCGATCTGTATGCCGATCCTGATATGCGGGCCGCGCAACGGTATCTGTTGCGTGAAGTGATCGGCAATTTTGCTGCGCATCCGGCAATTCACGGTTGGTTGTTAGCCGCTGGAATCGAACGGGTCTGCCCGCCTGTTAACCACCGTGATATGGCAGCATGGTGGGCCGATCTCGCCGAGCGCGCCCGTTCCCATGGCGCCAACCGGCTGTTGGGGCAGATTGATGCTGCTGCTCTAAGCAACCCGGCCAGCCTGCGTCCTTACGACATTGCCATGGCTGGGGGAGAAGTGGTAGTGAGTGCAGGGCCGTGGCCGCCGCTTGGCGATGGGCCGCCGGCGCGCGGCGAGGCTGTCTGCTTCCTGCACGCTGTTGTCGCCGGCCTGTTGGCTGAAGAGGTTAATGACAACGCTGCCGCACAGGTAGTAGTGGCCGATGTAGGCTGGCCCACCACCCCTCGACCACAATGGCGCGGCTGGCAGAGCGATGAGATCTTTTCCCAGCCGGCCCAAACGTTGTTGGCCGATGAGGAAGTAGTCGCCACAGCCTTACAAGCCACGTTGCCGGCACTGGCCCGCGCCGGAGCAGCGGCAGTTTGGCTGGCTGGGATGGTTGATCCTGCCGAAGAGCAGTGGAAAATTCCGCCATTTGACCGCAGTTGGCCGGCGCGCACGTGGGGGTTGTGGACGGCAGATGGACGCCCGAAAGCCGGATGGGAAGCACTGCGCGAGGCGATTGGCAGCATGCCAGCGAAGGGGTCATTACCATCACTGCCCATTGAACCGGACCGCTTCTGGCGTGATCCGGCTAATGAGTTGCGCCGGCTCTGGCGCGAATACCGGGCTGAGATGAAGTGACTGCCCGCCTGTTCACCGGTGGCTGAGGGCACAGGGCCACGCGGATGGGACGAATGCACGCGGATCACTCACCCGTACCCCTCCGCGTCCCCTTCCACATTCATTCCCTTCGCTCTGGCGGTTGCCAACCCCACTCGGCCAACAGCGCCAGATCAGCCTTGGTCAGCACCCCAGCAGCAGCGGCACGAGCCAACAGATCAGGCCGGCGGGCCAAGGTGCGGCGTAGTCGTTCGGCCCGCCGCCAGCGGGCAATCTCGCCGTGATGGCCAGAGAGCAACACCGGCGGCACTGCCAATCCTTCCCACACCGCCGGGCGGGTGTAGTGCGGATATTCGAGCAAAAAGTCGCTGTGACTCTCTTCGACAATCGACTCGCTATCGATGACTCCCGGCACCAAGCGGGCGACTGCATCAACCACCACCATCGCCGCCAGCTCACCGCCGGTCAACACATAGTCGCCAATGCTAATCTCGCGGTCAATCAGCGTCGCGCGCACTCGCTCATCAATCCCTTCATAGT
This sequence comes from Chloroflexus sp., assembly GCA_025057175.1. Lineage (GTDB taxonomy): Bacteria > Chloroflexota > Chloroflexia > Chloroflexales > Chloroflexaceae > Chloroflexus. Next base: position 2,918 of record JANWYE010000208.1, on the reverse strand, counting down.
GGCCACACACAAGGAGCAGACGCGGCAGGGTTGCCAATTCGCGGGCAACGCTCTGGGTAAACAACTCCCCGTCAGGCGTTAGCAGGATGGTTGGCCCGGCTCGATCATCCTCCGCGCGCACCGCTCGTATCGCTGCGGCCAACGGTTCAGCCTTCATCACCATCCCCGCGCCGCCGCCGTACGGCGTATCATCGGCGGTGCGATGACGATCGGTCGCCCACTGGCGAATATCGTGCAGATGAATTGCAATCTTCCCAGCCTGTTGCGCCCGCTTGAGAATGCTCTCGGTCAGCGGCCCCTGAAACATCGCCGGAAAGAGGGTGAGAATATCGAACCGCATGCCGGTTACGCCTCGACACTGCGTAGATACTGATCAAAAAACTCGACGACGCGGCGGCAATATGTCACTCGATCGACGAAATAACCACCACAATGCTCTGCGCCGGGCACTTCCCAGACCATGCGCGGTTCGCGGGCGGCGGCGTAAAGCTGGCGCGCATGGCTCACCGGGATGAGCGAGTCGTCAATGCCATGGATGATAAAGACGGGGCGCGGCGCAATCTGGCCGATCGCATCAATTGGGCGGGCTTGGCTGAAACGGTAGCCATGGCGGCGAGCGACAATTACGTCGGCCAAGCGCACTAATGGCTTGGGTGGAATCCGCAGCACTTGGGTGATGCTGTGAGCCACCACATCATCGCCAGCAGTAAACGAGCTATCGGCCACTAGCGCCTTGACCGACTGATCGCGGGCTGTCGCCAAAATACCAACCGCCGCGCCCATCGAATAGCCGATGACACCGATTGCAGCATCGGGCACACGCTGCTTCACATAAGCCAAAGCTGCCAGCAGATCATCAACCTCGCGGCTCACCAACGTCTGCGGCCACGGGTCTGACTCGCCACGGCCACGATAATCGAACAATAGCACGTTGTATCCGGCCCGCCAACAATAGCTGCCGATCCCCAGCAATTCGTCTTTGCTGCCAGCATGGCCATGACTGCCTACAATCACCGCATTCGTCTCAGGGCGCGGCAACCACCAACCAACTAGTCGCAAACCATCACTGCTGCGAAACTCAACTGTCTCAAACGGAACACCCAGCTCCCACGGCGTAAAGGTATAGGTATCGAGATAGGTGCGGCGCGGCGGCGGGCTGACCCGCAAACTCACGTAGTACGCTGTGCCGGTAATCCCGCCTAACAGACCGATGGCGCCGGTCAGCGCCATCGGCAAGAGATTCCAACCAGATTTTTCTGCCATAACCCTATCCTCGCACAGTTCCGACAAACTCAAACACCGGCTCAGCATGTTGATGTAGCAAGACGTGGATCTCGTACAACCCATCGGCATGCCGGCCATGGAACGGCAACCCTAGCCCGGTCGCCAGCCGGATCATAGCGGTATTATCGGCGTGCGTCAAAAAGATGAGCCGCTCGAGATTGGCCGCCCGCGCTTCGGCGAGCAACAATTCTAGCATCTTACGCCCTACCCCGGCGCCCTGATAATCATCGCGCACCAGAATCGATGCCTCGGCCACCTTGGGGTTGTGCGGCAAGCGAGCAAAGCGGGCCACCGCAATTGACTCTTCGCGCCCTTGCTCATCGGCCAAGGCCACCAACGCTACCTCGCGGCGCGGATTAATCGCCGCTAACCGTTGCGCCGACTTATGCACCAGCTCAGGCGAGGCATGCTCGGCGGCGATGAAAAACCGGCGATAGATCGTCTCTGGAGAGAGACGATAAAACATCCGCTCAAGCAGCTCGGCATCCGCAGCGGTGAGGCTGCGCACACGCAACGTGCGGCCATCACGAGTCGTAATGGTGAGTGGCATCGATTGGCTAGCACGTTGATCGTTCATACAGATTCCCCTACGCTGATGCTCTGGCAGCAGATACGGTATCATTGCTTTACCCTGAGCATCAGCGTCGATGCTTGCAACCGCTACATGCGCGGCGCTAAAGGTATTGTAGCATGAGAAAGGTACACTGTTTCACCTCTATAACGCAATGCGTTATGGAAGAGCGACAACCAAGATCCCTGTAAAGCCGCCCGGCACGCGGCTCCATACCTGTTTCATGAACAACACACAAAACCTACCCGAACTCATTACCATCGTCGGCCCCACTGCGGTGGGCAAAACCGAATTAGCGGTCGCATGGGCGCAGCAGCTCAACGGCGAGATTGTCTCTGCCGACTCGCGCCAGATCTACCGTGGGATGGACATTGGCACCGCTAAGCCAACGCTGGCCGAACGCGCCCAAGCGCCACACCATCTGATTGACATTCGCGATCCTGACCAATCTTTTTCGCTGGCCGAATTTCATGATCTGGCGTTGGCAGCGATCGCCGATATTCAGGCGCGCGGGCGCACGCCCCTGCTGGTTGGCGGCACCGGGCAGTACTTGGCGGCAGTATTGGAAGGCTGGAAGATCCCCCGCGTCGCCCCTCATCCTGAATTGCGCGCTGAGCTTGAGCAGATGGCGGCGCAAGCGGGGCCAGCGGCGTTGCATGCCCGTCTCGCGGCGGTCGATCCGGTGGCAGCGGCGCGCATCCCACCCACGAACGTGCGGCGCGTGGTGCGCGCGCTCGAAGTTTATCTTGTGAGCGGCGAGCCAATTTCGCGCCTGCAAGAACGGCAACCGCCACCCTTTCGCCCCCGCACCATCTGGCTGCACCGGCCACGGGCTGAACTCTACGCCCGCGCCGATGCCCGTATCGAGCGCATGATCGCTGCCGGCTTAATTGATGAAGTCGCTAGATTGCTGGCTCACGGCTACAACTGGTCACTGCCGGCAATGTCAAGCCTCGGCTACATCCAGTTCCGGCCCTACTTTGAGGGCACTGCCGATCTTGCCACCTGTATCGAGCGACTGCGTTTCGATACCCACGCCTTCATTCGCCGCCAAGAGATGTGG
>JANWYE010000207.1 GCA_025057175.1 Chloroflexus sp. | reverse complement strand
AGATGCACCGCCATCGCTTCATGCAAATTCAGTCGCAAATTGATCAGATCAGCCGTGCGGTCAATTTTGAGCCGACCATCAGGCTCTTCATAGATGTGTTTGGGCGCATCTGCAAGGTTGCGCATGATCGTGGATCGATCCACGCCTAGTCGTCGCGCTAGCTCAGCTTGAGTTAACCCTTCAGGATGGGCCAGTAACAATTGCTCGATCTGCAACAGGCGCTCGGCTTTGTTGGCGGCTCGTTTCATCATTGGCGCTCCTGATCGCTCGGTGCAAGTGCTATCGGTAGCATAGCAGGCAGTTGTTGCACCTAATGCAACACGTTGGATGGTTGTAGTATAAAATGGGTTTGTGACATGTACGGTCACATGTTGAACGACGTTTAATGACGTTTTTGTTTCCCCCCCACCCTACCCCAAATCTTGGTATACTACCTAACACACTGTATGTTCCCCCGGAAAGGAGCGAGGCATGGCTGCGCGCCGGATTCTGCTGACGCTGATTGGTTTGTTGAGTGTGGTGATTTTGATCGGCAGTTTGAGCGCAGGCGTGTTGGCGTTTTTGTTGATTACCAACCGGCCGGTCGATCAGAAGTTGCTGGTGGTTGGGCCGGAACGGCGCTTGGCGTTGGTTGATCGGCATGGCGTGGCGCAGGTGTTGGCCGAGGATACTAGCCCAGAGTTGTTTCGTTACCCGGCGCTGGCCCCTGATGGCAGCCGGATTGCCTACATCAGCCAGAGCGGTAATGTCAGTGTGTTGCGGGTGATTGATCTGCGGAATGGCGCGCGCGCTGAGCTGTACCGCTCGGCTACCAATCCGCCGCTCTATATGGTTTGGTCGCCCGATGGTCGCTATTTGTCGTTCCTCTCGAATCGCGGCGGTGGCGGGTTGGGGATGCATGTCGTCCCGGCGGATGGTTCGCGTCCAGCCGAGTTGGTGAGTGTGTCGCCGACGTCGCTCTATTTGGCATGGCAGCCAGATAGCACTGCCTTGCTGGTGCATATTGGCGGTTCGACCTTTGAGGATGGTCGCTTAGTGACGATGCAGCTCGGCCGCTCGCAGCCGTTGTATGAGGTGAATGATCCCGGCTTTTTCCAGACGCCGGCATGGAGCGTTGATGGCCAGAGTTTCTTCTATGTCGCTCAACCGCCGATTGATGGTCCGCCATCGGTTGAGAAGGTAGAGAGCGTGCTGACGCGGGTGAGGGTGGGTGAGACCCAGCCGCAGGCGTTGGCGCGCGAGCCGATGGCGGCGATTATCTTTGGCCGATCGCCTCGCAGCGACGAGATTGCGTATACAACGGTCGGCCCCAATGGCTTTGGCCCGCTCAAGTTGGTGGCTCTCGATGGCAAGGTGCATACATTGTCGGCGAAGGATGAAAATGTCGTGGCGTTTTTTTGGTCGCCGAATGGCGAACAGATTGCGTATCTCGTTCCCGCTGGGCGCACAACGAATGGCGCGGTGCAGTTGCGCTGGCAGTTGGTGAACCGCACCGGCGGCACGCCGCGCGCGTTGGCAACCTTTGCGCCGACGCAAGAGTTTCTGGCCCAGATTAACTTCTTTGATGCGTATGCTTTGTCATTCGATCTATGGTCGAGCGATAGCCGGGCGTTGGTCTACAGTGCGCGCGATGGGATATACGTGCTCGATATTGGGCGGGGGATCGCTAGCCGGCGGAGTGATGGCGTTTTGGCGATGTGGTTGCCGGCTGGAAAGTAGGAGCGAAAGAACCGCCTTTTAGCGCAGCGCGCGAATGACTAGATTGCTAAACCTCGCTATCGTTGGGTTGTTTTCAGCGCGGGCGATCAGGCCGTAGCGCGGGTCAGGCGATGGCGAGGCGCTGATTAAGATGCTAACCGGCTGCTCATTGATCCAAAGTTCGATAGTCTGCCCTTCTAGCCGCGCGCGTAGACGAGCGCGTTCGTTGCTAGGGGCTGGTCCTTCGGCGAGCAGTGTGCGTTGCTCGCCGTTGCGTTCGTCGCAGCGAAATTGGCCACTCGCCGGATTGATCAAAAAACTGAGGTAGCGTTGCGGGCTGTTGAAGCGGAGGATAATCCCGCCCCAGTCGCCCGTTACACTAACATCGACCTCGATCACCATATCGGCGCCGATTGGCGAGGTGCGGAAGGCCCAGATGTCGCCGAGGCCGGCGTTGGCTTGGATGCGATAGGTGGCATCGCCGGCGCTAACGCTCCAGCCATTGCCGCTGGTTATAGGCCAGTCGCTGTTGGCGTTGAAGTTGGCTTGGTAGACAACCGGCCCACTGGCTATGATCGCCGTGGGTGAGGGAGTGGCCGTGGGTGAAGGAGCAATGGTTGGTGACGGCGCAGTAGTGGGGCGTGGGGTTGCCGTAGGCGAGGGGGCAATAGTCGGTGACGGCGCGATGGTGGGTGAGGGAGACGCCGTAGGCGAGGGGGCAGTAGTGGGTGAGGAGGCGGCAATAGGCGTTCTATCCGGCCCTTGCGCCACCGGAGCGCCTTGTAGCTGGCGCCAGCCGTACCAGCCAAAGAGAGCCAGCGTCATACCGCCGATCGCTGTCGCCAAGAGGGTGCGGCGCGAGATAGCTTGGCGGCCAGCAGGCACTGTCGTGGCCGGGGTTGCGTATTCGGCTTCTAGTTCGGCGATGAGCGCTGCGCAATCACGGTACCACGGGTTGATGCGCTGGAGTTCGCGCAATGTCGCGAGCGCCTGCAAGCGTCTGCCGGCGGCAAGGTGTTCTTGGGCTTGGGCGTACAATTCGGCCTGATAGTCGCGCTGCACCGGAGTAGCCGGCACCGATGGCGATCGCCGCCGGCGGAGATTCTGATAAGCCTGATTGATCCGGCGCGCGCGGCGCGCGGCATATTCTTGCTCGGCAGGTGAAGCGCCGGCGTACCGGTCGGGATGATACAGGCTGATCTGTTTTAGATACGCCTGTTTAATCTCGGCGGGCGACGCGCCGGGCCGGATGCCGAGGATGGCATAATCATCAAGTTGTTCAAAATCGTCGTTCACGCAACCCCCTTTCGCGCCGGGCATTATAGCATACTGCTGGCCAATATGGCGATGACGACATCCATCACGCGCGCATGATGGAGTGCGGTAGTGAAACTGACGCATTCCATCCATTGTCTCCTTCTCTGGCGTCTCTACAATGTGGAAGGGCGGCGGACTCATTGCCGTTCGCAGGAGCGTCACTCGGCACCCGTTCATTATGGAGTGCGGCGGTGAAACTGCCGCTTCTCTTGTGCCCTCTGCGATGTGGTTAGGCAATGGTCGCAGGCTGCCCTTGGTAGTTCCATCCGGCGCGCGAGGTTGGGGCACCAAAAATGGTATCATTATCATCGTTCGCGTATTGCTGCAATCCAAGGACATCGCTATGCCGAAGTATTGGTTGCTGAAAACCGAGCCAAGCGTCTATAGTTTTGCCGATTTGGTGCGGGAAGGCCGGACAGTGTGGGATGGAGTGGAAAACAACGTAGCCCTCAAGCACATGCGCGAGATGCGGAGTGGCGATGAGGCGCTGATTTACCACACCGGCGATGAACGGCAGGCGGTTGGGTTAGCGCAAGTGGTAAGCGACCCCTACCCCGACCCGAAACAAAACGATCCTCGCTTCATCGTGGTTGATGTGATGCCGATCAGGCCATTGGCGCGACCGGTGACATTGGCAGCCATCAAGGCCGATCCCTTCTTTGCCGATTTCGCGCTAGTGCGGCAGGGCCGGCTCTCGGTGGTGCCGGTGACGGCGGGGCAGTGGGAGCGATTGCTGGCGATGGCCGAGCCAATCGCCTGATGGTGGCATGAGGCAAGTTGTGGTATACTTCACAGCACGAATGGGAATTGTTTCATCGTGAATCGCTGGCATGCCTAAGAGAAGGTATGGCTCGCCGGGCATTGCTGGATGCCGATAAAGCAGCCAAGCAAGCTCGATATAATGTTTCCCCATAACAGCTTGTTTCTCGACTGATAGCTCTCTTGCGGTAACACTGCTGTGGTTGCGTTTGCCCGCTTCTTGCCGGGAAGCGGATCACCGAGCGTAGGAGTTGTTGCCGGCATCTATGCTACATACTGCCGCCAGTGAAGGAAGCAGGGAGCGCTGCAATGGAAGCAGCTACGATTCTCGTGGTTGATGACGAGCAACCGATTGTCGATCTCGTCAGCAGTTACCTTGCCAACGAAGGCTTCGTGGTTCATCGCGCCTTTGATGGCCCAAGCGCGTTAGCCCTAGCCCGCAGCGTCAAGCCTGATTTAGTTGTGCTAGACGTTATGCTGCCCGGTCTTGATGGCATTGAGGTGTGCCGGCAGTTAAACCGTGATACATCAGTATTTGTGCTGATGTTGACGGCCCGCGCCGATGAGATCGACAAGTTGATTGGCCTATCGGTAGGAGCTGATGATTATCTGACCAAGCCATTTAGCCCACGCGAGCTGGTCGCGCGCGTAAAGGCGATTTTGCGCCGCAATCGGGCGTTGCGTTCGGCAGAAGCGAACCAGCGCCCGGTGTTGCAGTTTGAAGGCTTGTTGATCGATCCTGAGCGGCGTGAGGTAGAACGCAACGGGATGCGGGTTGATCTGACGCCGCGAGAGTTTGATCTCCTCTACGCGCTGGCCAGTTATCCGGGGCGGGTGTTTACGCGCGAAGAGCTGTTGCAGCGGGTGTGGGGGCCAGATTTCGCCGGCATTGACCGCGTCGTTGATGTTCATATCGGCACGTTGCGCCGAAAATTGGATGACGATCAACATGGAACGCCGTTGGTGCAGACGGTGCGCGGCGTGGGGTATAAGTTTGTCGGCGGCACGCGATGATGAAGTGGTTACATCAACTCCGTTGGAAACTCTTTATCTCTCATTTAATTATTGTCTTGATGGCCTATGTCGTGCTGTTGGCCGCTGCCAACGTTTTGGCTAGCATTGGCTTGACCGGTTTTGCGCCATTAACATTGGGATCGGCGGCAGCAGAAACTGGCCAGTTGGGCGCAAGCGTAACCAATGCCGCTGTTGAATTGCAAGAGCAATTCCAGTCAGTTATTCAGCAGGCATTGCTCATCAGTGGCTTTGCTGCGCTAGCCGCTGCAGTAGCGGTGAGCCTATTCGTGTCGCGCCGCATTGTTGAACCAATCCAGACTCTTTCACAGGTGAGCCGGCGATTGGCGCAAGGCTTTTATCGTGAACGAACCGCTATTCACGCTGATGACGAGATTGCCCAACTGGCCCAGAGCGTGAATCAGTTGGCCGATGCGCTCGATCAAACTGAGCGACGGCGGTTAGCTTTGTTGGCTGACGTGACTCACGAGTTACGCACGCCGCTAGCGACCATCGGCGGGTATATGGAAGGTTTGGTTGATGGCGTCGTTTCAGCTAATCCGGCTACCTTTAACTTGATCTTGCGAGAAACGCGCCGTTTGCAACGCCTGATCGAAGATCTTGAATTATTGTCGCGGGTAGAAGCCGGCCAATTGCCGGTTGTTGCGCGGGCGATTGATTTGCGTCCCGTGCTTGAAGAGCAGATAGCCCAATTTGAGCCACTGTTTAGCAGTAATCAGGTCAACTTGTGCCTTGATGCGCCCGAACAATTGCCGCAGGTGTGGGCCGATCCAGATCGGGTGGCGCAGGTGTTGATTAACATCCTTGCCAATGCCTATCGCTATACACCGGCGGGTGGTTCGGTGACGGTGCAGGCTCGCGCCGACGATCACGAGGTGCGGGTGGCAGTGATTGATACTGGGATCGGAATTGCTGCCGAACATTTGCCGCACCTCTTCGAGCGGTTCTATCGGGTTGATAAGTCGCGCGCGCGCAACAGCGGCGGCAGTGGGATTGGATTGGCGATTGCGCGCCACCTGATCTATACGCAAGGTGGTGAAATCTGGGCTGAGAGTGATGGGATTGGCAAAGGATCGCGGTTTATCTTTACCCTGCCGCTGGCGCCACAGATGGCAGTTGTACGGCTAGAGCCGATGACAGTGGCTGATGTCACATGAGCGCAAGTTTTTGGATTGGCCTCTTTCAACTCTTTCTGGTGGTCGGCGGCGCGCTAGCAGTGTCGCTGTTTATCATCGATCGCTTGTTTCCTCCGGTGCGGCAAGTGCATGGGTCAATGGAATCATATAGCCCACGCGCAGCGCCGGTTACGCGCACGGCAACCGTAGTGCCGCCGCCGTTGCAATGGCCGGTTGCCCCGGCGTGGCTGCCGCAGTATTGGCAAGAAAATCTTCGCTTGGTCGGCCCGCTGCTGGTCATTTGGCTGTTGAGTTTCGTTTTGCCCGTAGTGTTGGCGGCGCCGCTTAATCAGATCAGCGTGCTAACCGGCTTTCCGCTCGGTTATTACATGGGTGCGCAAGGCACCCTGATCTGTTTTGTCGTGTTAACCTTCGTCTATAGTTGGCGAATGCGACTTCTTGATCGGCGCTATGGCGTCGATCCGGCTGAGTTGCCGGAAGAACAACTTAGCCGCCGGCGGTACTCGCTTCGGTATCTGGCGTTTGGCGCCGGCTTGTTGCTGTTGACAGCGCTATTTGTTGTGCTAGAAACGTGGCTGCAATTGCCTTCATTTTTGATAGATTGGAGTTTTCTCGCCTTAGCGATCGGTCTCTATGCTATCATTGGCATCCGCTCGCGCGCCGATACCCTCGATGCCTATTACGTCGCTGATCGTAAAGTGCCGGGTATTATCAATGGTTT
>JANWYE010000206.1 GCA_025057175.1 Chloroflexus sp. | reverse complement strand
GGGTCGATCTGCGCCACTAGTTGGGCGTGATCGGCGCTGATCATCTCGCTCTCGGCAGTCGAAACAACCAGCAACCGCTTGCCTTCCAACATCCCCATCGCGCGCAGATCGTCAATCGTGCGCATCAGCGCCTTGGCCGTGCCGTTAATCACATCCTCTTCGCGGATGGAAGTCGGCGTTAGGTTGGCCATGTGCGGCAGCGCATCGGTATAGTCGGTGACCGCCATACCGAGCAGGTTGTAGCAGCCGATTGGCGCATCGCAGACGATATGCACGTCGGGGAAGCAGCCGAACACCCACGACGCGCCCCAGTAGCTGCTGGTATCGGAAATATCGCGGATCAAGGTAATGCTCATCGCTTCGCCTCCCGGCCCTCATCACCCTCGAAGAACGCCAGCATGCGGTCATAAATCGGCTTGCGGTTGAGCAAATCGCGCACAAAGCTGAGCGAAGCGACCATGCCGCCGGCGAGGAAGAGTGGGCGCACGCTGAGGATGTTGGTGTAGTAGACCGATGGAATGCCTCTCTCTTTGGCGTAGGCGGCCAAGGTCGTTGTACCAATCACCAGATCGAACGACCAGCGCGCCATCGCCGCCTGATCATCTTCCAGTGTTTTGCGGTAGATCACCGCTTCGGTGCCGTGGGCCTTCAGCCATGCTTCATCGGCGGCGGTGAGAGCGCTAGGGCCAATGCTCGTGCTAACATACGGCACCCGCGCGCCACCCTCAATTAGCAAGCGCGCATAGAGCATTTCGTTGCCTTCATAGCCAGAAACGAGAATGGTAGCGCCTTGCAGCGGTTTGCTAGCCAAGAAGCCGCGGGCGGTGGCCTCTTCCTCGGCGGCCACCCGCTCAACCACATCTTCGTCAAGGTCGAGCGCTGCGCCAATCGCGCGTAACCACGCCGCGCTGCCTTCAGCGCCGATGGGCGCGCCGCTAATCACGGCCACGCCACGCTCGCGCAGCACACCAATCGTCTCGCGGTAAAATGGGTGCAGCGCCGCTACTGCCGCCGCTCGCCCGGCCTGCTTGATCTCATCAACGTGCCGTCCGGGGAGGGTCGTCACCACCCGGCCCCCCATCTTGCGCAGCACGCCATCGATCAACAACGGATCGGCTGGAAAGACCTCGCCAATCAGCGCTAGTGTTCCCGGTTCGTGCTCGCCGCTGGTATCAACAAAGCGCCGCATCACCGCCGCCAGCGCCACATCCTTTGCTTCGGGATGGGAATGGATAGCGTAGGCCGGCACTCGCACCAAAATCACCGGCTTACCGTCAACCTCTTTGGGCAATAGCTCCTCGGCTAGCCCGGCGGTTTCGGCCACACAGAGCGAAATGACCGGAATAAACGATGTATTGGCCGCCGTTGCTGCTTCGGCAATCGCCGCGTTAGCCGCCTCTTGCACCTTGCCGCTCGACAGTTCAGCCGTGCCTAACGCCGGGGCGACAATGCTCTTGCGCGCCGCGTAAAAATGGGTAACAAACGTTAACCCGTACAAGCAGCCGGTATCAGTTACCATTGCCGGCTGCGCGCCTTCAATTCGCGTCAGCACGCGCAGCGCGCCAAACGCGGGGCACATCGTTTGCGGGTGAAGCTTGCACGCGCCGCCGCGAAATGGTTCAGCGGGGGCCTCGGCTCCGGCCGGCGTCAGGGGAATGATCTCGGCCATAGTGACTCCTCTGCCCGGACACAGCCGCTCTGCTGTATACCGGGATGATCAAACGGGGATGCGAACGTTTGGTATTATACAACAATTTTCTTGCGTAAAGGTCTATCGAGCCGACTCTATGCGTCATCGGGCCACGGGTCGGCGCTGAACTGGTCATGCACCTCTTGCAGTTGCACATCGGCGTAGCTAGCGTAGAAGCTGCGCGTCACTTCGACGCTGCGGTGGCGAAGGATTTGCGAGACTTCGGCCAGCGCCACGCCTTCATTCAACAGGTGATAACCGACAAAGTGGCGGAAGGTATGCGGAGTGACTTGACGTAACAATTCGGCCTCATCGGCTTTGCCCTCCCACACCATCTGGTCGGCCAGCGCATGCGCTGCGCCGGTAACGATTCGCCAGCCGCTGATCCGCGAGAGTCTGCCGCCACCGGTGCGCGGGTCGAAGGCGACAAAGAGTGGTTCGCGCGCCGGCGGCCAATTGCGCGCTGCGAGGTACCGGTGCAGCGCCTGTTCGGCGTGCTTGCGGATGAAGAGGGTGCCTTCGCGCCGGCCTTTGCCACGCACGATCACCCGCGGCAAGATGCGCCGGTCGCGCGCCACATCGCCTACATCGAGACTGAGCGCCTCGGAGATGCGCGCCCCGCTCGAAAAGAGCAGATGGAGTAGCGCGGCGTTGCGTAAACGGGTCAGCATCTGCCGTTCCCGCTCTTCACCGCTCGGCTTGTCATAAAAGCGCACCAACCGGCGTAGGTCGGGCGGGGTCGGGGCAACCGGCGTGGGCAGGCGTGGCAAGACCCGGCTCACTTCGGGCCGCGCTGCCGCCACCCGAAACGGAATCGCTCCTTGTGAGTCGGCTAGCGCCAGAAACCCAAACAGCGGGCGCACGTAGGCATGCACCGTGCGCTCAGAGAGACGCTCGCGCTGGCCACTTTCCCGCGCTGTCGCTGCCCGTTGTGAGAGGTCATAGCTGCGTTTGCGCAGCGCGCGAGCGTATGCCACAAGATCGCCGATCTGCAACTCGCCCAACCGTTGCCGTCCATTGCGTTCGGCCCAGCGGGTAAAGATGCGCAGCGCCGTCTCGTAGCTGGCAATAGTTTGGCGGGCATGGTGGCGTTGGCTCTCGCGTGTGCGTTCGTCGAGGTCGTCGTCGTCGCCGTTCTCATCGAGGCCGGCGCTGGCCAGCCGCGCCAGCCAGATCGCACCGGCGACGGCGATCGGCGTGTCGGGAGTGAGCGGTTGTTCGGCAAGGTCGTTCATCATCAAACGCAAAGGGAGTATGGCTCTCGGTCTGCTTGCTCTCCGCCCCGCCTACGGCGAGAGGGGATAGCCAACCAGCGTAGCGACTCAGATGCCGCTCCCCTCCTCCCGATTGATGAGGAGAGGGGTTTGCCGGCGTATGTTTTAGTGTAGCGATCGCTGCTCTCCCGCGCAAATCCCTTCTCTTTCACAAAATGCCCGCCGCCACAGCGCCGATAATCAACACCCCGGCCACAATCCGGTAATAACCGAATGCCGTAAAGTTGTGGGTGGCAATGTAGCGCAACAACCAGCCAATGCAACCGTAGCCAACGATCATCGCCACCGTTGCGCCGAGCAACAAGCGGCCCCAGTCGCTCGCCTGTATCTGATCGAGGCTGCCGATCAGGTCAACTAGCGTCGCTGCGCCGAGCGTCGGGATGGCAAGGTAGAACGAAAAGGCGGTCGCAGTGGGCCGGTCAAACCCGGCTAGTAACCCGCCAACAATCGAAGCGCCGGAACGCGAGACGCCCGGTACCAGCGCAAAGATTTGCGCGATACCGACCATCAATGCGCGCCGGTTCGAGACGGCAGTAAAATCAACGGCGGCGCTGGCGCGGCGCTTAGCGCTATTCCGTTCGATCAGGAGAAAAATGATGCCGCCAATAATCAATGCCGCCGCAATCACCAGCGGCGACTCGAAGAGCACCGCCTTGATAAAATCGCGCGCCAGAATGCCTACCACTGCTGCCGGCACAAAGGCGATGATTACTCCAATCCAGAGCTTGCGCGCGGTGGTAATTGCCGTTGGATTGCCGCGCCCGATCAGGGCGTTGGCTTGGCCGAGCAGATCGCGCCAATAAAAGAGCAAAACCGAGCAGACGGTGCCGAATTGGATGGCAATTTCAAAGGTGCCGCCGATGCTGCCTTTATAGTTGAGCAGCTCGCTGATGAGTAAGAGATGGGCCGTCGAAGAGATTGGCAGCCATTCGGTAACGCCTTGCACAATTCCCAATATAACGATCTGCCACCAGTCAGGGTTAACGGGCGCGGTGATAAGGAGGGCAAAGGCGAGCAAGACGGCAAACCCGATAAACAGCCCCGATCGGGGCAAGGTTAACGATTGTGTTTGCATGATGAATGAGACCTCTTGGCAATCGTTTCGATATGACTGCGCGGGCGCGGCGCAATCGTTTGTCGAGAAGAAAAGCCCTACTCCTCGTTGATGACCATCTCAATTGACGCCTCAACTGCCGCGACGGTTGCGCGAATATCCGCTTCGCTATGCACCGCTGACACAAACCCGCTCCGCCCGCGCATCAGGTCAACCCCATTCAGGTGCAGCGCCATGCGCAACCGGCGCAGGATCTGAGCATCACCGCCGCGTTTGAGGGTAGCTAGCGGCAGGTTGCGCGGAATCTCGCCGGGGACAAGATCGGTGGCCGGATCAACGAACAGATGGAAAATTGATCCATCGCCGAACGCTGTCCAACCACGCAGACCCTTCGCGTCAAAGAGGTCATTGAGCATCTGCACCAGCATTTCGCCCCGTTGGGCCGCAATCGCGCCGGGTTTGCCGGTGGCGACCTCGCGTAGCATAGCGATTCCTGCCGCCGCCGAGAGCGGGTTGGCGTTAAAAGTACCCTGTTGGCGGATGCGCCCACGCGGCCCGTGTTCATCATGAGCCAGCAGATCGAGCAGATCGGCCCGCCCGGCCAATGCGCCGCCGGGTAGGCCGCCGGCCACGATCTTGGCTAAACAGACCAGATCAGGCTGAATGCCGGCCCGCGCGCAGGCTCCGCCGGGAGCAACGCGAAAGCCAGTAACGACCTCATCGGCAATGAGCAAGACGCCGTAGCGATTGGTGATGTCGCGCAGGCCGGGCAGAAAATCGGCAGGCAACGGGATCGAACCGTATGATGCGCCGGTCGGTTCGAGGATTACTGCTGCCACGTCGTTGCGTGCGGCCAAGGTCGCTTCAACTTGATCGAGATCGGCAGGCAAAATAATCAAACTCGCCAGCGTTTCCGGCAACACGCCGCGATTGGGGTCATCGGGATCGGCGCCGGGAGCCAGCGCATCGTGCCAGCCGTGAAAGTGGCCGGCAAAGCGGATGAGGGTTGTCTTGCCGGTGGCAGCGCGGGCGATGCGGAGGGCGAGGGTGGTCGCCTCGCTGCCTGATGCCGTAAACCGAACCCGCTCAGCCGCCGGGATCAACTCGGCAATCAGATCGGCCCACTCCAGTTCCAGCCGGTGGCTAGCGCCAAGATGGGTTGACACCGGAGCTTGCCGTTCGATAGCCGTGACGATGACAGGATGGCCGTGGCCAAGCAAGAGTGCGCCATGGCCACACCAGTAGTCGATCATCCGATTGTCATCCACATCCCACTTATACGGCCCGCTGGCACGTTCCATGAAAAGAGGAAAAGGATCGGCGTAGCGGCCATCGTGAGTCGCGCCGCCGGGAAAGCGTTGCAAAGCTCGCGCGGCCAAGACGTCCGAGCCGGCGAATCGTTGGCGATAGAGGTGTTCGAGCGACATACGAAGTTACATCCCTACGCTAAGGCGATAGATAAGGGCGGCAGGCAAGCCGTAGCTGCGCATCTGTTCCTGTGTGCGTTGCACATCGTACATGACGCGCTTAAAGGTGAGGGTTTGCTTCTCAGTATCGAGGATGGCGTATGCAGCTCGCGGATCGTGATCGCGCGGTTGGCCGACGCTGCCGGGGTTGATGAAGTAACGGGCGTCGCTCGTTAGCGTTATTTGACTGTTTCCTTCCGGCATGATCCGCTCGCACCGCTCTTCGCCATTTGGGCAACGAAAGGCGAATTGCACATGGGAATGACCAATGAAGCAGACCGGTTGATGGAACCATTCGAGATTGGCAATTGCCTGCGATGGCATCAGCAGATACTCCCAGATCGGTTCGCGCGGGCTGCCATGGGCGAGATAATATCGGCTGTCAACCGCCTGTGCTGGTTGCAGCGGCAACATCCATTCTCGATTGTCCGGTTTGAGCTGTGACCCGTTCCAGAGATTCGCGCGCCGCGCATCAGGGTTAAAGTCGTTGAGGCTAATCTTGCCCAGACAGGCTAAATCGTGATTGCCGGTCAACATCATTGTCGCATGTTGTCGCATCAATTCGATGCACTCATTGGGCGCTGGGCCATAACCAATGGTATCGCCTAAGCACCACAAGGTGTCGAATGAACCGGCATCGGCCAGCACCGTTTCGAGCGCGACGATGTTGGAATGAATGTCAGAGAGGATCAAAATCCGCATATTGTTCATTTTTGACGATGCTCGCGGCCAGATCGTATAATTGGCAGCGACCCGGTTATTAGGAGCATCGCCGTTATGGTTGAGCCGTCAGGACACTGCCCGTACCTTGGGTTGAAGCAGAATCAAGCGATCCGGTTTGCGTCGCCGACGCCGGAGCATCGCTGCTATGCGGCTGGGCAGGCGCAAGAGATACCCCAAATTGAGCCAGACTATCAATCCCGCTATTGTTTATCTGATTCCCATGTACGCTGCCCATTATACATGGGGATGCCATTACCTACAACGTCAACCCCACTTGCGGCGACTGCTCAAGCTAGTGCTTCGCCGGCTGTGCTAACGCCGGTCTCTGCATCGCCGGCTGTTGGTCTGCGCGCGTGGCTAGCTGATCTGTCGCCGCGCGATCGCTTCATCTATAGTGTCTTGCTCGCTGTGTTAGTGCTGATCTTGGTTGGGTATGCTTTTGGTGGGGTAGCGTTTGTCGGTGCGATACTCAATCCGGCGACGGATCCTAC
>JANWYE010000205.1 GCA_025057175.1 Chloroflexus sp. | reverse complement strand
AACCGGGTCGTGAAACGTCGCAGCGCCGATCCTACTGGCGGCTCTCCGCTGGGAACCTAGGTCCACGCACCCTGCCAATGAGAAATCGCCCGCAACCAGATAGGTTGCGGGCGGTTTCGTGTTGTTAGCCAATCCTTTCTTGGATGCCTTCACGGGTGATGTACCATTGTGTGCGCAACTCAAGGGACCAGTATTGGCATTCCGTATCTAATTCACGTAGTGTTTGCCGATCACCGATCCATGCCAATGCCTCGATTGCTTTGCGGCGCAGATAGGCAGGTGTTAGAACATTCGTTGGCGTTTCGATCCTAAATTCGCCGATAGTAAATCGCGGGAATGGCTGGCGCCACAGGGCAATCTCTTCAATAAATTGTTTGATTGTCAGCGAGTCATTATTCTCACTATCGGCGATAGCGATAGTGCGATGAGCGATTTCTCCACCCATCCACGCAAGTGATTGCAAGGCGCGTGCTTTGACATTCTGGCTGGGATTGGTGATCAACAGTTTGATTAACCAATCGATAACGAATGGTTGGTTGATGCGCAGCCGGCCAACGAGATACGCTAATTGCTGGGCTGCCGGGTTGGGCATGCTACGTTTGTGACGGATCAGCGCAGTAAGTAATGGCACGACATATTCATGGTCAAACAATGTTAGCGCGTCAGCGGCTGACCACATCGTATCAATCCAATCGTCACTGATCCGCGTTTCGGCAGTGTCTGCCGGTCGAGTAATGACGCGCAACAAAAAACGGGCATCACATAATTGCTGTGCTGGTGATGTGCTTACATCTGCCAGCGCAAAGGCGGCAATCGCTCGTTCGTGAGGAAGTGGCGATGTTATCAGGCAATGGCGCAGTTGGTGTCGCCCGTTTTCACCTTGTAACCATTGATGCATCAGTTCAATTAGCGGGCGATCGTCACGGAGTTGTTTGAGTGCGATAGTATTGCGGTCAAACGTTTCTCTTGCTTGAGCGTTACTGCGCTGGCGGCGAAAGTCAGGCAGATAGAGGTCACGGAGTGCGCGGGCAGCCGCGATGCGCACATTAGTGTACTCGTAACGCGGGCCGCTACTAGTCTGGCGCACTTTATCAACCAATATTCGGCGCAACTGTTGGCGTATTTGGAGATGGTCGATTTTACCGAGCGCGCTAACCAATAACTCGCGCCGTTCTGCGCTCGGTTCGCGCTGCTCATCGAGGTGGATGAGACAATTGTCGATCAGTTCGTTGCGTAACGTGAGTGGTATCAACTGAAGTTTTTCATTGGGTAGCGCTTCGAGGCAACGAGCAGCTAGTACCGCTAGCCGATGATTGCCGTTGCGAAGCGAGCTGGCGATGCACACAAGCAATTCGTCGGGTTTATCGAGCAAACTGGCCAATGCGTACAGTACGTCTTCCCACCAACGTTGGCGCTCGACATCGGCGCACAATGCGACAATATCGGCCAACCGTTGTTGTCGATCGGGAGCGCGATAGAGTGCCTGTGCCGCGCAGTAGGCGGCGACAGCCTGATTGGTGAAGCGGATGTCACGTTGACCGACGATGGTGATGAGTTGGGTATTACTTAATTGGTGAAAGAGATCTTCGAGGTTGTAGTCGCGGTTGCGGCGCACATTGGCGAGAATGGTGAATAGCTCATGAATAGAGAGATAGCTAGCCATATTCCAACGCATATGCCACGCAATGCTGTAGAGACTCTCACGGGCAATCTCTCCCATTTGGTAACGCTGATCGAAGTTGCGTAGCTCTTGAGTGAGAAACTCTTCGATAATATGGTAATAAGTAACGGGGCGTTGATTAGCGTTAGACAAGCGATCAACTATTAGCAGCAACATGCGCGGATCGCTGGCTAGATGGTAGAGGCGGTTTTCGCGCATCTGCTCGAGCATTGCGCGCGCCCTTCGGCGATCACGTTGGCGAATGTAAGAGACAATAATTGGCTCGTCGAGCGGTTGAATGGCGAGAAGCTGGGCTTGATGTTCAAATGTCAGCGGCACAAAGGTTTGGGGTGCTGCGACGACAAACGTCTGATCGGGTAAGCGAGTGCGGAAAGTATCGAGATCACGAATGATTTCTTTCCAGTGTGACTCGGCAACTTGCTCTAGGTCATCTAGCAAGAAGGCAAAGCGTGGTCGTTGGGTCGAACCGCTAAATGAGCCGCGGAAGAGACGGTCGAGAGTCTCAGCAAAAGCTGGATGTTGGCGTCGCGCCTGCTCGACAAGGTGGTGGTGGAGACGTGGCTCACCGCGCGCTTGTTCGTAGCCGGCAAGTGAAATGAGTACGCCAATCGGGGCGTTGATATCAAAGAGTGCGTTGCGGGCAAGGTCGTGGCAAACACGGCGGAGAATGGTTGTTTGACCGGATTGGTGCGAACCGGTAAGCACAATGAACTGTGCCGAAGTGTCAGCTTGCCTAGTGATCAAACTTAATAACGTATCGCGGGTTGAGCTAGGTTGGGGAGCGTTTTCTGGCCGGCGATAGAGGAATTGCCAGTGTTGCCCATGTGGAATGATGAGGCAACCGACATCAATGTATTCGTTGCCGGCCCAGCGCCGGATCTCATCTTGCTGTAACACCCATTCGATGTAGCTGAGCACCACGCTTGGTTGGAAAAGACGACCGCTACTGAGGCGAGTGTACAAGACCGGGGTGCTCCAGCCAACTGTATCCGGGCGATAGATGCGCCGGCGGGCCGTGGTGACGGCGAGATCGATTAAGCCGTTGCGCAGTAGCATCTCGGTGAGGTGCTGGGTAAAAGCGCGCGCCAGCTCAATAGCGACCAAGCGTTGCATCGCGAGCACGGCTGGAATGCCACTTTCGGCAATCAGGCGCACAGCCAAATTGCTGAGCGGCGCTTGGAGATCAACCGCAGCACTGTTGCAAGCCACTAGCACCATCAGTGCTGGTTTATGGGTAGACGGTAATGAAGCCAACGCACGCGCTAACTCACTGCCATCGAAGAGACGGCCATGCCGCTGTGGCCCATGTTCAAGCAATAGGCGGGTGCCGTGCTGTGGCAGAAAGAGCGCGTGTCCCATATACAATACGACATCAAAGCCGCGTTCGCGTTCACTGAGGAAGGAACCCTGTTCGAGAACGGCCCGCAGTGCCGCTTCTTCGGCGACCGGCAGAATCTCGACGTCGAGTTGGCCAGTATCCACAAATGGGCGGAACCGCTGGCGAAGATCTTGCTCGGTGATTTTGCGGTCAAAAGGAGCCAATCCCCAACGTTCAAGATCACTCGGTTCGCTAAGGGCCAAGAGCATCCTGATCGGGCGATGTTCAATCGGGTCGCTGAGCGGAAATTGCTCGCTGTCAACGTAGCGCGAAAAGAGGATATGATCACTGATAGTGAAGGGCAGGGGTCGTCCCTGTTGGTCGGAGGCAGGCAGGTGAAGCAGTTCCCACGGGATAGCTTGGAGTTCGCTGTCAAGCGGGTCGAGCGCAATCCGGAGGCGGAGCGGTACTTGTTGTTGCAGCGCGGTGAGCCGGGCAACGTGGAAGGCATGGCCTAACCGGCCCGGGAAGAGGCGGCGAAACAATTCTTGACCGTACTGGCTGATCGCGTCGGGGTCTGCCGTTTCAGGTGGAGGAAGGTTAAAATGCACCTCTTCGGTTGATACCAGCCGGCGGCCATCGGCGAATTCAAGTTCGATGATGTAACCGGAAGGATTGAGATTGATGGTCCGGCGATCCTGTCGCCGAGGCCGGACAAGGATGCTGGTAAGACGCTCCATACGCTGTGCTCCGTGAGGTTCGTGCAAGTTGCATTATAGTGTAGCATTGAGGGCGGGGCATGGGGAGTAGGGATGTGAGTGACGGTATTATGACTCGGGTAAGGCGTGCTATACTGTGATTGTGCGAAATATCACAGTGCCGGAAGAGGAGCAGCATGAGCAAGATCATTGCACCAGAGTGCGAGTGGCCGCATCTGATGGCGCAATTGCGGGCAGCAGCGCCAGAAGCGTTCAATGCCGATGGTCACGTGCTTAATCTGATCGAAGGAACGTGGGGTTGGCCGGGGCATGGCAAGCACTACAGCACGGCGATTGACGGCAGTGAATTGGGCCGCATGCCGATGATCGATCTGGAAACGGCCAAGCGGGCAGTGCGTTTTGCGGCCCGCGAACATGAGACGTGGGCGCGAACCGATCTTGACGAGCGGCGCCGGCGGGTGAGCGAGGCGTTGTCCGGTTTGCGCCAGCAGCGTGATTTGATCGCCTACTTGCTCATGTGGGAAATCGGCAAGCCGTATCATCTGGCCTGCGATGATGTCGATCGCTGCATTAGTGGCGTGGAATGGTATATTGAGCAGATCGAATGGATGATGAACGGGCGTCGCCCGCTCGGTCTGATCTCAAATATTGCCTCGTGGAACTATCCCTATTCAGTGTTAATGCATGCCGTGCTGGTACAGACATTGGCCGGCAATGCGGTGATTGCCAAGACCCCTTCAGATGGCGGACTGTTTGCGTTAACGCTCGGATTTGCGATTGCGCGACGGGCTGGGTTGCCGGTCTCGTTAGTGAGCGGTTCGGGTGGCGCGCTGAGTGACGCGCTGGTGCGTAATGCCGATGTGGCCTGTTTAGCGTTTGTCGGTGGCAAGACAAATGGGCGTGATATTGCTGCCTCGCTCTACGACCGCAACAAGCGCTACATGCTAGAGATGGAGGGAGTTAACTGCTACGGCATCTGGGATTTTTCGGATTGGGCGAATCTAGCTCAGCAGATCAAAAAGGGGTTTGCCTACGGCAAGCAACGTTGCACTGCCTACATTCGCTATGTTGTGCAGCGACGGCTCTTCCCCAAATTCCTCGATATGTATCTGCCGGTGCTGAAGAGTCTGCAGATCGGCAATCCGGTCTTGGTTGATCGGCCCGGCGATCCTTTGCCCAAACTCGATTTCGGCCCCTTGATTAATGCCAAAAAGGTGGAAGAGCTGCGTGTGCTATACAGCGAGGCGTTGGGCGCAGGCGCGATTTGCATCTATGAGGGCGAACTAAACCCGGCTCTCTTCTTGCCCGATCAAGACATCTCGGCCTACATGGCTCCAGTTGCGCTGTTGAATGTGCCGCGAAACTGCCGGTTGCACCACAATGAACCATTTGGCCCGGTGGACACGATCGTGATTGTTGATAGCGTCGATGAACTTATCAGCGAGATGAATATCTCGAATGGCAATCTCGTATCGTCAATTGCCACCGATGATCCAAAATTGGGCCAGATGATTGCCAGCGAATTGCGCGCGTTTAAAGTTGGTATCAACAAGATGCGCTCGCGTGGCGACCGCGACGAAGTATTTGGCGGCATGGGCGCTTCGTGGAAGGGGTGCTTTGTCGGTGGCAAGTATTTGGTCGAGTCGGTGACGGTTGGCGCGCCGGGTGAGCGGTTATATGGGAATTTCCCCGACTATACGTTGTTGCCAGAGCAGCGGTGATAAACGCGAGAGCAGGGCGCAAAGGGAGTTTCGGAACAAGATGGCAGAGACGCGGCGCGCCTAGCTCTGTCGTTAAAGGGATCACCGCACGTCGTTTGCGGCGACAAGCAATGTAGACAGTAGGATATGGTCATTGCAATTGACGAGCCAAACGCCATACAGCGCGCTGCCTTATCGGCGCAGCCAGCGATCGATGTTCGTGGAGTGACGAAACGCTACCAAACCCGCACCGGCACAGTGCAGGCGCTAGCCGGAGTCGATGTGATGGTGGCCGCCGGTGAAGTGGTGGCGCTGGTTGGGCCAAGTGGTTGTGGTAAGAGCACACTACTACGCATTATTGCCGGCCTTGAGCAACCAGATGCTGGCGAAGTGCGGTTGTTTGGTCTGGCGCCAACGCAAGCCCGGCGTGAACATCGCTTTGGGATTGCGTTTCAGGCAGCGGCATTGTTAGAGTGGCGCGACGCGGCGGCGAATATAGCGTTGCCGCTTGAATTGGCCGGTTGGTCGCCGGCAGCGCGCGCCAAGCGGGTAGCTGAGCTGTTGGCGCGGATGGGCTTAAGCGATGCTGCGGGCCGTTTGCCTCGGCAGTTGTCAGGTGGCATGCAGCAGCGGGTTGCATTGGCGCGCGCATTAGCCCTAGCGCCGCCGGTGTTGCTGCTTGACGAACCGTTTAGCGCCCTCGATGAATTGACCCGCGAGCAGTTGCAGGGTGAATTGCTCGATCTACTGGCAACGATCGATCCGGCGCCAGCAGTGCTGTTGGTAACGCACAATCTTGCCGAAGCGGTGCTGCTGGCCGATCGGGTGGTTGTGCTCAGCCGTCGACCAGCTCAGGTGCTAGCTGAAGTGACGGTTGATCTGCCTCGCCCGCGCCGGGCCGATGTGCGCGACGATGAGCATTCGCACCGGTTAGTAGCTGAGTTGCGGGCAGTGCTGCGGAGCGATCGCTACTGACGTGGAGGCCCCCACCCCGACCCTCCCCCGCTGGGGGAGGGGGAATCGCCCCCACCCCGGCCCTCCCCCGCTGGGGGAGGGAGAGGCCCTCACCCCCTCGCCCCCTCTCCCCCACGGGGAGAGGGGGCACTGCTGGATGGCGGGAGCGGGGGATGCCCCCACCCCGGCCCTCCCCCGCTGGGGGAGGGAGCGGCCCTCACCCCCTCACCCCCTCTCCCCCACGGGGAGAGGGGGCACTGCTGGATGGCGGGAGCGGGGGAGGGGGCCCCCCCCCCCCCCCCCCCCCGGGGGGGGGGGGGGGGGGCGGGCCCCCGCA
>JANWYE010000204.1 GCA_025057175.1 Chloroflexus sp. | reverse complement strand
TGCAGCCGCCAGCAGGTGCGCCTCGGCAACGTTTTCTACGTAGCTGACATCAACCAGATTGGCGCCGTCGCCGATTTGAAACAGCGCGCGGCGGCGAGCGCGGCGCAGCAGGCGCGGCAAGATGTGCGGGTCGCGCGGCCCCCAGATCAGGTGCGGACGCAATGCGACTGTCGCGATACCGGTTTGCGCCAACACATAGCGCTCAGCGATGGCTTTGGTCTGGGGGTAGGGCGAAAGGTAGCGCGCTGGATACGGTATCTGCTCGTCGGCGCCATGGATGTCTGCCATGCCAATCGCCACCGATGGCGTTGAGGTATAGACCAGTTTTGGCACGCCAGCCCGGATCGCCGCTTTTACTACCCGTTGCGTTGCGCTGACATTCGCCTGATAAAAGTCATCGTAACGCCCCCAGAGGCTGGCCTTGGCCGCCACGTGAAAGACGGTTGTCACGCCACGCATGGCGCGGGCCAACACCGGCGCCGATTCGGGTGTGGCGAGATCGGCGCGGAAGGTCTCGACGCCAAGCGCTTGCAATTCGGGATACTCTCCCCGCCCGACCACGCGCACATGATCGCCGCGCGCGAGGAGTTGTTCGACAAGATAGCGGCCAACGAAGCCATTGCCGCCGGTAACGAGCGCGATCATTGTTTAACACCGATACAATTGCAATCTGCCGAGTCTGCCGGCTTGCTGCCGATTGTTCTATATTTGTGGATCAACGCCCTCGTGCATCCCCTAGTGTGCGGGCAAACCACCCGCATCCGCTGGCAACCCATAGCATCACCCCGGCACGCGCAACTGCTTCGCCGCCCACGCTGCCAGTTGCTCGCGAAAGATTTTGGCGTTATGGCGAATATCAACCGGAAACGAAGGGTGGATCAGGAAATCCTGAATCACTGCCGTCATCTCGGTTGTCGCTGCCAATCGGCGTAATTCCGCCACCAGTTGCGCCGGTGCAATGCGAATATTGCGACGCACTTCGACTATCACTACCGGTAATTGAGCGCCGGATGGCCCTACCCCAACCAGCGCCGAACGAGCCACGGCGGGATGTTGGTTGAAAAGGAGTTCAACCGGTTCGGTAAACAGCGGGCCACGCGCAGTGATCACGCGCTGGCTCTTGCGGCCATAAAACCAGAGCCGCCCATGCTCGTCGAAATAGCCAAGATCACCCATCCGGTGCCACACCCGATCGCCATCGGCGATCTTGGCTAATGCGGTCGCTTGAGGCCGGCCAACGTACTCGCGGGTCACGGCCGGCCCGCTGGCGCAAATCTCGCCGATCACGCCTGCCGGCAGACAGTGCGTCTCTTGCCACAGCCGGATCGGTTCATCGCTGATCGGAATAATCGCCACTTCCACACCGGGCGCTGGCCAGCCAACACAGGTGCCGGCTAGCGGCGAGGGGCGCTCGGCGCGCGCTGCCAGCACCTCGCGCCCACTGATCGACGTGACCGGCAGGGCTTCGGTTGCGCCATAGGGCGTAAAGCTATCCGCCGGAGGCAGCAAAATGCGCTGCAACCGCTCGTGGAGATGGGCCGGCACCGGCGCGCCGGCCATGAGCACTCGCCGCAATGACGGCAAGCGAATGTCGTGGGCAAGGCAATAGGCAGTCACTTTTTCCCAGATCGCCGGCGAGCCAAAAGTCGAAGTCACGCCGAGATCACGGATAAACTCGACCACCGCTGCCGGATCGCACTGCGCCGGACGGGTAGGGTCAATCGGCGGGATGGCTGAGGTGATGCCGAGCGCGACATTGAACAGGGCAAAGAGGGGGAAGGCCGGCATCTCGATCTCGCCCGGTTCGAGACCAAACAGCTCGCGCAAGGTATGGATCTGAGCCTCGAACATGCCATGGGTATAGAGCACGCCCTTCGGGGTGCCGGTGCTGCCACTGGTAAAGACAATCGCCGCCGGATCGTTCGCCGTCACTTCGGCTAAGGCAAACGGCGTCTTGATCGGCACCTCCAGCTCGCGCAGAGCCGCCGCGCCGGGCAACGCCGGGCCAACCGACACTGCCCGCTTAATCGTCGCGCAAGCGCGCGCAAAGACCAGCCGGAGCAAATGCGCGCGCGGCACGCCTATCAACGCCTCTGGGGCCGCTTCGGCAATACACTGGGCCAAGTTGCGCCGGCCCATCGCCGGATCGATCAGGATCGGCACACAACCGGCTTTGAGCAAGGCAAAGGTCAGGCTAATCAGCGGGCCACCCGCCGGCACCATCAGCAACACTCGCATCCCGCGCCGCAAGCCATAGGCGGTCAAGCCCCACGCCAAACGGTCGCTGGCTGCGTGCAGACTGGCAAAACTCTGCCGGCGATAGATGACCTTGCCGGCCCGATCGCGCCCAACGCCGGTGACGACCGCCGTTTGATCGGGAACCTGTTGCGCCATCCACGGTAGATAGCGGGCAACGTTCGCGCCTGCCGGTGCGGCGCGGATACTATCTACATAAAGCGCGCTATCGTAAGCCATGTGTGATCCTTACGTAAAGTTCGCCACTCGATGCGAGCGCATCAGGCCTATTGTCTTGCAGCTCACGGCTTCGGTATGCGTTTGCTGCGACCGAAACCACATTCCGGTGTATTCCTACTCGGCTATTCCTAGCGCCATCAAGATAAAAGCGTACTCCCACGCGAACTCTTCTAGCCGGGCAAAGCGCCCTGAATGGCCGCCGTGCCCCGCCTGTAGGTTGGTGCGCAACAAGAGCATAGTATCGTTGGTCTTGACAGTGCGCAGTTTCGCCACCCACTTGGCCGGATCCCAATATGGCACTTGCAAATCATGCAGGCCAGCCGTGGCCAAAATATGTGGGTATGGCCCCGGCTTGAGGTTAAGGTAGGGATCGTAGGAACGCATCAACCGATACTCGGCCTCGATCGCCGGGTTGCCCCACTGTTCCCATTCGGTAACGGTCAGCGGCAGATCAGATTTGAGCATCGCGATGACCACATTGGTGAACGGCACGCCGGCCACGACGGCCTGAAACAGATCAGGCCGGGCATTGACAACCGCACTCATCAACAAGCCGCCGGCGCTGCGGCCATTGATCGCCAATTGGCGCGGCGCGGTGTAGCCTTCGGCGATCAGAAACTCGGCGCAAGCGATAAAGTCACTGAAGGTGTTCGGCTTGTGAAACATGCGGCCCTGTTCATACCACCAGCGGCCCAACTCTTGACCACCACGGACGTGAGCAATCGCCACAGCAAACCCGCGGTCGAGCAGGCTCAGCCGTTTGCTATCGAACGAGGGATCGTAGCTATAGCCATACGCGCCATAGCCCACCAATAGGCACGGCCCGCCATTGCGGGGCCGATCGCGCCGGTAGACAATCGAAATCGGCACCTGCACCCCATCTGGAGCCGTCACTGCCAACCGCTCACTCACGTAGATCGACGGGTCGTAGCCAGAAGGAATCTCTTCCTGCTTAAGCACCTGCCACACGCCGCTCGCCATATCATATTCCACCACCGATGATGGCGTCACCAACGAACTGTAGCTCAGGCGCAACCGGCTCGTGGCAAATTCATCGTTCACGTGCGGCCCACAGGTGTATACCGGTTCAGGGAATGAAACATAGCGCGGATTGCTGCCATCAGGCGCACTGATCCGGATCTGGCGCAGACCGGCTCGTCGCTCGTAGACTACAAGATAGTCAGCGAAACAATCAAGATGATCGATCAACGTCTCTTGATGGCCCGGCAACAATTCAACGGCTGCGCTCGGATTGGCGACCGGCGCTCTTAGCAAGCGGAAATTTTCGGCCCCATCGTTGGTGCGGATGTAGAAATAATCGCCGTGGTGATCAACAAAATAGTCAATCTTAGGCCGGCGCGGATAGATCACACGCCACTCGGCGAACGGATCGGCGGTTGGCAGATAACGCACCTCGGTGCCACCGTGGCTAAAGCAGGTCAATAGCAGGTAAGCGCCAGAACGGGTACGGCTCAGACTCAGGCTAAACCGCTCGTCAGTCTCTTCGTAGATCAGGGTGTCTGCGGCGGGTGGCGTGCCTAGCACATGCCGGTAAAGCCGGTAAGCGCGGTGCGCATGATCGAATACCGTGTAGAAGAGGGTGCGATCATCCGCCCACGCCGCTTCATCAACCTGCTCGATCGGCGCATCGAGCAGCTCGCCGGTAGCCAGATCTTTGATGAACAGCTTGTAGATGATCGAGCCAGTGGTATCAAGACCATAAGCCAGCAGGCGCTGGTTTGGCGACGGCTCGTAAGGACCAAGCCGGCAAAAGGCATGCCCAACCGCCAACGCATTCAGATCGAGCAGCACCTCTTCCGGGCCATCATCGCCTTCCGTTCGGCACATTAGGGGATACTCGGCGCCGGCAACGGTGCGCGAATAATAGCGATAACGACCACGCGGCGCCGGCGCCGAACGGTCATCCTCTTTGATTCGTCCGCGCATCTCGGCGTAGAGTCGCTCGCGCAAGGCCGCCGCAGGGGCCATCACTGCCTCGGCATAGGCATTCTCGGCTTCGAGATAGGCGATCACTGCCGGATCGTCACGATTCTCGAGCCACGCAAATTCATCAACGATCTCATCGCCATGAAGATGGATCACCACCGGCTTGCGCTCGGCCACCGGCGGATTGACAGGTTCAACGCTCATCGTCACCCTCTTTCTTGTCGAAGCAGGCGTTATGCCTCGACAACGCCATCTGCCAACAACCAACTGGCCAACCGCGCAATCATTGCATTCGAGGCGTCTTCCAAGACATAATGGCCGGCATCATCAAGCCGGGTCGCCTCTGCCTGTGGGAAACGCGCCAGCCAACCGGCCAAAAACCGGTCATCGAAGCACCAATCCCGCCCACCCCAAACAATCCGCACCGGTTTATCGCGCAGCGCGGCCAGCTCACGATCAATCGCATCAACGACCGGCCATGTGGGATGGGCCGGATGCAGCGGAATATCCTGCACAAAGCGAGCAATAGCAATCCGGTCAGCCGGCGTTTGGTATGGCCAGAGGTAGCCGGCGCGCACCGCTGGCGGCAGCGGTCGGACGACAGCCATTGCCGTGGCAGCAAGCGCGAAGGCATTCAGTTGCCGGATTGCCCACTCGCCTATCCATGGCGCCTTGCCGGCGGCAATCCGCAACGGAATATGGGGCGAGAGAAAGGCTGCCGTATTCAACACCACAATCCGCCGCACCAAGCCGGGATGGCGCACTGCCCAGCCCATGCCAATCGCACCTCCCCAATCATGCACTACCAAATCAACCGGCCCTAATTGGAGATGATTGAGCAACCGTTCAAGATTAGCAATATGATTGGCAAGGCAATAGTGATACTGCTGCGGCTTATCCGACAGACCGCAGCCAAGATGGTCAGGCGCGATCACCCGGCGTTGCCCACCCAATGCCATGATCAGCCGCCGGTAAAAAAACGACCATGTCGGATTACCGTGGAGCATCACCACCGGCGGGCCATCGCCCTCGTCAACGTAACGCAAAGTGCCGGCAGGCAGCACATATTCGCTGATCTGAAAGGGAAAGAGGGAGCGGATCGGCGACCGGGTGATAGCGCTATCAACATACATGCAGGCGACACTCCAAACCTAACATTCCACGCCTCTTTGAGAGTATACACCGATTAACGGTTCTATGCTTCGGTGTGGTAACGAATGGCATTGTTCAACAACACCCGCGTTGCATCGTCAGCCGGCAGCGGGTAGCCGATCAGATAGCCTTGGCCATACTCGCAACCCATTGCGCGTATGCGCTCAATTTGGCTAGCAGTTTCCAAGCCCTCAGCGACTACTTCGAGATTGAGACTGCGAGCCAAATTGACGATCGCGCTCACAATGGCTTGTGAATGGTGCGTTTGTTCGAGTTGGACGATAAAGTTGCGATCAATCTTGATCTGGTCAATCGGCAATTGCACCAGATAACTCAATGACGAATATCCAACCCCAAAATCATCAATCGCAATCTGGATGCCATAGTCACGCAGCCGCGCCAATACCGCTGCCGCGTCACGGCTATACTCCATCAAAGCGCTTTCAGTCAGTTCGAGTTTAAGTACCGATGGTGGCAACCGATACTGTTCAAGCAAGTGGACAATGCGCAGGTAGAGGTCAGGCAGCATAAACTGGCGCGCCGACAGATTGACGCTCACCGTGAGGCTCTTTGCTGAGGGCACAGCGCGGCGCCATTCCGCCAATTGGCGGCAAACCTGCTCAAGCACCTGCCACCCAATGGCGTCATTCAGGCCGGCTTCCTCGGCCACATCAAGAAAAGCCCCCGGCGTCAAGATGCCGCGCGTTGGATGCGCCCAGCGCACCAGTGCCTCAAACCCGACCAATGCGCCAGAGTGGATATTAATAATCGGCTGATAATAGACACAAAACTCGTGCTGGGCTACCGCGCGACGCAATTCAAGTTCGAGCGCCAGCCGCGCCTGCGCCGTCTCGCGCATCGCTTCGTGAAAGACCATATAGCGCGCCTTCCCGGCTGCTTTCGCTTGATACATCGCAATATCAGCGTCACGCAACACCTCGGCTGGTTCGTGATACGCTGCCGAGCCGAACACAATCCCCACACTGGCCGATACGTGAAAAAGCCGGCCATCTAGCTCAAGGGGCCGGCTCAGGCGTTGCATTATGCGCTCAGCAATCCGAATGGCAGCAGCTTGCGACTCGACATTATCAAGCAGCACCACAAACTCATCACCACCCAAGCGGGCGCAGGTATCAACCGCGCGCAGACAGCAGTTTAAGCGTGCTGCAATCGCAATCAACAGGCGATCGCCCACCGGATGGCCAAAACTGTCATTCACAAACTTGAAATGATCGAGGTCAAGAAAGAGCAAAGCAAAATGATA
>JANWYE010000203.1 GCA_025057175.1 Chloroflexus sp. | reverse complement strand
ACAAGATCACAGCAATGTGAGGGTGACTCCGCTTGATCACACGCGCTACTTCAAGGCCATGGACACCGGGCAGATCGATATCAATCAACACCAGATCGGGATCGACCTGATCAACCATTTGAATCGCCTGCTGGCCATTGCCAGCTTCGCCAACCACCTTAAAATCGGGTGTGGCCGATAGCGCAAGACGCAACCCGTCACGAAACAGCGAAACGGTATGCACAATGATCAGCGTCGTCACACTCACATCCAACTCCTACCCCGCTTTAGCAACCACTACCGCATACTCATCGGCATCACAATGTGAATGTAGCCGTCTTGTCCTACCGGTTTAAACACCGCCGGACTTTGGGCGCTCTGCATCTCAAACGCAATTTGGTTCGAGCCAACTGCAGCAATAGCGTCGGCCAAAAACTTGACATTGAGCGCAATCATGCCACCTTCACCGGTCACGCTACCATCAAGCTCACTGGTATTATCACCCAATTCAGCGGAATTAGCACTCAGAATAACTCTGCCCGGCCCAAACTCACCGGCCGGCTCGATCTTAAGCTTCACCACATTCTGGCTAGCGCCGGCAAAGAATGACGCTAGTTTCACGGCCTTAGCCAATTCGCTACTATCAAGTACGGTACGGGTCAAATACTGTTGTGGGATGATCCGCTCGAAATCGGGGAACCTCCCTTCAATTAAACGTGACACCACCTCAATATTTTCAGTATGGAAGAGGACATGGCTGCCACCCGGCGTATACACCATCGCTACTTCCGCTTCGGCATCGCCGATAATGCGGGCCAATTCTGAAAGCGTGCGCGCCGGGATGAGACAATCAACAGCGTGAGCAACTGGCTCAGGCATAGCGATCGCACGCATCGCTAAGCGGAACCCATCGGCAGCAACTAGCGTGATCTGCTGATCACGGGTGCGCACGAGCACACCGGTCAAGATGGGGCGCGATTCATCAGACGCAGCGGCAAAGGCTACCTGCTCAATTGCCTCGCGCCAGACCTCAGCCGGCAAGCTTACCAGCGGCGCGCGCGCGCTCACCGACGGCAGCGAAGGAAATTCATCAGCGTCAACACCTTTAATGTTGCTGACGAAGCGCCCGCATTCGACGCGCAGAGTCTGGGTCTTCCCATCAAGTGTTAACGTCACTTTATCGTTTGGCAGACCACCCACCACGTCTGCCAGCAGCTTGGCCGGCACAGCGACTGCGCCATCTTGCAACACCTGAGCGCCAATCCAGCGGTTTATGCCCACTTCCAGATTGGTGGCAGTCAATTTCAGCCGGCCTTCGTCAGTTGAAAGTAAGACATTCGACAACACCGGCAACGTCGAGCTTTTACCTGCGACGGCGTGGCCAACCGCAGCCAAACCGCGCTTGAGATCATCCTGCATGCATGTGAGCTTCATTGTCGCTCCTTGAAGAGACAACCACAGGCGCAGCGCTCGCGCGCTGCTCACAATCCGGGTGTGGCGCATTATAGCATATCGCGCTCGCCTATGGCAGCGCAAGCCGCAATCAACCGTAAGGACTGTGCAAAGGGTGTGCGTTTTTACAACAAGTGTCTTGACTTTTTTCAGAGCCATGGTACCGTTCTATAGGGAAGAGATTTTTAAATTGCGAAGGTTGACTGAGCGATGGTCAATAATAAGAAGGGATTTTGTGTATGGTAGTTGCCACTCGCCGCTTCGAATTTTCGGCCGCTCACCGGTACTGGCGCGATGACTGGAGCGCCGCCGAGAATGAGCGCGTCTTTGGGCCATATACCAGCCCGTATGGTCATGGTCACAACTATACCCTCGATGTGAGCATTACTGGCCAGCTCGACGAGCGCACCGGCATGGTGATGAACATGACCGAGTTGAAGGCGATCGTCAATGAGGTGCTAGAGGAGTTTGACCATAAGCATCTCAACTTCGATACGCCGTATTTTCGCGATCAGGTGCCAACCACCGAAAACTTTGTCCGCGTGCTCTGGCGGCTGATAGCGGCGCGCTTGCCGGCCCATGCCCGTCTCGCCCATCTCCGGCTCTACGAACAGCCCGACCTGTGGGCTGATTACGATGGCGTTGGCGAGACGCAGTTCTCGCGCTTGTACACCTTTGCCGCCGCGCACCGGCTCCATGCGCCGGCGCTGAGTGATGAGGAAAACCGGGAAATATACGGTAAGTGCAACAATCCAAATGGCCACGGCCATAATTATACGCTGGAAGTAACGGTGCAAGGCGAAATCGATCCAGCTACCGGCATGCTGGTTGATATGGCATGGCTTGATCAGACCGTACATTCGGTGATCGATCCACTGCATCTGCGCCATCTTGATAACGAGATTGCGGCTTTCGCCGACCGGCCATCGACCGCCGAGAACATTATTGTCTACCTCTGGAACGAACTCGCGCCGAAGTTGGATGGCCGGCTAGCTCTGCTTCGGCTATGGGAAACCCGCAAGAATATCTTCAGCTACGCCGGCCCAACACAGGTTCCCGCCTAATCACTTGTCTCGTTGTCGCCCAGAAGTGCGACGGTCGCGCTTCTTACCTCTGCAATGGAGAATACAATTTATGTCAAGCAATGGCAACGGTTATCATCCCATCAACGACCACGATATTGATGAAGAGCACTACGATAGCCTGATCATTCCGGGACGCGGCAAGATCGAGGGGATGTCGTTTACCTCTGACCCACGCATCGAAGAGGCGGTGCGCACCATCCTCGGCGCAATTGGCGAGATTCCAGATCGCGAGGGTTTGCAGAAGACACCGTCGCGTGTGGCAAAGATGTATGCCGAACTCACTGCCGGCTACCATATCGACCCACAGGCCCTGATCAATGGCGCGGTCTTCAGCGTTGCCTACGACGAGATGGTTCTGGTGACAAATATTGATTACTACAGCCTGTGCGAGCACCACATGTTGCCGTTTTTCGGGCAGGTGCATGTGGCGTACATTCCGAACGGCAAGGTGGTAGGGCTGAGTAAGATTCCGCGCATTGTCGAGATGTTTGCTCGCCGCTTGCAAGTGCAGGAGCGTATGACGGTGCAGATTGCCGATTTTATCAACGAGGCGCTTGAGCCGGCCGGCGTAGCGGTGGTGGCTGAGGGCATTCATATGTGTGGGGTGATGCGCGGGGTTAAGAAAGCGAATGCCCGCATGGTCACGTCGGCAATGCGCGGCGCGTTTCGCGAAGACCCCAAGACACGGGCTGAGTTTATGGCCCACATCGACCGCAATCGGATGGAGCGATAGGCGTGAAGAGATGTATTCGCAAAGGCGCAAGGAGGGGAGCTATCTTAGCTAAAAGATCGCCTTTGCGTGATCTGCCAAGATATGGTAAGGATTCCCAAAAGGTAAGGATAACGATTGCCGCGGATGTGAGGCACAGATCGGCACTATGCGTTCCTCTCCCCGCGCAATAACACACGCACTATGCGATCAATTCTGATTACTGGCGCGTCGCGCGGGATCGGCGCTGCCACCGCGCTGGCGCTGGCTCAACCAAACACGCGGCTAACACTAGCCGCGCGCAACCGTGATGCGCTCGCAGCAGTGGCAACGCAGGCTACTGCCGCCGGCGCCGAGTGTATCGTCGCGCCGTGCGATGTTACCGATCCGGCGCAAGTCGCCGCAACGGTGGCGCTCGCCGCCGGCAGTGGCCGGCTTGATGTAGTGGTGCATAGCGTTGGCGGCGCGCTGGTTGCGCCGCTCGAGGCAATCAGCCTTGCCGAGTGGGAAGAGCATCTGCGCACCCAACTCACCAGCCTCTTTCTGGTGGCGCAGACGGCTGTGGCCCGCATGGATCGCGGCGGTTTGCTGATCAACATCGCTTCAGTTGCCGCGCGCCAAGCTTTTCCCGGCTGGTCGGCGTATGTTGCTGCCAAGCACGGCGCACTCGGCTTCGCTGCCGCCATCCGCGAAGAGCTGCGCCCGCGCGGGATCCGGGTTTGTTCGGTGTTGCCCGCCGCCACCGATACTGCGATCTGGGATGCCATTCCC
This sequence comes from Chloroflexus sp., assembly GCA_025057175.1. Taxonomy (GTDB): domain Bacteria; phylum Chloroflexota; class Chloroflexia; order Chloroflexales; family Chloroflexaceae; genus Chloroflexus. The sequence continues at coordinate 2,918 of JANWYE010000203.1, read as the reverse complement.
GGCGATTGGTCGCGGGCAAATATGTTGCAACCGAGTGACGTGGCAGCGACGATTGCCGCCATTGTTGCGTTGCCGCCTTATGTGACGGTCGAGGATGTGACGATCGGGCACGTGGCAGGGCGCTTGTAGCGTGAATGGTTGAATAGCCGTTAAGCGACGCCAAAAGCGCAAAACCAATAGGAGGCTCCTGCAGACGCTTGCTGTCGTTTCCACATCGCGTATACGTCTTTCTTAGAGAATAGCTACAACTTCGTGTGCTTTGTGTCGCTTTGTGGCTATTCCCTTTCCTGCTTGACAAACTACTTCGCTTCGACTACAATCGTTAATGGCACAGCGCCAATGTAGCTCAGTCGGTAGAGCAGCTGTTTCGTAAACAGCCGGTCGCCGGTTCGAGTCCGGCCATTGGCTCCACCCGTTGCGCTCATGCATTGCGGAGGCTCGTACTGATGCTTGTCATCGGTATGAGCCTCAGGTTTTTTGGTAATGATACTGTGGTATCATGGAGGTTGCGCAATTGATTCCGAAGGGCAACGCGGCGCGTTGCCACTATCGCATCCACTGGCGACAACAATGGACTGGATTCGCGTTCGCGGCGCGCGCACCCACAACCTGAAGCAGATCGATCTTGATATTCCTCGCGGGAAGCTGGTAGTATTTACCGGCGTATCCGGTTCGGGCAAGAGTTCGCTGGCCTTTGATACTATTTTTGCGGAGGGTCAGCGCCGTTACGTCGAAAGCCTGTCGGTCTACGCACGCCAGTTGCTCGGCCAACTGGAAAAGCCCGATGTCGATCTCATTGAGGGTCTATCACCAGCCATTGCTATTGACCAGAAGAGTAGCGCGCGTAACCCGCGTTCGACAGTCGGCACGGTCACTGAAATCTATGATTTTTTGCGCCTGCTCTTTGCTCGTATCGGCCAGCCTCACTGCCCGCAATGCTTTGCGCCGCTACGCCGGTATACACCCCAGCAGATGGTCGATCTGATTGTCGATCTGCCGGCAGAGCGACGGGTGCAGTTGCTCGCCCCCCTCAGCGGTGATGCCGAAGCAGTGTTGGGCGAGATTCGCCGGCGCGGCTTTGTGCGCGCCCGCATCGACGGCATAGTGCGCGATCTCGACGAGCCGACCCGGTTGGAAAAGTATCGTCCGCATACGATCGAGGCGGTAGTTGACCGGCTGATCATCCGCCGCACTGCCGACGGCACGCCGGCGCTTGACCGGGTGCGGGTGGCCGATTCGGTGGAAACGGCGCTCAAGCTGAGCGGCGGGCAGTTGATAGTGCAGATCAGCGATGGCGAAGAGCTGCTGCTCAGTGAGCGCTACACCTGCCCGCAACACGGCCCAATCGAGCTAGGCAAGCTCGAACCACGCGATTTTTCGTTTAACAATCCGCAAGGGGCTTGCCCAACCTGCGCTGGGTTAGGAGTAGTGCCCGAAATTGACCCTGCGTTAGTGATCCCCGACCGCAGTCTGCCATTGATTGAAGCAATTGCGCCATGGCGTGATGGTGATGCCGGCAGCCAACAATACTATCGTGATGTACTGATCTCGTTTGCCGCTCATTTTGGGATCGATCCGCACAAACCAGTGCAAACGTTGCCACCTGATGTCTTGAGCGCACTGCTTTACGGCACCGGTGGCGAGCCAATCACTGTGCGCTACCATATCAACGGCAAAGTCCGGAGCGTAGAGCGTGAGTTTGAGGGTGTCATTCCCAACTTGCGCCGCCGCTTGGCCGAACAGTCTTCTAGCAATGAACAATCACCGATCGAGCAATATACTGCCCCGCGTACCTGCCCGGCCTGCGCCGGCGCGCGGTTGCGCCCAGAAGCGCGCGCCGTCATAGTAGGCGGTATTTCGATTGCCGAAGCGCATCGTATGAATGTCGCCACCGCGCTTGAATGGGCAACTACGCTGATCGAGCGATCTGAGCTGAGCGAGCGCGACCGGACGATAGCCCGCCCTATTGTGCGCGAAATTTGCCAACGTCTCCGCTTTTTATCCGAAGTTGGCTTGCCGTATCTTACCCTTGACCGCACCGCAATAACCCTAAGTGGTGGCGAGATGCAGCGCGTGCGGCTGGCGACGCAGATCGGCGCCGGTCTCTCAGGTGTGCTTTACGTGCTCGATGAGCCAAGCAGCGGGTTGCACCCGCAGGACCATGATCGCTTGCTGGCGACGCTGTTCCATCTGCGCGATCTTGGCAATAGCGTGCTAGTGGTCGAGCATGATGAAGCGACCATCCGCGCCGCCGATTGGATCGTGGATATGGGGCCGGGAGCCGGCCCGCATGGCGGTGAAGTATTGGCAAGCGGCACCCTCGCCGAAGTGATAGCTTGCCCACGTTCGCTCACCGGCCAGTATCTCAGCGGAAAACGACGCATCCCGGTGCCATCGCAACGTCGCCCGGCTCATGGCCCATGGCTTGAACTGCGCGGGTGTAGAACCAACAATTTGAAGAACATCGACGTGCGCATCCCGCTTGGCTGTCTGGTTGCAGTCAGCGGAGTCAGCGGCAGCGGCAAGAGCAGCTTAATCAGCGACACACTGGCGCCACGCCTGAGCGAATTGCTCCATGGCGCTAAAGCGCGAGCCGGCGAGCACGACGCTTTGCTTGGCGTCGAGCATCTTGACCGGGTCATTGTAGTGGATCAAAGCCCGATCGGGCGCACGCCACGTTCGAATCCAGCCACTTACAGCCGCGTCTTCGACCCGATTCGCACCCTGTTTGCCGCCACTACCGAAGCCAAAGCCCGCGGCTACGACGCCGCGCGGTTTAGCTTCAACCTCAAGGGTGGACGCTGCGAGCACTGTGCTGGCGAGGGTCTGATACGGGTCGAAATGCAATTTTTACCTGATCTCTTCGTGACGTGCGACGTGTGTGGCGGAACGCGGTATAATCGAGAGACCTTGGATAT
>JANWYE010000202.1 GCA_025057175.1 Chloroflexus sp. | reverse complement strand
CAGCGCACGCAGCGCCGCCGCGTAGCCGGCCATTTGTAAGTCGGCGTCGGCGAACACGTTCTCGTCGCGGTAGAGGCCGCGCGCTTGCTGGTTGAGGCCGGTCAGCAGCGCGACCTGCTGCTCGACCTCTTCTTGAATCTCCCACGCCAGATCGTCGCGGGTGGTCTTGAGGTTGCCCCGCCGCTTGCGGCAGACGAGCAGCACGGTCCCTTTGACATAACTACCGTCACGCAGGGCGCTGTCGGTTTCGGTGACGACGTACCACGCGGCGGTGACTTGCAACCCGGCGGCCCAGACGATATTGGCCATATCGGCCCAGATCGCGCCCGATTGGTGGGTAAACATAATTACTTGCAAACCGTGATCGGCCATGCATTCGGTCATCCGCCGGTAGGCCGCCACCATCCCGCGCCGGAAGTCTTCGCCCTCGCCCTTGATCGCCAATGCCCGCCGGCTATCCCACACCCAGCCGGCAAACTCCGGCGGCGGGTTTTTGCGCAGCCACGCGATGAAGAATTCAAGGATCTCTTCGTATTTCACCGCGTCGCCGTAGGGTGGGTCGGTGATGAAGAGGTGGGCGGGGTATGAGCACTCACCAGCGGGAATAGCTGCTATCTGAGCACTTCCACTAACCTGCATCCACGGTAGACGTGAAGAAAAGTATCTTCGAGCATACGCAAAGGCTTGGCAACCATGATTGAAAAGAGTGTTTAGTGCTTGGTTGTCGAAAGTTTCTGTAACGTAGTCTCTCCCGTTATGCCAACGACTCAATCTCGAGTTATTGTTTAGCAATACGCAAAAATCAATTGCTGTATCTTCATTTATCGCACTTCGTACCAGTCCCCCCACCAACAACTGCCTCGGATTAAACAAATGGTGCCAATGCGTCCAGCCCCGAGTGCGGATCGGTTCATCGGTCTTTTCACCCGGCTCAATCGGCATATCGGGCACCCAACCCTGCGCTTGCCACTCGGCGAGATGGGCCGCGACATACTCCTCGACGATCCGCTCGCGTTCGAGGTCGGCGGGAGTAACGGCGCGAAACTCGTATTCATACCGGTTGCTGCCGGCAATGGGCCGCATCCACTGAATGCAGTAGAGCCGCTCTTGAAAGATGTCATCGGGGCGCGGTTTGAAGTCGCTCTTTTCCCACAAGCGCAAGCGGTTGCCGGTGCTGCCGTCGGGCAGGCGGTAGTCGCCGCGCAAGGTTGAAATCTTGGTGCGGTATTCGCGCCCATCCACCACATGCACCAGATACGGGTCTTGGCCGCGCCCATCCGAACGGACGGTGCCGCGTTCGGCGGCGGCTAGTTCGCGGTCGGAGACGCCGCTGCGGATGGCAATCTGGTAGCGTTTATGGGCCGGGTCGGGGATCAGTTCGGCGATCACGCGATAGCCCTTGCTAATCACCAGCGACGGCAATAGCGGCACTAGCCAGCCGGTCTGCGGGCAGCGCGCTTCGACGCAATAGAGAAAGACCTTAGCCCGCCAGCCGTTGCCATCAGTCTCGACGCCGAGGCGGTCAATCTCGGCTTGCACCTTGGCCACCAGCGCCTGCTGATCGCGCGCCAACCGTTCGCGTTCTGCCGGCGAGCCGCCGACAATATGGAATGCGCCCCACGTCAGCATACAGGCAATTGGGTTGAGGTCAGAGGCGTAGACATCGCAGCCGAGGCGAGCTGCTTCAAACGGAATCTGGCCCGATCCGCAGAAGGTATCGGCCACGACCGGGCGCGCGCCGAAGCGCAGGATGCCGAGCTGCTCGACCAATTCGGGGAAGGAACGAGCATGGGTGCCGAGATGGCGGTTCACCTGATCCCAGATATGGTCATGCACATCAGGCACCTCTTCGGGGCGATAGAGATTGGCAATCCGCTCGCGGTAAGGCGCGGGGGGCAACAGCATCGCTTCGAGCCGGCGACGCTCGGCCAAAGGCAAATCAGGCCGCCATGCCACCTTAACCTTCGCATAATCCGGGTTGCTCCAATCAATTGGCGCAGAGCGGGGCAAAATATCGGGGGTAACGGTGACATAATCGCGCAGATTAGCCAACGCCACCTGCGCCAACACCTCTTTGGGCGAGGGCCGGCGCTTGGCGCGGGCCGCCAACGAAGCCTCGTCCATCCCCATCAGCAGCTCGAAGATCTCTAGATCACGCTGCGGGTCATCGGTGGCAGGCAACAGGCAGCCCAACACGCAGGCCTTAGCGAGAATAAGCGGCTTGCGCCCCTTCCAGTAGGAACCGAGGGCAGTAAGGGTTTGGCCGGCGCCGGCCATACGTTCCTTATACACCTCTGCCGAGAGCTTCTGCACCGGCAACAAACGTTCGATAAGAGCGGGGCGATCGGCCCACGCGCCGGGAATGAGCTGCGTTTCAGATGTGGGTTGCGTAGTCATAGGCGTGACTGAGCTAAGCGCGACGACATGCGTTGTATTATACCGCGCCGCGCGGGAGGATAGCCAATATCCAACCTCCCCCCGCTGGGGGTGGCCCCCCTCCCAGCCTCCCCCCGCTGAGGGCGGCCCCCCTGCCAGCCTCCCCCCCCCGCTGGGGGGAGGGGTAGCTCCTCCCCTCCTCGGAGGGGGCGGGCAGGGGTGGGGGGGAGGGGGGGAGTATCTCTATGCTATACTAACACCTATCTACCGCAGCTTGAGGAGTTGACCGCTATGAGAACTGTACGCGCTGCCTGCACTCCCGCTGAAAATGCGTTGCATATTCGAGTTAGTGACCAGATTGAACAGCTCGATGAACTGATCCGCGCTGAAGATGATGGGGTGGCGTTCTTTGAGCGAACGCATCTTACCCAAGGGATGCGCGATCTGATTAGTGAGGGGCTGGCGCGCCTTGCCGGGCGCTCGCCGCAGGCGATTTTTCATCTGAAGCAGGCGATGGGCGGTGGGAAGACCCATTTGTTGGTTGGGTTTGGGTTGTTGGCGAAGCATCCGGCTTTGCGCCAGCGGTATTGCGCCGATGTGCTGTACGGCAATGAGTTTGCAACGGCGGCGATTGCGGCGTTTAATGGGCGCAACAGCCCGCCTCATTTCTTCTGGGGAGAGATTGCCAACCAACTGGGCCGGCCCGATCTGTTCCGCGCTTTCTGGGAGGGTGGCCCGCGCGCGCCCGGCGAAGATGATTGGTTGAAGCTGTTTGATCTCGACCGTCCGGTGTTGATTTTGCTCGATGAGATGCCGCCCTATTTTCACTACTACGCGACTCAGGCCGTCGGCAACGGGACGGTGGCCGATATTGCGGTGCGCGCGTTTGCCAATTTGTTGACCGCGGCGGGAAAGAAGAAGAATGTGTGCGTGGTGGTGTCGGATTTGGCGGCAGCGTATGATACCGGCGGCCGGTTGATTAACCGCGCGCTCGAAGATGCGCGCGCTGAATTGGGCCGCCAAGAGCGGGCGATTACGCCGGTTGATTTGGCAGCCGATGAGATTTATGCCATTTTGCGCAAGCGGTTATTTGTCGCTTTGCCCGATGAGCACGAGGTGAAGGCGATCGCCGATGCGTTCGGTGAACGTTTGGCCGAGTTGGCGAAGGCGAAAACGGTGCGCCGCGAGGCGCAGGTGATCGCCGATGAGATCCGGGTTACGTATCCGTTCCACCCGCGTCTCAAGAATCTGGTGGCGTTGTTTAAGGAGAATGAACAGTTTAAGCAGACCCGCGGTTTGCTGGAGTTGGTATCGCGGTTGTTGCTTTCGGTCTGGAACCGGCCGGTAGATGACGTGTATCTGATCGGCGCGCAGCATTTTGATCTGTCATTGCCGGAAGTGCGCGATAAGCTGACCGAGATTTCCGGCATGCGCGATGTGATTGCGCGCGATCTGTGGGATGCGCAGCGTTCGGCGCACGCGCAGATCATCGATGCCCAGCGCCATAGCGATGCCGCTGCGCAGGTGGCGGCGCTGTTGTTGACGGCGAGCCTCTCGACAGCAGTGAATGCGGTGAAGGGACTGACCCGCGAGGAGTTGGTGGAGTGTCTAATTGCGCCTAATCGCGATCCGGCCGAGTTTGTAGCCGCGTTCGAGGAGTTGCAGAAGTCGGCGTGGTATCTGCACCATACGCCGGAAGGCCGCTTCTATTTCGACCGTCAGGAGAATCTGACCAAGCTGTTGCAAAGTTTGGCGAAAGAGGCGCCGGAAAACCAGATTGATGAGTTGATCCGTGCCCGCTTGCGCGAGTTGTTCCAGCCCAAGCGCAAAACGGCCTATGACGAGGTATTGCCGTTGCCGCGCTTGGAGGAGGCCGTGGATCGGTTGCGGCGCGGGCGAGTGTTGTTGATTGTGAGTCCTGATGGCAAGATTCCGCCCGATGCGGTGCAGCGCTTTTTCGATGGTTTGACCCAGAAGAATAACGTGCTAGTGCTGACCGGTGACAAAACGGCGCTGGCCAGCGTCGAGCAGGCGGCGCGCCGATTCTACGCTGCGCAGAAGGCGGATGCCCGCATTCCGAAGGGTCATCCGCAACGGGCCGATCTTGAGGCCAAGCAGCAAGAGTATGCGCAAGATTTTACCACTACGCTGATCAATCTGTTCGACAAAGTGCTCTTTCCCATCCAACGGCCCGGCCGTGATCCGCAGTTGGCGGCCAAGCCGCTCGATATGGTGCGCGACACGACCAAGCCGTTTGATGGCGAGGCCCAGATTGAGCAGACGTTGACCGGCAATCCGCTCAAACTCTACCTCGATGTAGAGCGTGACTTTGACGCGATCCGCGACAAGGCGGAAGACCTGCTCTGGCCAGAGGGAATGGCCGATGCGCGCCTCACCGATCTGGCCGACCGTTACGCCGAGCAGGCGGGGATGCCATGGTTGCCGCCGCGTGGCCTCGATCAGGTAATCCAGATCGCCAAGAATCGTGGCTTGTGGGAAGACCTTGGCAACGGTTATTTGACCAAGCAGCCGCGCCCCAAACGCACCGGCGTGCAGGTGTCACTGCTGTCTGGCCCTGACGATACAGGCGAAGTGCGCCTGCGGGTGGAGCCGGTCAACGGCGGTCCAACGCCACAGATCTTCTACGCCGAAGATGGCGAGGTCTCTGAACGCAGCCAACGGCTGCTAGAACCGGAATTGCGCACTCGCGCCCTGCGGGTGGCGTTTCTGGTCAAAGATCCGACCAATCGTTACGAGACCGGCGAGCCGTATGTGTGGGAGAATAAACTGACAATCCGCAACCGGCTGTTTGAGCGCGACGGGCAGCGCTGGGTTGAACTGCTGGTAACGCCACGCGGCGAGCTACGTTACACGCTCGACGGCAGCGAGCCGCGGTATGGCACGCCCTACGCCGGGCCGTTCCCTATTGGCGATGATGAAGTGCGGCTCTTGGTCTTCGCCGAAGCCGACGGTTTGCAGGCCAAGAATATGTTCACCTTCGGCCCGCGCGGGCGGAAAGAGGTGCGAATTATTACCGACCAGCCTGCCCGGCTGAAAGCCGATCGCGCTTCGTTCAAGCTTGATTCGCGGGCCAAAGTATTTGAGGGCCTGCAACTGGCCAGCGAGCGCAATGTGACGTTCGAGAACATCTATCTGACTATTGGGCAGGGCGCACAGACGGTCTCGCTCTCGATTGGCGAGCTTGCGGTGGAGGCCGAGTTTCTTGCTCGCATCGTCAACCAACTCATCGAAAAGGTGCCGGCTGAAGCGCCGGTAACGATGACCTTCAAGCGGGCGTCGTTCCGCACCGGCCACGACGCGCAGGCGTTCAGCCAACGGCTAGGCATTCCGTTGGCGCAGGAGCAGATCGAGCAATGAGCAGCAAGACGGCAACGATCGATTTCGGCGCACCGGCGGAATTTGGCGCGCACCTCTTTCGGGTTGAGATTCCGGCCGCTAGCCGGCAACCGGTGCGCATTGTGGAAGAGTACGGCTATCGCGGCGAGATCGACGGCATTCCCGCCGAAGAGCCGCGGGTAGTGCTCGAACGCCGGATCTGGAGCCAGATTGCCGAGCCGGCCCGGCAAGAGTTCAATGTGCGGTTGAAAGCGGCCAAGTTGCGCCCAGCCCGTTGGCACACTGGCGTGAATAAGGTTGATCGCCTACTAGGGCGCGAGCTATGCGTACTGGCATGGGCAGCCGAGGGAGCAAGCGACGAGGCGCTGCCGATCATCTGCCAGAAGTGGCTAGCCCTCCGCCCCGAAGAACGCTGGTGGCTATTCACCAAGACTGTCGCCGAGGCCGGTTTGCCTGAAGACCGCGAGCGCGGCTGGCGCAAAGCGCTACGCGCGGCGCTCGCCGACGGCGAATCGCGTCGCCGCCCGCGCCCCCGTGATGAAGACCTAACCGGTCTCCCGCTATTCCACGAGTTGGGTGGAGAAGGGTAAGCGTAGCGACAACCCCGCGAGACGCCGTCGGAGTAAGTGCTACCGCAATACATCGTCTCGTTCTGCAGGGGCTGCGCCCTGTCACTGCGAGGGGGTGCGCCCCCTCTGTCATTGCGAGGGCGCGCAGCGCCCTATTGTCATTGCGAGGGCGCGGCACGCCCCCGAAGCAATCCCCTACTCCAGCGGGAAGAATGCCTTGCCGAAAGCACACCACCGGCACTACAGGTGGAGCTTGCTTCGCCGTGCCCCCTCTGTCATTGCGAGGGCGCGCAGCGCCCGAAGCAATCCCCTATCCAGCGGGAAGAGTGCCTTGCCGAAAGCACACCACCGGCGCTACAGGGGGAGCTTGCTGCGCCGCACCCTGCTGTCATTGCGAGGGGGCGGCACGCCCCGAAGCAATCCCCTATCCAGCGGGAAGAGTGCCTTACGGCAACCGGGCAAATGGCGGAAAGGGGGAGATTGCTTCGCCGCCTGCGGCGGCTCGCAATGACAATACCCGTTGCGCGGGCGCGGAGCGCCCGAAGCAATCTCCCACAAGGACGGGAGGGATGCCTTGCCGAAAGCCAACAACTGGCGCTGAAGAGGGAGATTGCTGCGCCGCGCCCCCCCCATGTCATTGCGAGGGCGCGTAGCGCCCGAAGCAATCT
>JANWYE010000201.1 GCA_025057175.1 Chloroflexus sp. | reverse complement strand
GCACCTCGCCGCCGGCAATGCGCAGCTCAACCCCCAACTCAGCCTCGGCGACGCGCGTAACGCAGATCACTTGCGCTACGCTAGCAATGCTAGGCAATGCCTCGCCGCGGAAGCCAAGCGTGCGGATCGCCCACAGATCTTCAGCCGATTGCAGCTTGCTGGTGGCATGGCGGGCAAAAGCCAATTCCACTTCATCGGCAGGAATACCGCAACCATCATCTTGGACACGAATCTCGCGCAACCCGCCCCCGCGCGCCTCGACCACGATCCGGCGCGCGCCGGCATCAAGCGCGTTCTCGACCAGCTCCTTCACCACCGAGGCTGGCCGTTCAACCACCTCGCCGGCGGCAATTTGAGCGGCAATAGTTTCATCGAGTAGACGAATGGGCATAGCGGGTAGGATCGTTCCGTTTCTCAATGCGCCTCGATTACGGCGTCGCGGTCGGCAGTGGCGTCACTGTGCTGATTGGTGTCGCGGTTGCCGCAATCGTTGGCGAACTCAGCAATGGCGGTGGCGTGCGCTGATCGGTCGCCGTTACAAACACCCCTAAACCGATCAACATCACTAACACCAGCGTTGCCAACGCCAGACCTACTCGTGACAGCGGCTTTACCGTTGGCGGCGCAGCGACGGCAGGCGGCGGCGGCGGAGCCGCCACGACAGTGACACTCTCACTGATCGTCGGATCGAGACCATCAACCTGCGCGATCACAACGGTAATATTATCCGGCCCGCCGCGCGCATTTGCTTCATCCACCAACCGGCGCGCTGCCACATCGAGCGGATGCATGCTTGCGATCGCGGCAATTTCTTCGTCGGTCAGCAAGCCATGCATCCCGTCGGTCGAAAGCACAATCGTATCACCGGGCAAGAGCGGCTCGCGGAAGAGATCGACCTCGACGTGGGAAAGATGGCCGATCGCGCGGGTAATAATGTTGCGAATGTTCGATGCGCGCGCCTCTTCAGCCGTCAGCAGACCAGCAGCCACCTGATCGCCGATGAGCGAGTGATCGTGGGTCAGTTGGCGAATTTGGCCTTCACGCACCAGATAGGCTCGACTATCACCGACATTAGCCACGTAGAGCGTGTTGTGCCAGAAGAAGACGGCAACAGCGGTAGTGCCCATACTGCCGCGCCCTTCGGCATGCACCCGCTGGTTGGCGACCACAAAGGCTTGGCGCAACCCTTCCGCCGGATCCTCGCCGGGTTGGAAGGCAGCGATAATCGACTCGACGGCCAGCTTGCTGGCAACCTCGCCGGCCAAGTGCCCCCCCATGCCATCGCAGACGATGAGCAGGGTTCCCTGCCCAATCTCGGCGCTACCATACGCATCCTGATTGATCTCGCGCCGTTTGCCGGTATCCGTCCGGGCACTGTACCGCACGCGCATAGGCGACCCCATTGCCTCCTTGCCGAGTTGACAGCAGTATACCACACAGCAAATAAAGTGGTCGAGGAGGTTAGCACAGCAACCGGTGTTTACGCTACAGAGACCACAGCCGGCGCAGAGGGTGCTTACCCATGATCGGAAACACACCGCTCACCAAGCCCATAAGTAGCGCGTGGCTTCCCCGCATCCCCTTGCCCATAAGGGGAGAAGGGGGCGTGGAGAGGAGAAGAGCCGGGAATGGAGCGCCAACCGCGACATCCACACCCCTACCAATTCTATGGTACTATAATGGCGCAGAATGTTTGATTGAGCAAGGATTTGCGCAATGCCAAAGATCGATTTTACTCGCTACTACCGTCCCCACGAAGTCGAAGCCGCGTTGCAAGCATGGGCCGCAGAGTACCCGCAGCTCTGCGCGTTGCGCAGCATCGGCGCCAGCTACGAAGGCCGCCCAATCTGGCTGATGACCCTCACCAATCAGGCCACCGGACCCGATACGGAAAAGCCGGCCTTCTGGCTCGACGCCAACATCCATGCCACCGAAGTCACCGGCTGCATGGGCGCGCTCCACGTCATCCAGACCGTACTCGAACAATACGGGCACGATCCCAACATTACCGCGCTGCTCGACGAGCGCGCGCTGTATATTGTGCCCTGCCTCAACCCTGACGGCATGGAGCAAGCGCTGACCTCGCCAGTTTATGTGCGGTCGGGCACCCGCCGCTACCCCTTCACCGACGATCGTGACGGGCTATACCCCGCTGACATCGACGGCGACGGCCAGATCTTGCAGATGCGCGTTGTTGATCCCGATGGCGGTTGGAAGGTGAGCGAGCGCGATCCTCGCCTGATGCGCCCGCGCGCCCCCGACGAGCGCGGCGGCACCTATTATCGGGTCTACACCGAGGGTTATATCCGCAACTATAACGGCTACGAGGTGAAAATTGCGCCGCCAGCCCAAGGCCTCGATTTCAACCGCAACTTCCCCTACATCTGGGCGCCGGAAGGCGTACAGCGCGGCGCCGGGCCATATCCCACTTCTGAACCGGAGATTCGAGCGGTAGTTGAGTTTCTCACCACGCATCTGAACGTCAGCAGCGCCATCTCGTACCACACCTACTCTGGCGCGATCTTGCGACCATACTCCGACAAACCCGACGACCAGATGCCGATCGACGACTTGTGGACCTACAAAGAGCTTGGCCGGCGCGGCGAAGAGATCACCGGCTACAAGCACGTCTCGGTCTATCACGGCTTCCGCTACCATCCGCGCGAAGTCATGCGCGGCGCTTTCGACGATTGGGCCTACGAACAGCTCGGCATCTACGCCTTCACAGTCGAGTTGTGGGACATGATCGGCGAGGCGGGCATCAAGGATCGCGACTTCATTGAGTGGTTCCGCGATCATCCCGAAGAAGACGACCTCAAACTATTGCGCTGGAACGACGAACAGCTCGGCGGGGCCGGCTTCGTCAACTGGCGCCCCTTCGATCACCCGCAACTTGGCCGGGTCGAGATCGGCGGCTGGATCGAGCGGCGCACCTTTGGCAACCCGCCAGAACCATTCTTACTGCGCACCCTCGAACCAAACACCCGCTTCGTGCTAGCCCTTGCCCAAACCGGTCCGCGGCTGGAACTGCGCCACGTGCAAGCCGAACCGCTGGGCGATGGTCTCTACCGCCTGCAAGCAGTCGTCGCCAACAGCGGCTACTTACCGACCTACGGCAGCCGCAAAGCGCAAGAAGTGAAGGCAGTGCAACCGATCGAGGTAGAAGTAACCCTGCCCGACGACGGCGCAATCATCAGCGGCGAACAACGGCAAGAGATCGGCCAGCTCGAAGGGCGGGCAAACAAACGGGCCTTGTGGGGCGGCAGTTTCCCCACCGACAACCTCCGCCGCCTAACGTGGACCATCCGCGCCCCGGCAGGGAGCAGCGTCACCATCACCGCCCGCTCGCAACGGGCCGGTGTCGCTCGGGCAACGGTGGTAGTGTAGGGATGGCGCAGGGCGCAGCGCCCTGCCCCCTGTCACCGCGCGCCGCCCGCAGGGCGGCGAAGCAATCCCCCGATCTAGCGGGAACGACCTCCTGACAGGATGCGACTAGCCACGATGTAGCGGAGGGGGGAAGGGCGAACAGGCATTGCTCTCGCTACCGCAGGGGATTGCTTCGGGCGCGTGGCGCCCGCGCAATGACAGAGGGGGGCGGGCACACCGCTGTGTGGTGGCCCATTCGCCCGCGCAATGACAGAGGGGGCGGGCACACCGCTGTGTGGTGGCCGCTTGCCCTCGCAATGACAGAAGGGAGCGCGTTGCGCCCCTGTCATCGCGCACCGCCCAGCACCCGGTTGTCATTGCGAGCCGCGCTTGCGCGGCGAAGCAATCCCCCACTCTCGCGGGAACGACCTCCTGAAAGGATGCGACTGGCCATGGTGTGGAGGGGGGGAAGGGCGAACAGGCATTGCTCCCACTACTGCAGGAGATTGCTTCGGGCGCGTTGCGCCCGCGCAATGACAGAGGGGGGCGGGCACACCGCTGTGTGGTGGCCCATTCGCCCGCGCAATGACATATGGGGGGGTGTTGCGCCCGCGCAATGACATGTGGGGGCGCGTTGCGCCCGCGCAATGACAGAGGGGGACAGAAACACCAGCGTACGCAACCGATCACAAAGGCATAGCGGATGCGCTAGATACATAATGGACGGCATGGTCGCGCGTCAGCTCACGGCGGCTAACAGCACTGCGCTACACCAAATCAATATATCATCGCGACAGAGTTGCCTAGTTAGGTTGATATACCACCAAGTAATCAGCCGATGGGTTATGCCCAGCGTTGGTGAAGTTGCCGCCGATATATACTTCATTGCCCAGCACAGCAAGCGCAAACACCTCATCGTCCAACGTCCAACTACCGAGACCATCCCCACCCAATGCACTCCACTGCCCTGTCACCGGGTTCCACATCGCCACGTTGTCGGCTGCTGGAATGCCGGCGACATCTGTAAAGAAACCACCAACATACACGTTGCCATCGCTATCTATGGCGAGTGCATTGACTCGAGGATAGCCGGCTATCGCACCATCGCCGCGGCCATTGCTGCCCAACGCCGACCATTGGCGCGTTGCCACATCCCAGACGGCCACATAGTCGGCTTCAGCAATTCCAGCTGCATCGGTAAATGCCCCGCCAACGTATAATTTGCCATCAGCAACAGCCAGCGCAGTGACTTCGCCATTGAGTGGATTGCCACGACCATCATCAAGCGTCACCCATCCAGTATCGTTCCACATCGCTATGAATGTATTGTTTGAATTGCTGGCGATAGTGAATGATCCACCGATGTATAGAGTGCCATCGATCACCACCATGGCCCATACTACTCCCTGCAATGCGCTCTCTCCGCTGCCCAACGCTTGCCAATGAGATCCATTCCACACTGCTACATTATCAGCTTCGGGAATGCCTGCAGCATCTTGAAAGAAGCCGCCAACATAGAGGTTGCCGTCTTCATTGAGCACTAGGGCCGTGACATTATTAGTAAGCGCTCCATCACCGTAACCATTGTCGCCTAACGCCGACCATTGGGTGCCATCCCACATGGCCACATAATCGGCGGTAGGGCCAGTCGCATTGGTAAACCAGCCGCCAGCGTAAAGGCGCGAGCCATCATGGCGTAGAACGTTGATTTGAAGGCCGTGTTGAAACAATCCTTGCGGATCAAGATCTACCCAAACTTGACGAGTTGAATCCCACATGGCTACAAAAGGAGCAGCGCCCCTTTCGGCAAAATTGATTGAACCGCTGGCCACGTAGACATTATTGTTGGCCAGCGCAATAGTACGCACTGGCGCTGTTAACACACCGTTGCCAATGTTAGGGAATGCTTGCCAGCGAGCGCCGTCCCATATTGCCGCGTAATCGGCAGCATCGATCTCTGCGGCATTGAGAAAACTTCCGCCAAGATAGATCTGATCGTTCGGATCCACCGTAATGACACCCACCAAGTTTTGTAGCACACCATCGCCGCGGCCATTATCGCCCAGCGCAGACCACACTGTACCATCCCACACCGCCACGAAATCAGCAGCCGCTATGCCGGCAAGGTTAGTAAATGAGCCGCTCACATACAGGTTGCCACGGTTATCAACCGCCAATGCAAATACCTCCCCGGTCAGCGGGGTAAAGTCACTCCGGTCGCTCAATGCCGACCAACCGGCGCTCTGCCA
Organism: Chloroflexus sp.; assembly: GCA_025057175.1. GTDB lineage: Bacteria > Chloroflexota > Chloroflexia > Chloroflexales > Chloroflexaceae > Chloroflexus. Next base: position 1,390 of record JANWYE010000201.1, on the reverse strand, counting down.
CACTGCAAGGTAATCGGCATTGGCAATACCTGCTGCATCGGTAAACCAGCCGCCTACGTAGACCTTATCGCCGTCCACAGCGATTGCAGAGACCACATGGTTCAGCGCGCCATCGCCTTGACCATTGTCACCCAGAGCAGCCCAGCGCTGGCCATCCCATACTGCAATAGAGTCAGCCGCTGCAATTCCAGCCGCATCGGAGAAGAGGCCACCAACGTACAGATTATCGCCGGCAACAGCCAGTGATATCACACTGTTAGTCAGCGCACCATCGCCTTGGCCATTGTCACCTAGCGCAGCCCAGCGCTGGCCATCCCACACGGCCACATAGTCAGCGGCAGGAATGCCGGCAACATCGAAAAAATTACCGCCCACATAGACCAAATCGCCAACGATGGCAATATCAGCTACCGGCCCGTAGATAGCTCCATCACCGTTACCACCAAGCGCCGACCACTGCTGCGAAGCTATGTTCCACACTGCCACCCCATCGGCCTCGGCAATCCCTGCGGCGTTGGAAAAGTTGCCACCCACGTAGACCAGATCGCCGGCAATGGCGATAGTGAACACTGGCTCGTTTAGCACCCCACTACCATTGGCACCGCCGAGCGCTAACCACTGCTGCGTCGTATGGTTCCACATCACTAGATAATCGGCTTCGGGAATACCCGCTGCATCGGTGAACCCGCCGCCAACGTAGAGGTTGCGATTGGCGTCAAAAGCGATCGCTGTCACAGTGTCATTAAACGGAGTTGCCCAGACACTGCCAAGATGGCGCCAGTTAGCGCTAGCAACAGGTGTTGGCAACACAGGATCAGCCGTGCGATGAGGGCCGTTGGTCGCAATGAACGGTTGCGCCGTTGAATCGCTGGGCGATCGCCATACCCGCAAGACGATGGCGCTACCTGCCACGGCAATGACTAGCAATATCACTGCGAACGCAAGAAAGATTCGGAACTGGTTGCCCATACTATCCCCCTCTCGACGACAGCCGGCTGGTAATCGCACCGTCGCCAGCACTATGCGCGCGCTGACTTTACTGGTGGGAGAGGACTAGTTGGGAACGAGAAATGCTGGCTGGGAGGGAAGGGGCTTGGGAATGGAGCTGCTGTTTTACCCACCAGCAGCCTTTGCACAAGATGAAGATGTATATCGCTGGCACTACTGTAGCAGAGGGAACACGAAGTGTCAATGCGTAGCACATCGCGACAGCCTTCTCGACGTATCTAGCGGGAGCGACCCCCTGAAAGGATGCGACTGGGCACAACGTGGCGGAGGGGGGAAGGGCGAACAGGCATTGCTCTCGCTACAGGAGGAGATTGCTTCGGGCGCGTTGCGCCCGCGCAATGACAGAGGGGGGCGGGCACACCGCTGTGTGGTGGCCCATTCG
>JANWYE010000200.1 GCA_025057175.1 Chloroflexus sp. | reverse complement strand
AAGGCGCTAAGTGCGCGAAGCACCGCAAAGGTGGTTGAAATCAGGGGGCAACAGCACGACCGTGCTGCTAGCCCCCATTTTAAAACCCTCCGCGTTCTTTGCGCTCGTTGCGCCTTTGCGTTGATCACCCTCTGCGCCTTTGCGTTGATCACCCTCTGCGCCTTCGCACCCTCTGCGCCTTTGCCTTTACCGCCGGCGGGCAACGATGAATCCCGCTCCACCTAACGCAACCACGGCTAGCACAATCCATACCCACCACGGAACGCCGCTACTACCGGCAACCGGCGCTGGTGCGGCGGTGGGAGTCGGCGCAGCCTCAGGCGGGGCCGGCGTTGCTGTCGCTGCGGCAGTAGGCGCCGGCGCGGGCGCAGCCACCAGTGGGCGCGGGCCGACAAACACAGCGGTGGTGCGACCGGGTACGCTGAAAGTGCCGTCGGAGTTGTACCGCGCTTGGATCACCCGTTCGTCGCTTGAAGTTACCTGCACATCATGCAGGCTCAGATCGCCGTTGGCCAGTTCGGGAATAGTGATCGTCACCGGATCGGGGCGGGCATTGAACAGCACCACCACCTGCCCGATGTTCGGATCAACCCGCGTCGCGCCGTTGTCACTGATACTCATCACAATCAGGCCGGGGATCTGATCCGGGCCATTGTTGAAGAACGAAACCATCCGCTCGACCTCTGCGGCGGTGCGCAGCCGGAAGAGTGGCGTGCTGCGGCGAATGCGCAGCATCTCGCGGAAGTGATCGTAGGTAGCGCGCATCAGCGTTGCATCGGGCTTGAGATTAGGGTTGGCTAGCAGCGGAGCCATAATCGGCCAGTTGCTCTGGTTATCCCAAGCTGGCGGCAAACCCGAACCGAACGTATTCTCTTGGCCGCGCCAATCAATCCGGTTGAACCAGTCAGATGAGTTGTAGCTATTGCGGTCAAGCGACTTCGAGCGCAGCAGCTCATCGCCGGCATGGAAGAAAGGAATACCCTGCGCCAGCGCGGTCAATGACAGGCCAAGCTGCGCCATCCGCGCCCGCTCGCTGATTGGCGTCGTTGCCGCCGCTTTCAGTTGCACCGCATCGAACAGCGTCTCATTGTCATGCGCCGAGACATAAACGATCTGCTCTTGCGGGTCGAGCGTGTAGCCACCCGCTGCGCCGCGATACTTGATCTGCTCGCCGGGCACCACCCGGCCCTCGTAGTTAACCATGCGGTAGGTCTTGAGGTTGCCGGCTAAACCGAGCTTAATCAGATCGGTCTCGGCCAGCAATTTGATCCGTTGCGCGTCGGGCGTGCCTTGCGAAAAGTCGCTCGGATCGGTGGCAAGGCCGGAAATAAAGCCCTGCAAGCGCGGATCGTCGAAGGGGCCGCCACCACGGGCCGCATCGCGCAGCCGGTCAGAGAAGGTGCCGATACCGGTGCCGGCCATATTGAATTGGGTCGCATTGATGCCGCGCGCGTTGTTGGCCACCTCGCCGAAGTTCCAGCCCTCGCCGTAGATGATGATTGATTTGCCATCCACCCCGTCGCGTTCGAGAGTCAGCGCATCGAGGGCCTGCCGCACTGCCAGCATATTGGCCTTCATGTGGTGGCCCATCAGGTCGAAGCGGAAGCCGTCAACCTTATAGTGCTTCGCCCACAACACCACCGAGTCGATCATCAACTTCTCCATCATTCGATGCTCGGTGGCAGTGTTAGCGCAGCACGTCGAAGTGGTTACGTTGCCGTCACCGTCGAGCCGGTGATAGTAGCCGGGCACAATCCGGTCGAGCACCGATCGCGGATTTTGGCCGCTCGCGTTGGTATGGTTGTAGACCACATCCATCACGACGCGCAAGCCGGTCTGGTTGAGCGCCTGCACCATCTCGCGGAATTCGAGAATGCGCTGCGGGCCATCAGGATTGGTGCTGTAGCTGCCTTCCGGCACCGAATAGTGGTAAGGATCGTAGCCCCAGTTGAAGCCATCAAGATCGCGAATCGGCTCGATCAGAGCTTGTTGTTCGGGCGAATCGGGTGGCAGCGCGCGCAATTGATCGTAAGGCAACGGCGCTTGCAGCGCGCGAATCTCTTCGATGGTAGCAATATCGAATGCCGGCAACAGATGCACGTGGGTCACGCCGGCCTCAGCCAGCTCGGCCAAATGGCGCATGCCAACGCTATCGCGCACCGTAAAGGCGCGGAACGTGCCGCGCAAATCGGCGGGTACGGACTCATCGAGAATACTAAAATCGCGCACGTGCAACTCGTAGAGCACCACATCTTCCGGCGCGGCCAGCGGCGGCTTTTCCAGCGTCGCCCACCCCGGCGGCTGCAAAGCCGGATCGTTCAGGTCAATAATCTGGCTCCGGGTGCTATTGGCGCTGAGCGAGACCGAATAGGGGTCTGTTACCAGATTCGTCACCACTCGCCCCACGCTCGGCACATAGACATCAACCTCGAACAGATAATACTGGCCGATCCAGCTCGCCTCACCGCGAATGCTCCACACGCCAGTCGCCGCATCGAGCGTCATTGGCAAGACCACCGCGCGGGTATCGGGGTTGGCATCGGCAAAACGATGCAGGCGCACTTGCCGCGCCGTCGGCGCCCACACTCGAATCACCGGCGCGCCATTCTCGATGGACACGCCGAGCGGGCCATCGTAAGGAAAGAGAGCATCAAGCGCGCCGGGAATCTGCACGCGAGTGGCATCGAGCGGTTGGCCGTTCTCGTCATACATCGCCACGACCAACTGGCCGCGAGTTAACCCAATCAGGCGCGCGCGATCGAGCGGCGGCAGCTTCAAGGCGCTAAACCCGGCCAAATGCGGAAACTTAGCCAGCGCCGGGCCGGGGCCGGCAGGAGTAAAGGTCAGATCGATCCGCTGCCCGCCTGACACCCCTTGCGGCGTAAGCTTGATCGCGCCCGATGGATCGCTAAACAGCGCATAGCGGTAGCGCGGCGTGCCAATTACATTCCAAACAATTGTCTCAGCATCAACCCAATAGGCACGCGCGCGCGAAATATCGCCCTTAGGCGCGCCGGCGGTCGAAATCGTCACTTCGCCACTCCCTGCATTATAGCCAACGTAAACTTCGCCGCCCTCATCAACCTTAATCACAAACGGCGGGCCATTGGGGCCACCCTCGCCAATCGCACCCTCGAGTGTCTCGCCGATCGCTAAACGCAACTGGTACTCGCCGGCGGGAATACGGCTGGTGGTGAAGGTATACAACCCGTCGCCATCTGGGTCTTGCAGCCACGAACCGAGACAGGTAGGATCATTGGCGGTGGCGCAGCCCAAGGCAGGTTGAAAATCACCTACCGCAACAATCAGCGGTGTATTGATACTATCAGTTACCCAGTGTGTCTTGTGATCGTAGACAAAGCGCACTGTGCTTGGCGCAGGCACCTGCAACGGAATGTTTGGCCCATCACGGCGGGCATTGAGACCATAATTCTCGGCCCAGCTATCGTTGAGCGCGACTTTATATTCATAGGAACCCGCCGGCAACTCAAACCGCGCACTCCACACATCAACTGCCGGGTCGTATGTGAGGTAAGTGATGTTACACGACGGCTGCCAATCACCGGGGCAGCCAAGCACACTTTGGATGGTGCCGGGAATCGTGACGGTTTTGGGATTGGGTGTCGTTTGCGCGGCGATCGGAAGCGCAGCTAGCGACCAGACGAGCAACAACGAAACTGCGAGCGCCATAAGCGCGCGCCGAGGCCAAACACGAAGCTGCATAGTTATACCTATAGTTAACAGTGAAGGAAGGGCTGATGTGCAAAGGCGGGTGGCAAACCCGCCTTTGTTAGCGCGTAGTATAACAGGTTGCAGGAATAATGCAAATAGGACGCATAGAAACTAATTTGCCACTCACCCCTACTCACCCGCTGGCACACAGATCAACCATTGCCACCGATCCACGCATGAAAATCGGCATCGATAGCGCGGGTAAAACCGGTGATCATATGGTTCATCTTGTGTTCCATCGCCCGTTCGCCGATCGCCTGCAAGACATTGGCGGGCATCACCCAAAGCACGCGCGGCACTGGAATGGTCATTGCCAATTCGACCGCATACTCAACATCAGTGCCATCAGCGCGCGGGTAGAAGATCGCCTCGGCAAAAAGTTGGCCGGGGAAGACGAAACCGGTCAGATCGATCGGCGGCCCATCATCAACCGGTACAATCCGGATCGCGCGGTGAGGCTCAAAGATAGCAGTCACATCGAAATAGCCAGCCATCGCGTGGCCGTGGCCGTCAGTTGCGCCGACAACGAGGCGGTAGCGGTTCGGAGCATACGCGAAGACCTCGATCGCATCGGGCAACAGGCTAAAGACAGCCGGAATATCACAGAAATACTCGTAGGCCAGATCGAGCGGGCCGTTAAAGCGGAAGAGGTGAACCGCAGCGCCATTGAGATCGACTGCCCGACGGCGATCGTCACTGGCAACAGAGGGTGTGTAGGGCGCCGGCATAGACGCTCCTCGGCGCAGCCTCGCTACCGAAGCTACGCAGATTTCATATATGACATTAATCACGGCTAGTATAGCATCTCCATGCGGTTTGCGCAAGCGCAAATCCACCGGCAAGGATTGACGTTTTGCTTTTTGCGTAATAGAATGGGTATCAGGACCGCGATAACAGCGCCGCAGCCGGGCTGGCGGCGGGAAGGAGCGATCTGATGTCTGTCAAAGAGAGCGGTGGCATCTTTGGAATGATGTTCCGCGAAGTCGGCTTCTTCTGGGAACAGGCGTGGAAGTGGGCCGAAGAGCAGGCCAAAGCCGATCGCGAGCAAGAGAAGGTCGATCAACAGCGGCGGCTGACCGAAGCGCAGGCCCGCCTGCTCGAGCAGATCCGCTTAGCGAAAGAGGCCGGTCTCGACGTTGATCGGATTATGGCCGTGATGCAACAAGAATTGAAAAAGTAACCCTTTCCAATTCCTCACTCATGGCGGGACGGTTTGCCGTCCCGCATTTTGTGTTTTCGCCGCCCGCACTATCTTGACAAAGGTCGGCTATAATAAACGGGTGAAACTCAGCGCAGCGCGCTGAAGATGAGCATTGATAACCAGCCCGAGGAAGCGGCATGCCAAAAGATGTTATTACCCAACGGAGCGTTGATTATAACCAGTGGTACCTCGATATTGTGCGCGAAGCCGATCTGGCTGAAGTCGCGGAGGTGGTGCGCGGTTGTATCGTGGTTAAGGCGCATGGCTGGGCGATTTGGGAATTGATGCAGCGCGCGCTCGACGAGCGGATTAAGGCCACCGGCCATGCCAATGTCCAATTTCCACTGCTCATTCCCAAGAGCTTCATCATGAAAGAGGCCGAACACGTCGAGGGCTTTGCGCCGGAAGTAGCCGAAGTCACTCGCGCCGGCGGCGAAGAGCTGGCCGAGCCGTATGTCATTCGCCCAACTAGCGAGACGATTATCGGCTATTTCTATAGCAAGTGGATCCGCTCGTACCGCGATCTGCCGCTACTCTATAACCAGTGGGCCAACGTGATGCGCTGGGAAATGCGCACCCGTCCCTTCCTACGCACCGCTGAGTTCTGGTGGCAAGAGGGCCATACTGCGCACGCCACCGAGGCCGAGGCCGAGGAAGAGACGTTGCGCATCCTGCACGAGGTCTACGCCGATTTTGTTGAGCAAGAGATGGCTGTGCCGGTCATTCGCGGCCTCAAGACTGAGAAAGAGAAATTCCCCGGCGCGTTGCGTTCATACTGTATCGAGGCGATGATGCAAGACGGGCGAGCATTGCAGGCCGGCACCTCGCATAACCTCGGCCAGAATTTCGCCCGCGCCTTCGATATTACCTTTACCGATCAGAATAATACCATTCAGTATGCGTGGACAACCAGTTGGGGGGTGAGCACGCGTCTGATCGGCGCGCTGATTATGACCCATTCCGATGATGAAGGGCTAGTGCTGCCGCCGCGGCTGGCTCCGATTCAGGTGGTCGTCGTGCCGATCTACAAGAATGATGAAGAGCGCAGCGCGGTCATGGAAGCAGTGACGCGTATGACTGCTGCATGGAAGGGCCGGCTGCGCTTTAAAGTTGATGACCGCGACAACTATAGCCCCGGCTATAAGTTTAACGAGTGGGAGCTGAAGGGCGTGCCGGTGCGGATTGAGATTGGGCCAAAAGACGTGGCCAAAGAGACGGTTGCCCTCGCCCGCCGCGACATTCCCGGCAAAGCCGGCAAGAGCTTTGTGCCACAAGCCGGCCTTACCGAGCGGATCGAGGCGTTGTTGGCCGAAATGCAAACCGGCCTCTTCCAGCGCGCGCTTGCCTTCCGCGAAGCCCATACTGCCGATGTAACGACCTATGACGAACTGAAAGCGCAGGTCGAACGTGGCTTTGCTCGCGCCTTCTGGGCCGGTGATACTGCCGACGAAAAGCGCATCCAAGAAGAGACACGAGCTACCATTCGGTGCATCCCGCTTGAGCAGCCCGGCACGGTTGGCCGCTGCGTCTACACCGGGCGCGAAACCAGCCAGCAGGTCATTTTTGCCCGCGCGTATTAGTATGTGTCGCCAAGGAGCGCCATGAGCACAACCCTAACCAACCTCGCCACCTTCATCCGCGAGCGAATACCGCAGATGCGAGAGCGCCTCTGCCGGGCCGTGCAAGCCGAAAGCAGCGGTTATGCCGCTATTCCTGCCGCTGAACTAAGCCCGGCGCTGCAACGTTCAGTTGAGACGATCTGCGCGCTCTTCGGCGATAACGATAGCCAACCGATCAACGAATGGGCGCCCCAAATCGGCGAGCGCCGCGCCCGCATGGGGCTGTCGCTCGACGATATGATGATCGTGGTCACGCGCATTCGCGAATTTTGCTGGCAAGAACTCGATGCCTTCGGCAGTGACCGGCTTACAATCAGCGATGTGCGCCGCTTCGAGGACGCCATCAACGAGTTTAACCGGCTGCTGCTGCTCGGTTACAGTCAAGCGATGCTAGCCCTTCAGCAAGAGTTGCGTGATCAAGCCGAGCAGATCGAGGCCCAGCAGCAGACCATCCGCGAGCTGAGCACCCCTATCTTGCCGCTCTATGAA
>JANWYE010000001.1 GCA_025057175.1 Chloroflexus sp. | reverse complement strand
ATCGGCTGCAATCGCATCGCAATAAGGTAAAGCCAGCCACAAGCCAAAAGCCGATACCGGTTTCATGGTATAATAGCGCCGACAATTATTGTCACGCACAGGGTCAATCACTATGCTCTACGTACCCGATGGCGTCCCTCCGCTCGTCAAAAGTACACTCGCTCGCCTCGAACGCACCTTGCCCCAGCCCGGCGAAGTACTGGTTAGACAGGGTGGCCGAGTCGAGCCAGACGACGTGATTGCGCGCGGGCTTAGGGCGAATGCGCCGTATATTATTAATCTAGCACACGCCCTTGGCTTACCGCCGGCGCAAGCAGCAAAAGCAGTGGTGGTGCCGATTGGTCAACCGATCAAAGCGGGCGCAGTCGTGGCCCGCCGGCGCGGGTTGGCAGGCCGCCGGGTATTAAGCCCGGTCAATGGCACGTTGCGCGCAGTTGATCCAGCCACCGGCTATGCCTTCATTGTGCCCGAGCCACAGCAGATCACGCTAACTGCCGGTATTCGCGGCATCGTGATGGAGATCATTGACAACCGGCGCATCGTGATCGAGACACCTGCCGCACAGTTGTATGGCGTGGGCAGCTTTGGGAGCGATTGTAACGGCGTCACCCGCTTGTTGACTCTCGATCCTACCGAACCGATTACCGAAACGATGATCGATGCCCAGAGCATGTATGCAGTGATTATCGGCGGGAGCGGGATCAGCGCGGCTGCACTGCGGAAAGCGGTAGAGCACCAAGTGCGCGGGATCATTATCGGCAGCATTGCCGAAAGCGAATTACGCGCGTTCTTCCAATGGGCTAAGCGCGCGCCATGGCCAATCGGCGCACGCAATTGGCAGTGGTCGGGAAATATCACCTCGCCGTTGACGATCGTGCTGACCGAAGGCATTGGTGCTGCCCCCATGTCAGGGCTGCTATTTGAGCTACTGGCCAACAATGATCGGCGCGAAGTCTTTATCGAGAGCAGCACGAGCCTGCGCCAGCCCCATCGCCGGCCACGTGTCATCATCCCATTGTCGCGCAGTAGCACAACGTCGCTTGAACCGCCGCGTCCACCGCTACGCACCGGCGCGCTTGTGCGCCTACTCGACCACGATCATCTCGGCCAGATCGGCCATGTGCGCAGTTTGCCGGCTTTGCCGCAACGCTTACCTTCCGGGGTGCGCACTGCCGCCGCAGAAGTGTTGCTCAGCAGCGGCGAAGCGATCTGGCTGCCACGCAGTTGCGTTGAAGTGATTGCTTGACTATGTTCCCGTCTGAAATTTCTACTTCAAGTCGTAGACATTTCAGGTATACTAATGGGCAGTAGTAGATAGTTAGACCTTGAGCGATATTGCGAGAGAATTCAATGACCTATCGTATTGTCGTGGTCGCCCGCACAAACCCGATTCTGCGCGGTCTGCCGGAAGCGATGGCCGGGGCTGCAACTGTGCAACTCTTTGATTCGGCCAATGATGCGCTCTGGGCCATCAGCACCGAGCCGCCGGATCTCGTGCTGAGCGAACTCGAACTCGACGAAATGAGCGGGCTTGATCTTGCTGAGATTGTACCGAATTTTGACCCACATACGCGGGTGGTGTTATGGGGGGCTGGCGTGAGCAACACTGACCGCGAACGCGCTCAGGCTGCTGGCGTGAGTACAGTGTTGAGCGGCGATGTGAGTCTAGACACCGTGCGCGCCGCAGTCAATCGGGCGCTAGACGTACCGCGATCAGAACCAACGCCTGTAGCTCCACCCGCACCGGTGCCGGCCACAACACGCGCGGCTGCCGAGACAGATCGTGGCGAGCCACCGGCTTTGGCAACTAAGAAAGAGACACCAGCGCCACCGCCGGCAGATACCACCCCATCGCGCACCTTTACCCCTGCACGGGTAGTGTTGCCATCACGAGCTGAACGCGAAGCTGCTGAGCGCGCGGCCCGCGAAGCCGCCGAACGCGAGGCCCGTGAAGCCGCTGAACGCGAAGCCGCCGAGCGCGCGGCCCGCGAAGCCGCTGCGCGAGAAGCTGCCCACCACAAGGGTGGATTGGCTGCCCGATCACGCGCCGCTGCCGAGCGCCGCCCAAGCGCGTCGCCGCCTGCGGCCGCATCGTCTGCTTCATCTGAACCGCCGTTAGGCTGGCGCAGCGATGGCCGGAACCTGATTGTCACTGAGCAAAATATTGCGGCCATCCGCAGTATTATGAGCCAGTTAGGGCAAGATCTCGGCACTCAGAGTATTATGTTAACTGATCGTGCCGGGATGATCTTGGTTGAAACCGGTGACAAGGGCAATCTGCCATTAATGATTGTCTTGCCGCTGCTCTCAACCGGCTTCTCCACCACTGGCGAAGTGGCGCGCCAACTGCGCGAAGAAGATGCGACCAGCGTGTATATCCACGAAGGCGTCAACATCGATCTCTACTGTTTCGATGTGGCTCAGCGGTTTTTGCTCGTCTTGGTCTTCAACAAGCGTGTTGCCAGCTCGAAGATTGGCGCAGTGTGGGTGAATGCCAAACGCGCCATTCGCGAACTGCGCGATGTGTTGGCGCGGGCGTCATAGGGGCATCGGAGGGGCATAGCGTTGCTATGCCCCTCCGGCGTTCGCGCTCATCCCCATCCCTCCGCTTCCCCGTTTGCCCGTACCGCACAGCTATGGTATACTCGCGGCGGCTTCGCAAAATCGCAACCGTCCTACCTCACAAAGCATGGGTCGTTTGCGAAATTTTGCGAGGTGCGTTATACTGATTGTGAAAGACGGAACAAAAAAGTGGTCGTTCGCGCTCCGGGCTGCAGCGCGCACAGAAGAAGGCGCTGAGCAATGCCCGACGTTGTCGAGCAGGAGGTAGGCGTTGTCAACGCGGACTCGAAACATTCTCATTATCGTAGGGGCGCTCATCATCTCCATTGCTAGCCGCTTCTTCCTTTACACTGGCCCGCCGCACGTCGAAGTCGCCGCTGAAGTTATCTTTGACGGCATCCCCGGCTTTCCCATCACCAACTCGTTTGTCGTTAGCATCATCATTGACATTTTGGTGATTGCGCTGGCATTTGCTGCCACCCGCAACCTACAGATGGTGCCGCGCGGGTTGCAAAATGTGATGGAGTTTGTTCTCGAAACGCTCTACAACCTCTTCCGCAACATCAATGCAAAGTACGTGGCGACTGCCTTCCCACTAGTCGCAACGATCTTCCTCTTTGTGTTGTTCGGCAATTGGTTCGGCTTGCTGCCGGGTGTCGGCTCGATTGGCGTCTGCCATGAGAAACACAAAGAAGAAAAGCATGGTGTTGTGGTGGAAGAGCGCTTGGCGCTTGTGGGGCCAGCTAGTGTTCCAGCCGCCGAGAGCGAAGAGGTGCATGACACCTGCGCCGCGCAGGGTAAGAAGTTGGTACCGCTCTTCCGCGCGCCAGCGGCTGACCTTAACTTCACCTTTGCCATTGCGGTCATCTCGTTCGTCTTCATTGAATATTGGGGTTTTCGCGCCCTCGGTCCGGGTTATCTAAAGAAGTTCTTTAACCTGAACGGCATTATGTCGTTCGTCGGTATCATTGAGTTCATCTCCGAACTGGTGAAGCCCTTCGCGCTGGCCTTCCGTCTTTTCGGCAATATCTTCGCCGGCGAGGTGCTACTGGTGGTGATGGCCTTCCTTGTGCCACTATTGCTGCCGCTGCCCTTCTACGGCTTCGAGGTGTTCGTTGGGTTTATCCAAGCGCTGATCTTCGCGCTACTGACCTACGCTTTCCTCAACATTGCCGTGACCGGCCACGACGAGGAACATGCACATTGATGGGTTCGCGCGGATAATCCGCGATTGTTTAGAAGTATGGGATCGTCGCAGAGTCTGCTTTAAGGAGGCATCTTAATCATGGAGGGTCTAAATCTCGTCGCAACCGCGCTCGCAGTGGGTTTGGGCGCTATCGGGCCGGGTGTTGGCATTGGTATCATTGTGTCGGGTGCGGTGCAGGCGATTGGCCGCAATCCTGAAATCGAGAACCGGGTCGTCACGTACATGTTTATCGGGATTGCCTTTACCGAAGCGTTAGCCATCTTCGGTCTGGTTATTGCGTTCTTGATCGGTTTCGGCGTGTTGCAGTAAGCCATTGCGCGTTTACGGGAGGTTTGCAGGGTGGAAGCATTAGGTATTAATCCGACCCTATTTCTCGCGCAACTGATCAACTTTCTGTTGCTGATCTTCATTCTGCGCGCGCTGCTGTACCGTCCGGTAATGAATCTGCTCAACGAGCGCACAAAGCGGATCGAAGAGAGCGTTCGCGATGCGGAGAAGGTGCGCGAGCAGTTGGCGAACGCCAAGCGAGATTACGAGGCGGAAATCGCCAAGGCGCGGCAAGAGGCGGCTAAGATCGTGGCGCAGGCCCAAGAGCGGGCTAAGCAGCAGGAAGCCGAGATCATTGCGCAGGCGCGCCGCGAGGCCGAGCGCTTGAAGGAAGAGGCTCGGGCGCAGGCCGAACAAGAGCGGGCTCGGATGCTGAGCGAGGCCAAGAGTCAAATTGCCGATTTGGTGACGTTGACGGCCAGCCGCGTGCTCGGCGCTGAGTTGCAGGCTCGTGGTCACGATGCATTGATTGCCGAGTCGTTAAAGGCGCTTGATCGCCGTAACTAACGCCACAGCACTGGTAATGCCAGTCTGTGAGAGGAAACAGAGAGTATGGCAACGACCATTGATGCACGGGCGCTGGCTAGCCCGCTCGTTGAAGCGCTACTCACCACGGCTGCTGAGCAGATTCGAGCCGCAGCGCCGCGAATCGCCGGCCTTGCGCCAAGCGATGCGGCAGCAGTGCTGCCTTCTGATCTGCTGCCGCAGGTGCGCAATTTCTTGCTCACAATGGCCAAAGAGGGGCTGACCGGCGAGCTGAATGCGGTGGCCGCCGCCTTGCAGAGCTATCTTGAGACCAGTAGCCGCGCGATTGACGCCAGTGTGACCAGCGCGATCGAGCTGAGCAGTGAGCAGAAAGAGCGAATTACGAACGAGCTGCGCCAGCGCTACGGCGATGTCCATGTAAGCTATCATGTCGATCCAACGCTGATTGGCGGCTTGATCATCCGGGTTGGCGATCAAGTGCTCGATAATAGTCTGCGCGCCCGGCTCAGCGCCATACAGCGTGTATTGCAAGCAAGTTAAAGTAGCACTCAGCTCGCTGGCCCGGTATCGCCGGCCACCAGCGCGACGGAGTAGAGCATGACGACGATTACTGAAGAATTGATCGCCCGGCTGAAGCAGGGGATCACCAGCGGCGTCGACCTTCAGCCGCGTCAGGTCAATGTCGGAACGGTGATTGCCGTCGGTGACGGCGTCGCGCGGCTGTCCGGCCTTGATCAGGTCGTCGCCTCTGAAATTGTTGAGTTCCCGCCCAAGGCCGGCCGGAATGAATCGATTTATGGTATTGCCCTTAACCTCGAACAGGATAGCGTCGCTGCGATTATTCTTGGCGATGACGAGACGATCGAGGAAGGGGACATGGTCACCTCGACCGGGCGCGTGATTTCGGTGCCGGTCGGGCAGGGGTTGTTGGGCCGTGTGGTTAACCCGCTCGGCCAGCCGATCGATGGCAAGGGGCCAATCCTGTACGATAAAACACGCCCGATTGAGCGCATCGCTCCCGGCGTGATTACCCGCAAGCCGGTAGATACGCCAGTGCAAACTGGTATCATCGCGATTGATGCCCTCATCCCTATCGGACGCGGCCAGCGCGAGTTAATCATTGGTGATCGCCAGACCGGCAAGACGGCGGTCGCGATTGACACCATCATCAACCAGAAAGGTCAGGGGATGGTGTGCATTTACGTCGCGATTGGTCAACGCCGCGCGCAGGTGGCACAAGTTGTCGGTACGCTTGAGCGGTTTGGCGCGATGGAGTACACCATCGTGGTTGCGGCAACCGCCTCAGAGAGCGCCGCGCTGCAATACATCGCCCCCTACGCTGGCTGCGCGATGGGTGAGGAGATCATGGAGAACGGCGTGATGCTCAATGGGCAACTGGTGAAGGATGCCCTGATCGTCTATGACGACCTGAGCAAGCACGCTGTGGCCTACCGGCAGGTCTCGCTCTTGCTGCGTCGTCCACCCGGTCGCGAAGCGTATCCCGGCGATGTCTTCTATTTGCACTCGCGCTTGCTTGAGCGCGCTGCTCGCCTCAATGAAGATTATGGCGGCGGCTCGCTGACGGCGTTGCCGGTGATCGAAACCCAAGCCAACGACGTGTCGGCCTATATTCCGACCAACGTGATTTCGATTACCGATGGCCAGATCTATCTGGAGTCTGACCTGTTTAACGCCGGTCAACGCCCGGCGCTCAACGTCGGTATTTCGGTGTCGCGTGTCGGCGGCGCGGCCCAGACGCGGGCAATGCGCGCAGTGGCCGGCAAGCTGAAGGGTGAGTTGGCTCAGTTCCGCGACCTCGCCGCGTTTGCCCAGTTTGCCAGCGACCTTGACGCGACGACTAAGGCGCAGATCGAGCGTGGCCAACGGCTGCAAGAGTTGCTGAAGCAACCGCAGTATCAACCGCTACCGGTTGAAGATCAGGTTGCCGTGCTGTATGCGGCCATCAACAACTATCTCGACGATGTGCCGGTACCGCTGATTACCAAGTGGCGCGACGATTTTCTGACTTTCTTGCGCACCGCTCACCCAGAGGTGCGGAAGCTGATCTACGACAATCGCCTTGATCGCAAATTCCCCACGCCCGAAGTGAAAGAGGCGTTAGAGGCTGCGATTAAGGAGTTCAAGGCAACCAGCAATTATAGCTAGCATGATCACCGGCGGGCAGGCAATGTGCCTGTGCGCCGGCTGCTTGACTGCAAAGGGTTCGATATGCCGAGTAGTCGCGAGATTAAGCGCCGCATCCGGTCGGTTAAAAACGTCGCTCAGATTACGCGCGCGATGGAGATGGTATCGGCCTCGAAGATGCGGCGCGCGCAACGGAATGTGTTAGCTACCCGGCCTTATGCCGATCGAATGCGAGAGGTAATGGCCAATCTAACGGCGCGGGTGGTAGGCGCAGCGCGCCGCGGCACCTTGCTCGAAAAGCGCGAGACGGTGAAGAGTGTAGCATTATTGGTGGTCACGCCGGATCGCGGTCTCTGCGGCAGCCTCGTCGCTAATGTGTTGCGCCGCGCCGGGCGCTTCATCACCGAGCAACGCGCACTGGGCCGCACGGTCGATGTCTATACCTTCGGCCGAAAGGGGCGCGATTTCTTCCTACGCGCCGGCTTCCCACCTGCTGGTGAGGCGACCCGCCTCGGTGATGCGCCAAAGCTTGAGGCGATCCTTGGGGTGGCAATCAGCGCGATTAGTGGATTTCAGTCGGGCAAATACGACGAACTCTATATCATTTACAGTGAGTTCATCAATACACTAGTGCAGCGGCCGGCGATTAAGCAGTTGCTGCCGGTGGAAAGCCCTGACCTCTCGACGACCATCAATGTTGATTATACCTACGAACCGGGCGAAGAAGAGGTATTGAATAGCATTCTGCCACGGTACGTTGAGACCCAGATCTATCAGGCAGTGCTTGAGAGTATCGCTAGCGAGCACAGCGCGCGGATGGTGGCGATGCGCAACGCGACCAATAACGCAAAAGATTTGGTGCGCGATCTGACACTTTCCTTCAACAAGGCGAGGCAGGCTGCAATTACGAAAGAGGTCAGCGAGATCGCTTCAGGCGCTGCTGCACTCACGCCAGTTAATGTCTAGAGGAGGAGCCGATGCCGGCAAAGGGGGTTATTCAGGAAATTATCGGCGTGGTCATTCGGGCCAAGTTTCCGGAGGATCAGGTGCCGGAAATTTATAACGCGATTGAGATTCCACTAGCGAATGGCGGCCGCCTTGTGTGCGAGGTGCAGCAGCAGCTCGGCAACGGCGTGGTTAAGGCGGTCGCAATGGGTTCAACCGATGGCTTGCGCCGTGGACTCGAAGTTATCGACACCGGTCGCCCAATCGCAGTGCCGGTTGGCCCTGCGACACTCGGTCGCGTATTTAATGTGTTGGGTGATCCGATTGACGGCAAAGACCCGATAGGTCCTGAGGTAGAGCGGCGACCAATTCACCGTGATCCGCCGAGCTTTGAAGAGCAAAATACACAGGCGCAACTGTTTGAGACCGGCATTAAGGTGATCGACCTGATTGCCCCGTTTACCCGCGGCGGCAAGACGGCAATCTTCGGTGGCGCTGGCGTGGGTAAGACGGTGGTGATTCAGGAGCTGATTGCTAATATTGCTAAAGAGCAGTCGGGCTTCTCAGTCTTCGCCGGGGTAGGCGAGCGCTCGCGCGAAGGGAATGACCTTATCCGTGAAATGCACGAAGCGCGAATTGACGAACATACCACCGTGCTCGATAAGACGGTGATGATCTTTGGTCAGATGAACGAGCCGCCGGGAGCGCGTCTGCGCGTGGGTCTGACCGCGCTGACCATGGCCGAATATTTCCGTGATGAGGGGCGTGACATCCTGCTCTTCATTGACAACATCTTCCGCTTCGTGCAAGCCGGTTCCGAGGTCTCCTCGCTGCTCGGCCGGATGCCGTCGCAGGTAGGCTACCAGCCCACACTCGGCACCGAGATGGGTGAGCTGCAAGAGCGGATTACGTCGACCAAGCGCGGTTCGATTACGTCGATGCAGGCGGTGTACGTGCCGGCAGACGACTATACCGACCCGGCGCCGGCAACGGTGTTTAGCCACCTCGACGCGACTATTTCGCTCGAACGCAGCATTGCCGAGCGCGCGATCTTCCCGGCAGTCGATCCGCTGGCTTCGACCTCGCGCATTCTCGACCCAAACATTGTCGGCGAGGAGCACTACCGGGTTGCGCAAGAGGTGAAGCGTGTTTTGCAGCGCTATAAAGACCTCAAGGATATTATCGCCATTCTTGGTATGGAGGAGTTGAGCGACGAGGATAAGCTGACCGTGCAGCGCGCGCGCAAGATCGAGCTGTTCTTCTCGCAGCCGTTCACGGTGGCGCAGCAGTTTACCGGCCGGCCCGGCAAGTATGTGCCGGTGAAGAAGACGGTCGAAAGCTTTGCCCGTCTGCTCAACGGCGAGGGCGATCATATTCCCGAATCGTTCTTCTACATGCAGGGTGATTTCGATGACGTGTTGGCCGCGTATCAGGCCAGCCAGAAGTAAGATCGGGCCGGCGGCGAGGCCAAGCTGTCGCCGCCGGCTCCGGTCTGTGGTAGGCAAAAGGAGCAGCTCATGCCTATCCATTTAGAGATTGTCACCGCCGAGCGGGTGATCTTGTCGGATGATGTTGACATGATCAGCGCGCCGACCAAAGATGGTCGGGTCGGTATCTTGCCGCGCCACGCTCCGCTGATGACGATCCTCGAACCGGGTGAGCTTGATATTATCAAGAATGGCGAGCGCACGCCATTTGCCGTGTCGGGTGGGTTTATGGAGGTGTTGCCGCACCGCGTGACCATTCTAGCCGATACGGTCGAACGGGCCGATGAGATTGACGAGGCGCGGGCCGAAAAGGCGCGGGCCGAAGCTGAAGCCCGCCGGCGCGAAGCGCAGAGCGAGCGTGACATGGCGCTAGCTGAAGCCAAATTGCGCAAAGAGATGGTGCGTTTGCGCGTCGCCCAGTTGAACAAGATCAAACGACGCCAGTCGTAGCAACCATCTGGCGCGTGAAGACATCCAATGCCACCTCATCAAGACGTGAATGGGAGGGACACGGCAATGCTGTGTCCCTTATGTATCCCTCTCACACGCAATTGCCAGCATCCACCATCATTTGTTATAATACGCCGCGACTATGCATCGGCAATTGGCATGCCAATTCGCGCTAACGGTGATGCATAGGAGGCCAGTGAATAAGATTAGGAGCGAATTGCGGTGAGCACTCGGCGCGCTTGCAATGGCACGGCGAAATCGTGATGCATCACCACTGTCGCGAAATGGCATAACTCAACGCCAATGTTTCATACACATCAATAGGAACGTTTATGGCCCGCAAAATCGGGATTGATCTTGGCACAGCCAATGTTTTAGTGTATGTCAAGGGCAAGGGCATTGTCCTTTCTGAGCCGTCAGCAGTGGCGCTGAGCACACGCGATGGGCGGGTGCGCGCCGTAGGCGCTGAAGCAATGGCAATGCTGGGTCGCGAACCGGAAAGCATTGAGGTGGTGCGCCCGATGCGCAATGGCGTGATCGCCGATTATGTCGTGACTGAAGAGATGCTGCGCCACTTTATCGGTCGCGCCGCCGGCAGATTTCGCTTCTCGCGGCCCGAAGTGATGATCTGTATTCCTGCCGGTGTCACCAGCGTTGAGATGCGCGCTGTGCGCTACGCTGCGCTAGAGGCTGGCGCCGGCAAGGCATATCTTATCCGCGAGCCGCTGGCTGCCGCAATTGGGGCTAATATCCCGATCGCGCAACCTTCGGGCAATCTGGTAATCGACATTGGCGGCGGCACGACCGAAGTAGCCGTGATCTCGCTCAATGATATTGTGGTAAGCACCTCGGTGCGGGTGGGCGGTAACCGGTTTGATGAGGCCATTGCAGCCTATATCAAGCGAAAATATAACTTGTTGATCGGCGAACGCACCGCTGAAGCGGTGAAGATTGAGATTGGCTCGGCGCTGCCGCTCGACAAACCACTGGTCACGCAGGTGCGCGGGCGCGATCAGGTGACCGGCTTGCCGCGCACGATACAGGTTGACAGCAACGAGATTACTGAAGCCATCCAAGAACCGCTCGAGGCGATTGTCAATGCGGTGCGCGCGGTATTGGTCGAGACGCCGCCTGAGTTGAGTTCAGACATTATCGACAAGGGCATGGTGATGACCGGCGGCGGTTCGATGTTGCGCCGGATCAACGACTTATTGACTGAGGTGACCGGTGTGCCTTGCTACGTGGCCGATCAGCCGGCATCGTGCGTCGCAATCGGCACCGGTTTGGCCTTGGAAAACCTCGATGTGTTGTACGACAGCCTCAGCGGGTTGGATTTGACATGAAGGGCGCGAGCGCGCCCGTTGGGGCGCGCCGCGCTCTACCGCAATACCTCTTGGGCAACGTCGATGGCTTGATTCTGGCCATACAACAGATTGTGCCGCATTTGCGCTAACTCAATGAGGTGCCCCTGTTCGTGGGCGACGACCCAATTCCCCTGATGTAAGAGCGGCACGGGGCCATAAATCTCGTGATAGCCAATCCGCTGCCACGCCGCTTGGGTTAAACCGCGCAGCAAACCTAACGTCTGCTGGCGACTATTGGTATACTGCTCGATCAGTTCATCGATCGGGACAGTGCGATATTTCACTGCGCTGCGCAGCGTTGGCGGATGCGCTGGTGATAGTTTCGGCTGATTCGTCTCCAGAATCATCCATGCCCGTTCCCGGAAGACGATATCCATATCGGTAAGATGGCCGATCAGATCTTTAAATGCCGGGAAGCCGTTGACCGGCATCGCCAACTGCTCTTCGCTGAGGCCGGCCACTAGCGACTGTACCGTCTTTAACCCCTGCTCAAGCCGGCGGACAATGGTATGTGGGCCGAGCGTGCCCATGCCATCAACGATCCGAAAATCGAGGAAGCCCTCGCGCACCGTGCCACAGTCGGGGCAAAAGGCCGGTGGCTCGCCTTCCATTAGGCGACCACAGGTGCTACACACAAAGAGGTCGCCAAGCTCGGTGTAGGTCAGATCGCGACCGGCGGCCAGCGCCCGCGCGGCTCGTTCGAGCAATTCGCGCTGAAAGGCGCTAGTGCCGGTGACTGGACCAGTCGCGACCGCTTCCGGCTCGAGGCCGGCCAGCGCGCGATTGATATTGGTCGACGTCTGCGCGACTTCACCCAATCGACGCATCGCCTGTTCAGCGCGCACCCGCTTGACCGCTGCCGAGGCTTCGAGCAGACGGGCAATATTAAAGAATCGTTCGCGTCGCGCCTGTTTGGCCCAAACAGCATAGGCGGTTTGACCAACACTCATGCTCACCAACAGGCGACGATCGTCTGCGTCGTTGGTCGTCATACGTTCTGCTCCGATCAAGAAACTAGCTTATTTCCCTGTACACGCCATACCACTCGCCAGCAGCAGATGCATGCCGTTTGAGCAGAATTGCCGCGCCGCGCTGGGCAAGCGCGGCACGCAATCCTATCAACTCATCAGTGATGCGATGAGCGATGCTGCACCAACTCAACCAGCACCCCTTGCCCGCCGGCTTTCGGATGGACAAAAGCTACCAATGTATCATGAATGCCGGGACGCGGCTCGCGGTCGATCAATGGAATGCCCCGCGCTTGGAGGGTCGCCAACGCAGCATTGATGTCATCTACCCGATAGGCGATGTGGTGCATACCCGGCCCCTTCTCGCGCAAGAAGCGGGCAAAACTGGCCTGATCGCTGGTTGGCGCAATCAACTCGATCAACACATCGCCAAACCGGGCCACTCCAATCGCCGCGTGGCGCTCAGGCAGCTCGATCCGTTCCCACTCGGTTATGTCATAAGCTGCGCGATAAAAATCGATAGCCGCATCAAGATCGGCCACCACCAGCCCAATGTGATCAACCGCTGTAAACATCGCTCACTCCTTCACTTCCACCGGTACGCCGATGGACATAGCATATCATAGCACAAGCGTATAACAAGATAATTGACAGCCACGCGGGGTTGACTACAATGAACAACAATGACACACGACACCGATGATCCTACAACGAGTATGTTGAGTGTGCTAGCGGCAGCATCGCGCCTCTTGCAGGAGGAGCGTCCGTTAGTGCAGCGTGTTCATCGCCTCTTTAGCTTGTTGCGCCTTGCCACCCGTTACCGTGACGGACGGCTTACCTGCTGGCTGCAATCGGCCCGGCCGGGATCAACGCGCCAACAAATCTACTCACCCGAGTCATGGGCTTACCCGTGGGACGATAGCCTGACCCGAGCCGTGGCGCTGGGCGGCAAGACAGTCACTAAAACGATAGCCCTAGGCGGCAGCCGCCAAGCTGAGAATCTGCCGGTTATTTCGGCGGGGTATCTGGGAACACCGATCTTTTGGGGCGGGCGGCTGTGGGGTATTTTTGAATTGCGCAGTGATGATCAGCGAAGGTTGGATGGGCGCATCACCGAGTTGATCGAATCACTTAAACCGCAACTGGCGGCGGCAATCGCGCAAGAAGGCGCGCGGTTGCCTACCCTACCCACACCGCGTTTCGCCGGCGAGACGCCACTCGGTCTCACGCTCGCGCCCTCGCTACGTCAGAAGATCATTGCCCTCAACGAACAACTTGATCGCACGCTCGACTTGCACGAGTTGTTGGGGATCGTCTTGCGGCGCGCGCTGGAAGGCAGTGGCGCTGAGGCCGGCGCAATCGCGTTAGTTGATCACGATCGACGCGAACTCGTGCTCCACTTGTACGAAGGGTATGAAGCTGAACGAACCGGGGCAGCGCTACCTGCAATGCCACGCCAACGCTGGAGTTGGGATATTGGGCTGGCTGGGCAGGCCGTCAAGACGCAGCGCCCGCTTTTGGTGCGCGATGCTGGACGTGAGCCGGGCCTGCCGAACGGAATGCCGTTTCTGGCCGAATTGGCTGCGCCGATTAGCGCAGACAATCAGACATTGGCGGTGTTGATTCTGCATAGCCGGCGCGCGAATGCCTTCAACGAAGAGGTGCTGGCTTTTATCGACGCGCTGCGCGAGCGGGCAGGGCGGCCCTTGGCACGCGCGTCAGCGTACCAAGTCGCCTATGAAACGTCATACCATCTCGGCCAAGTCTTTAGCAGTTTGCCAATCGGGTTGGCGTTGCTCGACCTCAACGGTCGTGTCATTCGCGCCAATCCGGCGTGGCATCAGGTATGGCGGTTGCCTGACCAATTGCAACGACCATCGTTCTACGTCGGGATCGATTTAGTCGAACATTTGCTGGCGCGACTCAGCGATCCATTCCGCTTGAGCGAGTTTTGCGATCTTGGCCAGCGCGCGCCCGATCAGGTCTTTGAGACGAGTCTGCAACTACGCCAGCCCTACCAAGCCTTGCATGTCCTCTCGGTGCCAACCCGCGATAGCCAGCAGCAACTGACAGGGCGATTGTGGGTGGTGAGCGATCGCACCCGTGAACGCGAGTCGGATCGGCTGAAAGATGAGTTTATCGGGATTGTATCGCATGAGTTGCGCACACCTTTGACATCGATCCTTGGCTATACCGAGATTTTATTGAACCGGCAAGATCTCGATGAAGCCAGCCAGCGCGAGTTTCTAACCACCGTCTCGACCGAAGCTGAGCGCCTCCACAAGCTGGTGAAGGATCTGCTCGATGTTTCACGGCTCGAAGCCGGCGTGGTGAAGCTGAACCGGTGGGCAGTCAGGTTAGGGAATATTATTGAAGAACTAACGCTGCAACTACACACCCAACTCGTGCAGCACAAACTCCTGATTGACATGCGCCTTCCGTTGCCGCCCGTATTTGCCGACCGCGATAAGGTCAAGCAGATTATCTTCAACCTGCTGAGCAACGCGATCAAATACAGCCCGGAAGGCACCGAGATTCAGTTAACGGTGCGTTGCGCTGAGGCGAGCGATTTACCGGCCAGCCATCCTCCCGGCCAGTGGATGCTCATCGTAGTGCGCGATCAGGGGATTGGAATTGCGCCGGAAGATCAGGTAAAGTTGTTCGAGCGTTTCCAGCGCGTTGACAACAGTAACACACGCCAGAAGAGCGGGGTCGGGTTGGGGCTATACATCACTCGCCTTTTGGTTGAGCTACACGGTGGTCGAATCTGGGTGCAAAGCGCAGTGGGTAAAGGCAGTAGTTTCTCTTTTACCCTTCCGATCTGGACAGCACCGCGCGGCGAACTGACTGGCGATGAGGGGCCAGAGGGCGAGTAGGGCGATGTTGAGGGCGGGTTGATAACCCGCCCCATTCCTTACCACCGCACGTGCAGATGATAAACCTCACCCAACGTATCCCTGCAACCATTCAACCAACAACCGCACGCCAACACCGGTTGCGCCACGCGACTGGTAGGCGCGGGCCGGCTTTTCAACCCACGCGGTGCCGGCAATATCGAGGTGTACCCACGGATAATCGCCCACAAACGCGGCCAGAAAGCCCGCGGCGGTAATCGCGCCACCGTAGCGACCACCAGTATTCTTGAGGTCGGCGATGTCGCTCTTCATCGCGTCGCGGTATTCATCCCATAGCGGCAATTGCCAGACTCGCTCGGCAGTGGCTTCGCCGGCAGCAATCAGCCGGTTAGCCAACTCTTGATTATTCCCCATCAACCCAATGGCGTGCGGGCCAAGGGCCACCATAATCGCGCCGGTCAGCGTGGCAAGATCGACGATCGCAGCGGGCTGGTAGCGTTGCGCATAGTAAAGACCATCGGCAAGCACAATCCGGCCTTCGGCATCGGTATTGAGCACCTCGACCGTCTTGCCGCTGAGGGTGCGGATAATATCGCCGGGACGATAGGCAGTGCCGCTCGGCATATTTTCGGCAGCGCAGACAATTCCGACTACGTGGAGCGGCAACTGTAATTCGGCTACAGCCTGCATCGCGCCCAACACTGCGGCTGCGCCACTCATATCCATCTTCATCTCGTCCATCTTTTCGGCGGGCTTGATGCTGATACCGCCAGTATCGAAGGTAATGCCCTTGCCGACGAGACAGATGGTCGGGCCATTTCCAGCAGTGCCGTGTTCCATCACAATAAAGCGCGGCTCGTTGGCCGAACCTTGGCCGACAGCGAGAATGCCACCGAAGCCTTGCTCGATGAGCTGTGGCTTATCGAGCACCATCACCTTGAGGCCGAGGCGCTCGCCTAGCTCCAACGCTGTCTGGCCAAGGAAAGCCGGCGTTACCTCATTGCCGGGGCCATTAGCCAGATCGCGGGCGAACGCGGTCGCGCGGGCAATAATCGCGCCGCGGCGAACGCCGGCAGCGGCAGCTTCGGCCTCAGCGCCGGCCTGCAAGGTGGCATTCAGGGATGGCGGCTCTTCGCGATCGCTCTTGTAGCGGGTATAGCGGTATGAACCGAGCACGCTCCCTTCGGCAAAGGCTTGGCCAAAGCTAGCAGGGGGCAATGGCAGACTGCCATTGTAACCAAGGTGGTACGCCGTCACTTTCAAGTCTTGCGCGCGCTGTGCCGCCAATGCCGCCGCTTGGCGAACGGTATCGGCGGTGATAGCCGAACGTTTGCCCATCCCAATCAGCAACAACCGGCGGGCCGGCAACGCGCCGCGCGGGTAGAGCAACGTCTGCTGCTTCCAACGCCCGGTAGCATCACCAGCCTCGCATAGCTCAGTGACTGCTGCCGGAAGCGGCTCATCTTCGGCGTGGAGCAAGATGGCGAGATCAGTTTCAGCGGCTAAGAGATTACCGCTCTGAACTTCACATTGCATAGCGACCTCAAATAGGTGATAAGTCATTATTTTTCAGGATGCTTATTGTACGGTGGAGCGGGCCGAGCGTCAAATGAGCAAGGGAACAGCGCGGAGCAAGAGCTACACTCGCATCAAAAGATAACATTAGCCTGTGGTAGAATAGGCAAACGCAGGCATGCTGTGCAGGGGGCGATCATGACACCCATCATCCAACTTGGTCTCGGCGGCGTAGGGCGCGCGTTGGCCCGCCAGATCTTAGCGGTAGCGCCGGCGATTCGCCGGCGCTACGGGATCGATCTGCGCTACGTGGCGCTGGTAGATAGTCGCGGCGCAGTGGCCGGCGATCCGGTGTTGAGCGAAGCGCAGGTGCGCCACATTCTCGCAGTGAAAGAAGCTGGCAATGGGATCGACAGCCTTGCCGGCGCGATTGTTGATCGGCACTGGATCGAGTTGCTCCCGGCGGCAATGGCGATTGTTGTGGATGTGACGGCGGCTGGCGGCCATGCTGCACCGCTAGCGGCGGCTGTCTCGGCGGGGCACCGGGTGGTGTTGGCGAATAAGCGACCATTGTGCGAGGGGTATGACCTCTTTGCCGCGTTGACCGAACGGGGCGCAACGCGCTATGAAGCAACAGTTGGCGCCGGATTGCCGGTGATTAGCACCTTGCAAAGCCTGCTCGACAGTGGCGACGAGGTATTGTGCATCGAGGCAGCGCTAAGCGGCACGCTCGGCTTTCTCATGAGCGAGCTGGAAGCTGGGGCCGGTTTTGCCGATGCAGTGCGAAATGCTCACCGGCTAGGTTATACCGAACCAGACCCGCGCGATGATCTGAGTGGCGCTGATGTGGCGCGCAAGGCGCTGATACTGGCCCGCACCTGCGGGATGCACTTACCGGCAGACGCGGTGATCGCCGAGTCGCTCTTCCCTGCCCATCTGGCAGAGGTGAGTGTCACTGAATTTCTTCAGCGCCTGAATGAGGCAGAGGCAGAGGTGATGAACCGCTTGGCCGCTGCTCGATCCAACGGCAACGTGTTGCGGTACATCTCGCGCATTACCCCTGAGAGGGTCGAAGTCGGCTTGCGGGAGATTCCTGCCGGTCACCCACTAGCCAGCCTGCGCGGCCCCGATAACCTCATCAGCTTCACCACTCGCCGCTACCATGATCGCCCGCTGGTGGTGCGGGGGCCGGGGGCCGGCGTGGAAGTAACGGCAGCCGGAGTCTTGAGCGATATTATTGCCACCGCGCGAGAATTATGAATCCTTCTGCTTCACTCGTTGAACATACCGATCCGGATCCGATCGCTCGCGATCTGCCGTTGATCGACCTACATCGCCACCTCGACGGCAATGTCCGGCTAACGACGATCCTCGATTTGGCGCGCACTTACGGCCTGCATCTCCCGGCAAATACCGTCGAAGGCTTGCGCCCGTATGCCCAGATCCAAGGCGTGGCGGCCTCAGTGATGGATTTTATTGCCCGCTTTGAGTTGCTGAAACTGATCTGCGTTGACGAAGATGCCGCTGCCCGCATTGCCGAAGAAAATATCGAAGACGCCGCCCGCGAGGGGATCGACTACATCGAACTGCGCTGTTCGCCGGCATTTATGGGCGAACGATACGGCCTCGACCCGACTCGCGTGTTGGCGGCAGTCTGTCGCGGTGTGCAAGCCGGCATGAAACGATACCCGGTACAAGCGCAGATCATCGGCATTATGTCGCGCCACATGGGTGAAGAGAGTTGCTGGCGCGAACTCGAAGCGGCTATCGCGCTGATGGGTGAGGGTGTGGTCGGAATCGATCTCGCCGGTGATGAGGCAAACTTCGCCGGCACGCGCTTCGTGAAGCATTTTGCTCGCGCCCGCGCTGCCGGCCTGCGCATCACCGTACATGCCGGCGAAGCCGCCGGGGCATGGAGCGTGCGGCAGGCGATTGAGGAGCTGGGGGCTGAACGGATCGGGCATGGCGTGCGCGCAATTGAGGATCCGGAAGTGATGCAATTGCTGGCCGAACGACAGATTGCGCTTGAGGTCTGCCCAACCAGCAATGTGCAAACCCAAACTGTCAGCAGTTATGACGCGCATCCGCTGCCACAACTGCTCCGCGCCGGCCTGCTGGTGACGATTAACAGTGACGATCCCGGCATCAGCGCAATCGATCTGCCACACGAATATCGGGTTGCTCGCGACCGGCTCGGTTTAACAGCCGCCGAATTGCGCGCGGTGCAAGCTAATGCGCTCGCCGCTGCGTTCATTGATGACGCGACACGGGCCATGCTGCTAGCCAAAGCGCAAAGCCGTAAGCGCAGCGAAACATTGCCGCCACCAGCATGACCGCTCGGCGGGCTGTCACTGCAATAGCCTAATCGCACCGCTCAACACTTGAGTTTTATGACGCGGCGTGTTACACTATGACGCACAGCGGCATTTTTCATCCCCGTCAGATGAAGGAGTCTTGCAATGAGGCACGAACACTCCCCAGAAGGGTTGCCCCACTATGACCTTTATATCGACGGCCACTGGCAGCCGGCAAGCAATGGTCAGGCCTTCACCGTTTATGATCCGGCGAACGGCCAGCCGCTAGCGACCTGCGCCAGCGCAACCCACGCCGATGTTGATCGGGCGATTGCCGCTGCCCGCGCCGCGTTTGATCAAGGGCCATGGCCGCATACCAGCCCGGCGCGCCGGGCCGAAATCTTGCATGCGATCGCCGACGCGCTCGAAGCGCGCAACTTCGAGCTGGCCGAGATTGAAGCGCGCGATGCCGGAGTGCCGCTGCGCAAAACCACCTACAACGATATTACGCTCGGCCTCGAAATACTGCGCGGCTGCGCTGAGATGGCGCGCAAACACCCCTACGAGCCGCTACCATGGAACGATCTACCTACCGTGTCGTGGAACTTTGTCTGGCGCGAACCGATCGGCGTCTGCGCGCAGATCATTCCATGGAATTATGCCTTCTGCATGGCGGCGTGGAAACTCGGCCCGGCGCTGGCAACCGGCAATACCGTCGTCTTTAAGCCTTCGTCGCTGGCCCCTCTCAGCACCATCGCCATCTTCCAGACTATTCACGAGCTAAACATCTTGCCAAAAGGCGTGATCAATCTGGTGCTTGGCCCCGGCAACGAGGTCGGCGAATATCTTGCTGCCCATCCGGCGGTTGATAAGGTAGCCTTCACCGGCAGCACTGAGGTTGGGCGCAAGATCATGGCGCTGGCTGCGCCCCAGATCAAGCGGGTGACGCTGGAATTGGGCGGCAAGAATGCGATGCTTGTGCTGCCCGATGCCGATCTCGATCTAGTGGTTGATGGTGTATTGTGGGGCGCATTCTACCATTCCGGCCAACTATGCGAAGCCGGTTCACGCTTGTTGGTGCCGCGTGGATTGCACGACACCGTGGTAGAGCGGCTGGTCGAGCGGGTGCGCGGGATGAAGATCGGCGACCCGATGGACCTAGAGACCGACATCGGCCCGCTGATTAGCGAACGGCAGCGCGAGAAGGTTGAACGCTATATCGCGATTGGCCGTGAAGAGGGTGCAACGGTCGCGATCGGCGGTGGGCGCCCGTTGGGTGAAGCGTTTGCATACGGGCACTATGTCGAGCCGACTATCTTTACCGGCGTGCGGCCTGAGATGCGCATTGCGCGCGAAGAGATCTTTGGGCCGGTGCTAGCGGTGATAGCCTACGATGAAATCGGCGAGGCGATCCGAATCGCTAACGATAGCATCTATGGCCTTGCGGCGTCAGTCTGGTCGCGTGATTTGCAACAAGCGTTAGCGGTTGCCCAGCGCATCCGCGCCGGCACCGTCTGGATCAACGAGCACCACGTGCTCAACCCGCGCGCGCCGTTTGGCGGCTATCGCCAGAGCGGGTTTGGCCGTGAAATGGGCCAATACGGCCTTGATGAGTACACCGAGATCAAACATATTCACGTTGATCTGATGCAGCGGCGGCAAGGCCGGTTGTGGTGGGATACGTTGTTGCCTTCGTAGCGACGGCGCTGGCCCAACAACTGGTTGGCAGAACAACCCAACCATGGCAACAGACATCACCCTCAACCTGCAACGCCACCATGTGACGATCGCCGAGGCAATGCGCACTATTATTTCGTTCGATGGCGAAGGCCGGCCAATCGTCGCCTTTCGCCACGGCACGAACTACGTGCGCGGCCTCAGTGGCGAGGTGCTGCTCAAACGCGCGCTCGCGCCCGGCCAGAAAGAGCGGCGCAAACTGCCCACGGACGAGCGGCGCGCGCTGTTGGCTGAGTTACTAGCAGATGCTCGGCGCATGATTGAGCGCATCGAAACTGAAGCGCCACCAGCAGCGTGCGACTGGTTCGAGCGGATCCGCCGGTGGGATGTGGAACGGCTGGAAGCGGAACGCGAGCGATTTCACGCCATCTACAAGCCGGTCAGCATCTTGCCGCCCGATCAGTATCGCGCACTGGTCTTGCAGGCCACC
Organism: Chloroflexus sp.; assembly: GCA_025057175.1. Lineage (GTDB taxonomy): Bacteria > Chloroflexota > Chloroflexia > Chloroflexales > Chloroflexaceae > Chloroflexus. The sequence goes on along the minus strand of JANWYE010000001.1, from coordinate 38,567 downwards.
GAGGGCTGTAGCTGGAATCGCTGCCATTTCTGCACGTTCTATCGCGACCGCGCCTTTCGGATTCATTCACCACCCTCCTTTCGCGAGCACATCCACCGGGTGAAGGAGTTCATTGGCGCGGGGTTGGGGCTGCGCATGGCCATCTTTCTCGGTGACGCCAACGCGCTGATTATTCCGCAACCACGGCTGCGCGAGCTTCTGCGCGTCGTTCACGACGAGTTTGCGATTGGGCCAGACGCTGATTTCAAGGGCATCTACGCCTTTCTCGACATTTTTGGCGCCGAACGCAAAACATTGGCCGAATACCGCGAACTAGCCGCATTTGGCGTGCGCCGGATCTACCTTGGGCTAGAGAGCGGCGACGAGACCGTCTTTCGCCTGTTGAACAAACCCGGCTCGCCGGCAGAGGCCATCGAGGCAGTGCGCACTATCAAAGCCGCTGGGATTGCGGTAGGTGTGATTCTGCTAGTGGGGGCCGGCGGCGAGCGTTTTGCCGCCGAGCATGTGCAGCATTCGCTCGCAGCGTTGGCGGCAATGCCGCTTGGCCCGGAAGACATTGTCTACCTCTCGCCACTCATTGTGCCGCCCGATAGCCCCTACCTTGCCCAGTTGCAGGCGCATGCCAGCCCTCCGCTGACCGAAACCGCGATCAGTGCCCAACTAGAAGAGCTGAAGCGCGGCGCGCGCGCGGTGATTGGCACTGGTGCGAAGGTGGTCATCTATCACATTGAAGAATTTGTCTACTAGCTATTACCAGCCGTGTCTTGATCGACTCCAGCCTACGATCAAAATTAGTACCAGTGGTTTAAGACAAGGGGCTGTCAGCGCCCAGTTCGTCATGCTATAATTGAAGGCGACACGCGAAAAAACCATCTGACTGTCAATACATTAGATCGGCCTGCCGATGTCAGAGCATAGCTTGACTCAGCTCGATCGCAACCGCATCGCCCGCTACCTCGGCGCCACGCAGGCTCAGGCACTACTGAGCAATGAATTGCGGCCACACGAGCTATACGCAGCGTGTGCCCACCTTGCCAACGCGCAATACGCTTTGACAACATACCTCCCCCGCCGGCTAGTTACTTACCGTTTAGCAACTACCGACAATCAGCCGTGGCTTGAATGGGTTGACGGCACCCTTCTCTTCGCTGACATTAGCGGCTCGACAGCGTTAGCCGAACGGTTGAGCAGTTTGGGCCGGGAAGGGGCCGAAATCGTTACCGATACGCTCAATACCTATTTTGGCGCGTTGATTCGCCGGATCCAGCAGGCAGGCGGCGATCTGCTCACGTTTGGCGGCGATGCGCTGCTCGTTCTCTTTACCGACCCTGACCACGCCTACACCGCAACTGTCGTTGCGCGCGACATGTTAGACGCCCAAGCCGGCTTTGTCCGCGAAGTGCCCGGAATCGGCTCGTTCCCCCTGACGATGCATATCGGGGTTGAGAGTGGCCGAGTGGCGTTGGTCAGCGCCGGCAGGTCTGAATCGCTGCGTTACAGCGCTATGGGCGCGTGCGTTGAGCGAGTGGCGCGCGCCGAGGAATTGGGTGGGAAAGGCGAGATTGTGCTGGGGCCGCAGGCGTGGGCGATGGTCGAGGGGCGAGCAACAGGCGATGCGCTCATCGATGGTTACATAAAGTTGCACGCAATTACCGGCAATGCGCCGCAAGTATCGTCACCGCCACACGCTGTGCCACCACCGCCAACCCGCGACACCGCTCTGCATCTCATCTGGTCGCTCGAACGGCTCAGCCCGTACCTCCCGCCGATCTTGGTTGATCGGATTATCGCCGAGCCACAGCGGCCCCAATTGGAAGCCGATCTGCGCCCAGTTTCGATCTTGTTTGCGCAGATTGAAGGGTTAGCGCCGCTAGTTGAGACGTTACCGGCTACAACCACAGCACACGTGATCGACGCAGTGTGGCGGGTTTGTTTCACGGCGATTGAACAGTATGGCGGTTATGTCAACAAAATTGATCTAGCGACAGAAGGCAGCAAGCTCCTCGCCATCTTTGGCGCGCCAATCGCGCAAGAAGATCATCACGAACGCGCAGCCCGCGCCGCGCTCGAATTACAGCGCGCCTTCCAGACATTGACCACGGCCCAGCCAGCCGGCATCGCCCTTGATCATCTACGCTTACGGATCGGCCTCAACAGCGGGAACGTCTTTGCCGGCAACGTTGGCGACGTTGAACGCAAAGAATACACCGTGATGGGTGACGCGGTAAATGTCGCAGCGCGAGTCATGGCCCACAGCGACTGGGGCGAGATTCGGGCCACAACTCCGTTTGCGATCAGTGTTGGCACAACCATCGCTTTCGCTGACTCGCGTGTAATCAGCGCCCGCGGCAAGCGCGAACCGATCGAATTGCTCAGGTTAGTAGGCATCCGCGAAGCGCCCGTTCCATCTACCCAACATGCTATTGTTGGCCGGAAATATGAGCTTGCTTGGTTACAAGAGCGCTTGGCAATCGCCCTAGCCGGTCGTGGCCGGGTCGCGCGGATAAGTGGCGAAGCGGGTATTGGCAAGACGCGGTTGGCGGCTGAACTGCTGGTGACGAGCGCACCCCGCTCGGTCAAGATCGTTACCGTGCGCTGTTTGTCATACCAACAGAGCACTCCCTACGCGCCGTGGAGTGATGTCCTGCAAGCGTTGTGCGCGATTCCCGCTGGAGCCGAGCAAGCCACCCGCGCTGCCCATTTGCGAAAGGCGCTGGCGGCGGCTGGAATTGAAGACGAGTGGGCGCCGATTGTCGCCGATTTGGTGAAACTCGATATTGACGACAACGCGCTGACCCGTTCGCTCTCGCCACAGCAACGGCAAACGCGCCGATTTGAGATTATACGCGCAATCGTCCATACCACTGCGGCGGCCAATGGTTTGATTCTTATCTTTGACAACTTACAGTGGGCTGACCGGATCTCGCTCGAACTCTGGCGATATATTGCGAGTTCGATTGCGCAAGCCCGAATCTTTCTGCTCGGATTGCACCGCGACACATTACAATGGGACGACAACCCTCTGGCCGATGGCGCTGAAGTGTTGACCCTCAGCGAATTGCCGGCAAGAGATAGCGCGGCGCTGATTGCCGCTATTCCCGCTGGGGCCCGGCTTGACCCACAGGTGCAAGCACAAATTATTGCTCGCGCCGCCGGCAACCCGCTCTTCATCGAAGAGCTAGTGCGCGCAGTGCAACAGGGCAATACCAATCTCGATGAACTGCCCGACAGCTTGAGCGGTTTGTTGCTCTCCCGCATCGATCAGCTCGATGAACGCTCACGGGCTTTGTTGCGAGTAGCAGCGGTCGTTGGCCAACGATTTCCGCTGCCGGTGCTGCAATCGGTATACGGCGAAGATACTCGCCGGCTGATCGAATACATCAGCCAGCTTGATGCTCAAGAACTCACCTTGCTCGAACGAGAAGTGCCAGAACGGGTTCATACCTTCCGGCATGCGCTTCTACACGAAGTCACCTACCAAAGCATGCTCTTTGCGCGCCGGCGTGAACTGCACCGGCGGATTGGCGAGTATCTTGAGCAACGGTATGCCGAAGAATTGCGCCAGATCCGGCACGAGTTTGCCATTACGCGCCAGCATCAGTATGTGCAGATTGGCCGGAACGGCCCCCTCATGACCCGCGCCGTCCGCGCGATCGCTAGCCCGATTTATCTACTGGCTCACCACTACCGGCTGAGCGATGCGCCGGAACGCGCCATCCAATACCTCTTGCTGGCCGGCCATTTGGCCCGCGACGAATACGCGAATGAGCAAGCAATAACCTATTACCGCTGGGCGCTCGACATTATCGGCGAACGGGGCAATGAACCGCGGCTGTGGGAAGCGATGGAGGCGCTCGGCGAAACCTTGGCGGCTATCGGTAAATATGATGAGGCGCAACAAACGTACCAACGCTTGCTAGAGTTGGGGAACGATCAGTTGCCGCCGGTCGTACAGGCAGAGACGTTGCGTTCGTGGGGCGCTGCGCTTGAAAAGCAAGGCCGCTATCAAGAGGCGCTTGAGCGTTTGCGCAAGGCGGAAGCAATTGCCGGCGCAGCTATCAACCGCACACCGCCATTGCTGTTGGCGGCAATTGCCGCCGATCTAGCGCAAACCCTGACCCGCCTCTCCGCGTTTGATGAAGCGCTCGCCATGTGCGAAGCCGGACTGTCGCGCATTCGCGATGATCAACGCAGTATCGAAGATGAGTGGATCGAAGCTGAACTTCAGCAACAACTGGGCATGATCCACGGCATGCAAGGACGTTACGAACGCGCCCGTTACCACTTCCTGAATGCCTTGAGCGTGCAAGAGGCGATTGGCGACGTCCACGGCTGCGCGCGCACGAACAACAATCTCGGTTATCTTGAGCAGTTGCAGAGTAATTATGCGGTTGCGATCGAACATTACGCCCGGGCAGAGCAGTTGGCGCGCAAAGGGAGCGCAAAATATGCTCTCTCGAGCGCGTTGCTGAATACCGCTTACGCCCACTACCGGTTGGCCAACTACGATGCAGCCGAAGCAGCGTGTCGCGAGGCGCTAGCGCTGTGCGAAGAGATGGGGGATCGCCTTGGCATGGCTCAGGCTGATGATACACTCGGTATTATCGCTTACGCGCGCGGCGACTACCAGCAAGCGCTACACGCCTATCAACAGGCGTTACAGCTCTATACCGAATTGCAAAATACTTACCAATATGGCAACACCTTAGCCTTGGCAGCGTTGGCGGCAACGGCGAATGGAGATCCGAAGACTGCGCTTGCCTATGCCGCAGAGGCCTGCCAGATCGGCGAGCACATTAAAGTGCCGCAGTTAATCGTCGAGGCATTGTGCGCGTCTGCCGAAGCGCTGTTGGCTCAGGCGCGCCAAGCCGACCAAAATGCTGAGCGCGCACGATTATTACAAACGGCCGCCGAATACGCAGCGCGCGCCGCCGAACAAGCCGAACAGATCGGTAGCCGGCTAGATCAGGCTGTCGCTCTACGACTGATGGGAGAGATTGCTGCGGAACGCGGCGAGCCATTTAGTGACTATTTCACGCGCGCAATGACGATCTTTACGGCTATTAATTGCCGTTTCGAGCACGCCTGCGCCGCCGCGCGTTTCGGTCATGCCCTTTACCAACGCAACCTTCCTGAAGCTCGTGCGTATATAGAATTTGCCAAGAATGAATTGGCTACGATTGGCGCCAACGGCGAACTGCGCCGGCTGGCTGAACAAGCAGGGGAGGTCTAACATGTCACAATCAGCCGTTGAGCAAGTCATCGGTCGCGCTGTCGTCGATGCCGAGTTTCGCGCTCAATTGATCGCCGATGCGCGCGCTGCGTGCGCCGGTTATGATCTCACGGAAGAAGAGCTTGAGGCGCTAGAGCGGCTTGATGCTGAAAGCTTGCAAGCCTTTGCCGGCACGCTCGATCCACGCCTTTCTAAGAGCGCCGGTCGCGGCTTCTTCTAGACAAGACAAGGTGAGTGTCACTGCCGGGGAATGAAGACATGCACGAGCGGAGCGCCGAAGGTCCTGAACTCCATTTTGTGCCGCGCGCGCTCCGCGAACTGTTTTTGCCGCGCCGGCTGCCGCGTGATGTGCGCGCAGCCATCGAACGCTGGCTCGCGAGCGAGCCATTGGCGCAAATGCTGCCAGCAGCATTTGCACTCCCTTTCGGTCTCGATGTTGATCCGGCAACGATATGCGACGCGCCGAGTCACCTCGCCATTATTGGGCCGCCGGCTAGTGGGCGTAGCCTTGTCCTTGCGCAAATTGCCCGGCGTTGGTTAGATGATCAGCCTAGCGTGCCATTGGTGCGGCTGTCGCTGACCGAACTTGACACCCCTAGCTTGACACCGCGAGCGATTACTGCACGCACGCTCGCTAGGTTGAACCTCTCACCTAATCCGCTCGAGCATAATCTACCCTGCCTACTGCTGATTGACGATTGGGAAGATTTGCCACTCGCCCGCCGTGGGATCTGGCAACGGTTTCTGACTCAGCTAAGCGAACGCTGGCCGCAGGCGCGGGTGGTGATGACACTCCCGCCGGGAGAATTGTGGCCGGGATTTCGCCATCACGCCATCGCGCCACTGCATGCCGATCGGTTGATAGCGTGGATTCAACACCTCTTTCCGCACAGCACCCCATCTGACATCCTGCCACTGTTTGATCGCGATCCGTTGATCTTGCTACGCGAGCGTCCGGCTGAATTGATCTTGCTGGCACTAACCCAGCCCCTTAGCGGTTGGCCGGTTTCACGGGCCGCCTTGTACGAACGGGCCGCCGCCTTTGTGGCGCCGATTTTGACAACGATTGACGAGCAAGCGAGTTGGCGGATTGGGTATACCGCTTATCAGCGATACCGGCAGGCGGTCGCCCTTGCCACCCAACCTGCGCCCGATCCGTCAGCACTGCACCACGCCGGCCCTCATTGGCGCGCGCTATGCGTGCCGATCGCATTCGGCGCTGCGCCAGATCCACGTCCTATCATCAATAGCTTGTACGAGGCCAACCTGACAACCACAGAGCGGCTGTTGTTGTTAGCGCGCGCCCTGCGCGAGCGGCCACGGCTTGATCCGGCGCTCAGCCGGCCACTGCTTGATGACATTTGCCAGCACGGCGGTGAAGCATTAACCACCCTCGCGCCAGCCTTGCCGGTGATTCTGATTGATATTTGCCGCACCCAACCGGATCAGTCCAGTTTCTTGCTCGAACGGATTGTGAACCAGCTTGCGCCAGCGGCAAGCGTATCACTACTCATCACCCTGCTTGACGCCAGCGATGCTCCGCCTACGCTGCGCTGGCACGCGATTGATCTGCTCTGCCGGCAACGAATGCTACCGCCACCATTGCCCGCTTACGCTGATCTAATCAGCCAAGCCGGTCGCTGCCTTCTCGCCATAAACCAACCCAGCACCATCGAGCGATTAGCCGATCCGGCGTTGTACCTTGGCTTACGCCTGTTACTCAGTGGCGCTGCGGGCAGCGAACGGCAACACCTGATCGCGCGCCAGTTACTGTTACACACTGGCCTCCCGGCCAGCTTGCGCGCGCTTGCGCCGGCAGCATTACCGTCGGGTGAGCTTGCGCAAGCGGCGGTTGATCCGGTCGCTGAGGTGCGGCAGGCAGTCCGCGCTGTTTGGTTGCGCAGCGGCCATCTTGACCAACTGGCACGCTTTGTTGCCCAACCGCACCAGTCGTGGCAAGCCCGTGACGAAGCGCTTGAGGATCTAGCTGCTACCCCCGCTGGCCATACGTTTCTGGCTGGATTCGCGCTGAGCAGCCGATTGTCGCTTGATTTACGCCTGCGCGCTATCGGTCGGCTACACCGTCTGCCGAACGGCTGGGAACTCCTTACCCGCCTGTTGCACGCCGAACATGAGCCGGCGGTTGTTCGCGCGGCTGCGGCACGCAAACTGGCGCAGCATCCGCAAGCAACCGTATTGCTCGGTCCTTGCTTGGGCCGCCAGCATCCGCCGCTCGTACGCCGGGCAGTCGCCCAAACGCTTGGCCTCCTCGCCGGTTCGCATCATCCTACCGCGCTAGCTGCACGTTCCATCTTGCTCGCTGCTATCGGCCAACCAGACCTCGACGCCACACTGACCACGACCATTATCACCGCGCTTAGCCAACACGGCGGCAAGCAGGCGTTGACCAGCTTGGGCAGCTTGCTCGCGCCAACCTATGGCGTTCACCTGCTGGAAGCATGGATCACCGCACTACCGGCGTTGATCGGGCCGAGCGATCAATGGTTGGCACAAGCTCATGAACCGAACATCCGCGCGCTCTTGGCCGATCTGATTGTGACCACTGATACGCTGGCCGGCGCAGTTGAAGGACCGCTCGACCGGCCTGCAGCTCTAATTGCCCGCCATGTGTTATGGATTACGAGTGCCGCAGCGCGCGCGCTTGGTCAAATTGGACGTAACCAGCCCGCGCTAACCCCGGCTATCGGCGCGCTAGCCAACGTTGCGTTGCATGACACCAGCGCTCCCCGGCCATTAGCCGAACTACTGGCTGCCGATCCATCCATTGACCTTGTCACTATCGCGCGCATAGCCCAACGCGACCCGCCTTTACGCGCGGCGGCACTGCAAGCGATCGCCGAACGGCCTGATAGCACACATACGCTGCTGAAACTAGCGGAAGCAACCGATGCCGAGCTTGCCTGCGCTGCGCTTGACCGCTTGATCCCACCGTTCGAGCCGGCTATTACCGAGAAGCTGCTGCGACTCGCCGGCGCGGATAACACTGAACCGGTGCGGCTAGCAGCGCTGCAGGCATTAGGTCGGAGCACCAATCCAACCATAACGCCAGCGCTTATGGCTATCGTCATTAATGATCAGGAAGCGCCGACCATCCGCGCGGCAGCGCTCGATGCCATCGTTGCGGCGCCGGTTGAGCAGCTGATCGAATTGATTGCTGTGCAGCCCGACCCAATCCGCAGCGCAGCGCTCCGCGCGCTGAGCCGCAGTGACCGTCCAGTGCCGGTTAACCTTTTGCACCGTCTGGCATTTGATGCTGACCGTGCCTGCGCCTTGGCAGCGGTCAATGCCCTCGCTGCCCACGCTGAGGCCGCTATCCCAATTTTGGGCCGCCTCATGCGCAGTCATCCCGACCTCGCTGTCCGGCTTGCCGCTGCCGCTGCGCTCAGCCCAAACGCCGCCAGCGAAGCTATCCCGGTGTTTGTTGAAGCGTTGCTTTCTCCATACCCAGCCCTGCAAACGCAGGCCTTTCCCTTGCTCGCCGCTGCTGATCCGCTGCATCCGGCGCTCCGGCAACCACTCACAAACCCGCAGGCTTCGGCTGTGTTGAAGTTCCTTGCCCTTCAACACCTCAGCGCTATTGCGCCTACCGATCCGCTCATTCGCTCGGTGGCCGGCGATCCAACGGTGGCAGCGCGATTGCGTTGCCACGCGATCGCTGCGCTCGAACAGCAGGCTGATCAGGAAGTCATTAGCTTCCTTTTCCATCTGGCCAGCGCTGATGAACCACCGCCAACGGTACGCTACGCCGCCATTATGGCGCTCGATCAACACTGCGCTGGGTTGACGAATGCTGCCGCATTACAGGCCGTAGCCGCGCTGGCCGCTTCGCCCATCCCGGAAGTGGCGCTATGGGCTGGAACGGTTATGCTAGAGCGGTTGGTATTGATCGAGCCGTCTAGCGTGTAAACGCTGAGACGAAAGAGCATTGCTTCTGCTGCGCGTCTTTGGGTTTGAGAACGAATCAGGAGGACAGGATGACCCACACGGATTTCATCACCACCAGCCGTGGCCTGCGCCGTAACAGCCCGCCGATGCGCCTGTTTGAAAAAGCTAAGCAGTTTGGTATCTGGAACCCGTCGCTGCTTGACCTCAGCCGCGATCGCCACGACTGGGAGCAACTACGCGACGAAGAGCGCGACCTGCTCTTGCGCTTGACCGCTCTTTTCCAAGCCGGTGAAGAAGCGGTGACGCTCGACTTGCTGCCGCTGATTGGCGCTGTCGCTCGCGATGGCCGTTTGGAAGAGGAGCTGTTCCTCACCACCTTCTTGTTTGAAGAGGCCAAGCATACCGATTTCTTCGCTCGCTTCATCAGCGAAGTGGCGCGTGTCCATCCTGATCTCAGCCGCTATCACACTCCAAGCTACCGCGCGCTGATCTACGAAGCGTTACCAGCAGCGATGCATCGGCTTGAGCAAGATCCCTCGCCATTCAACCTCGCCGAAGCGTCGCTGACCTACAATATGATTGTCGAAGGTGTGCTGGCCGAGACCGGCTACCACGGCTACTTTACTATCCTCGACACCCACAACCTCATGCCCGGCATCCGCGAGGGCATCCGCCTGCTCAAGCAAGACGAGTCGCGCCACATTGCTTACGGCATCTATCTGCTCTCGCGCTTGATCGCGACCGATGCGCGCATTTGGGATCATATTGTCGAGCGGATGAACGAGTTACTCTTGCATGCGATGGGGGTCATTGACGAGATCTTTGCCAGCTATGACAAGATGCCCTTCGATTTGCAGATCGAGACCTTCAGCACCTTTGCCCTCAACCAATTCCAGCGCCGTTTGAACCGGCTCGAAATGGCTTGCCAGCAGAGTCTCGCCGAGATTGAAGGATTGGCAACCGATGATGAGGATGCAGTATGAGCGCGTTTGTCCGCCGTGTTGTGTTGCTGACCGGCGCTGGCGGCGGGCTGGGGCGCGAGTTTGCCCGCCAATTGCTGGCTGCCGGGGCCGATCTAATCTTGAGTAGCCATAGCCCGCAACGGTTGACGGCAGCGGCTGAGTTTGCCGCCCGCAGCCAATCGAGCGCGCATCCCGGTCGCATTCGCGCGCTCTTGCCAGCCGATCTGAGCGACCCAGCTAGTTGCGACCGCTTGGCCCAGCAAGTGCTGCAAGTGGCGCCCGATCTTGATCTGATTATTCACAATGCCGGCATTGGGCTTTATGGGCCGCTGAACGCCATACCGGCCGATGCCGCTGAACGGCTGCTCCGCATCAATTTGCACGCCCCAATCCGGCTGACAGCGGCGCTCTTGCCCGTCTTGCACAACCGCCCCCATAGCCAAATCGTCTTTATCTCGTCAATCCTTGGCCGGGCTGCGCTGCCCAATATCAGTGTCTACAGCGCAGCTAAATTCGGCCTGCGCGGCTTCGCCGATGGTCTCGCCGCCGATGGTTATCGGGTCAGCACCGTTTACCCCTTCTTTACCCAAACCGACATTCTCGACGCGCCGCAATACGGCGGCGGGCCAAAACGGCGGGTGCCGGGATGGATGGTCGATCAGCCGGAGCCGGTCGTGCGGGCCAGCCTTGCCGGCATCGCTGCGCGCCGCCGCCATATCTACCCTAGTTGGAAGGCGCGCCTCTACGCACTCGTTGGGGCAGTCGCTCCCGGCATTTTGCCGCCGTTCAGCCGGTTGGTGGCAAGGTAAGAGCTAACCGAACAAGCCTCCGCTTAGGCTGTGCAATCCCCTACGAGGCTTGCACGGCCCGTAATCTGAAAAAACTCCAAAGCTGGATCACGACCAGTCTCTGTGGCTGTGGTACACTAGGAAAAGCGCCAAAACGATCGGGCGCGCAGGCGCAACGCCGCCAAACGTCGTTGCATCTGCGCGCCAACCGTGATCAGGATTGAGAGTATGAGTGAACTTGCCGATGAACTGACGCGCCTGACCTGCGATTTGATCCGGTTTGAGACCATCGCCAGCCGGCCTGATCAATTGCAGGCGGCGATTGATTACGTCGCCAATTATCTGGCCGATGTGCCGGGCATCCATCTCGAACGTAGCAGCGTCGAAGAAAAACCGGCGCTAGTGGCAACGCTGCGCCCCACTCGCGCGCCACGGCTGATGCTGAATGGGCACCTTGACGTGGTGGTCGGCCAGCCGCATCAGTTCGTGCCAGAGGTGCGTGATGGCCGGATCTATGGGCGCGGCAGCCAAGATATGAAAGGTAGCGTGGCGGTAATGATGCGCCTGATCCGCGATCTGGCCGCTCGCCCTAACCCGCCAGACGTTGGTTTCCAGTTTGTCACCGACGAAGAGATCGGTGGACGCCATGGCACTGGCCGGCTGCGCGACGAAGGCTGGCGATGCGACTTTATGCTCTGCCTCGAACCAACCGATCTAGGGATTATGTTTGAGCACAAAGGCGGCATGTGGGCACAGTTGCGCATTCCGGGTCGCGCTGCCCACGGTTCACGGCCATGGGAAGGCGACAACCCGGTGTACCGCCTCACTCAAGGTATTGCGGCGATTACCGAACGTTACCCGCCGCCAAGCGGCCCACACGACTGGCGCACCTCGGTCACGCCGACCGAAATTCGGGTCGGGGCCGGCTCGCGCAATCAGGTACCGGCAGAGGCGCTAGTGACATTTGATATTCGCTGGACAGCCGGCACGACGCCAGAAGCGATTCAGGCCGATTTGCAAGCCGCGTTCCCCACCGCCGAGTTTGTCAGCGTGATGGCCAGCGCCGGCCTGCGCACCGATCCCGAACACCACGAGGTTAGCCAGATCGCCGACCTGATCGAGCGCCACACCGGCCAGCCGCCACGCTTCTACCGCGAACACTTCGCTACTGATGCCCGCTACTATTCGCATATCGGCGTGCCGGCTATCTGCCTCGGCCCGATCGGCGCAGGGCTGCATTCGGCGGAAGAATGGGTAGATATTGCGAGTTTAGTAACTCTCTATCAGATCATCACTGCCTACATTGAAACTATTTAGAAGTTCTAACTATTTATGCTCTACGCACTGCAAACCCTGCCCGGCCTTGCTGCGCTTACATGGCGCGAAGTCGAGCAGAAGATCCGGCCCGACTCGGATCGACCAGCTCCGCGCCAAATCGGCATACGCGGCGTGCCGGCCCGCAACGACCTGATCCTGCTTGATCATCAAGGATCACCGCGCCCATTGTTGGCGCTACGCACGATTGAGGATGTCTTCGTGGTCGCGACGCGCGGCTTCAAAATCGCGCCCGACGATCGCGGGCTGCGCCAGATCCACGCTGCCACGCGCAACGAAGAGGCGGTCAAACCGGCGCTCGAGGTTTGGCGGCGGTTGAATGGCGGCAAGCGCAACGGCACGTTTCGCGTTGTGACTCGCATGGTCGGCAAGCATAGCTTCCACCGCCGCGAGCTAGGCCGGGCCGTTGCTGACGCCATCCGCGATGGTTGGCCGGGACGCTGGCAGCCGATCGAGGAAGAGGCCGATCTGGAGGTCTGGGCAACGTTGATCGAGCAAGAGTTGATCGTGGCGATTCGTCTCTCGGACCCCTCGTTGCGGCTGCGCGGCAAGATCGCGCATCTGCCGGCCTCGTTACGCCCGGCATTGGCGGCAGCCATGGTGATGCTAACCTATCCGGCTGACGATGACATCTTTCTCGACCCAATGGCCGGCGCTGGCACATTGTTGCTCGAACGGGCAGCGGCAGGGCCATTTGCCATGCTCTACGGCGGTGACATCAGCCCGGCGGCAGTGACGGCGATGCAAGCCAACCTGCGTGGCGCGCGCGGCCAGATTGAGATACGACGGTGGAATGCAGCGAAGTTGCCGTTGCCTGACGAAAGCGTGACGAAGGTGGCGGTCAATCTGCCCTTCGGCACCCAGATCGGCGAGGGTGAAGACCTCGATGAGCTGTACCGTGATGTATTGCGCCAGATTGCGCGAGTGCTCAAGCCGGGCGGACGGCTGGTGACACTAGCAGCCGATCAGCAACTCCTCGATCGCGCCCGCGCTCACGCGGCGCCGGTCTTGCGCGCCACGGCTCGCCACCGCGTGCTAGTGCTTGGGCACCGGGCCACCATTTGCGAACACATCCGTGTCGCCGGTGCAGTTGCGCCGCCACCGCCAATGCCACCGCTACCTGCCGAAGATGACGACTGGGAGTAACCAAATGCCGCGCCAACTCCGTTCGCTGATCAGCACGTTGATCATAGTGTTCGTCTTTTGGTTGATCTGGTCGCGGCTGCACATCGTGATCTGGGTGCAGATGCCGTGGTGGGGATTGTTGCTGTTGGCGATCGCGCTCTATTTAGTGATCGATTACGGGATCGATCAAATGTTTGGTCGGCGACGGTAGGGAGACAGTGTCACTGTTCCCCTACTGTCACCGCGGCAACCCCAACACTTCCATGACCGCCTCTTCGCGGGCGCGCATCGCGGCCTCGTCGGCGGGGCCGCGCTCGTGGTCATAGCCGAGCAGGTGCAAGACGCCATGCACGGTCAGATAGGCCAATTCGCGGGCCGGACTATGGCCATATTCTGCCGCCTGCGCCAGCACCCGCTGGTACGAGATCGCAATATCACCGAGATAGCGAGGCTGATCGGGCGCAACGACAAACGGCCCGCGATCGCCATCATCGGCAAACGAGAGCACATCGGTCGGCGCATCTACTCCGCGAAAATCACGGTTGAGCCGGTGCAGTTCGGCATCGGTGGTAATGCGAATGCCGATTTCACATCCAGCAGGCGCCTGTTCGGCGGCTAGCGCAGTGCTGGCAGCGCGCTCGACTAGCGCCGCATCAACTTCGATCCCCTCATCGACAAGCACCTCAATGATATAACTCATAGCGCACGTTCTCCTTGGGGGAGCAAAGCAGCGCAGCGGCCAGTCGCAGTCTCTGCGCCCTTTACGGTTTCGCCTCATCTGCGGCGCGCTGCAACGCCTGCTGCGCTAGCAAGAGCACATCACGCTCTCGCTCGAATGAAACGCGGCGCAGCGCCTCATCGAGCGGGAACCAACGGGCATCATCCACTTCACCCGCCTGTGGCCGCACTTCACCCCGCTCGTAGCGCAGCAGAAACAGATCAACGTACTTATGCACCCGGCCCGTGCCCGACCGAAACCAATACTCAATCGTCGCCAAATGGCGCTCGACTACGCCTTCTAGACCCGTCTCTTCGGCAACTTCACGCACAGCCGCAGCCTCGGCGGTCTCACCGCGATTAACGTGCCCTTTGGGCAGGCCCCAACGCTCACCGCGATCGGTGGCAATCAGCGCCACTTCGACCTGCGCGGCGACAATCCGATAAATGACACCGCCAGCCGAGTAGGCTGTGCGATGTGACAATGAGCGGCGTGAAGTCATGGATGTCTGTGTCAGGCTCGCTTGAGCACGCGACCGGCGCGCATATCCCAGTAGCGATCGATCGAGTACTGGATCCGCTCGCGAGCGACATCCGCCGACTCCCAGCCGACTGGCTCGACCCGTGAGCCTTCAAGGTCTTTGTAGACAGTGAAGAAGTGCTCGACTTCACGCAAATAGTGCGCCGGCAAAGCGGTGTAGTTGTGGTAATCGGCGAAGAAGGGATCGTACTGCAACACAGCCAACACCTTATCATCCGGCTCACCTTTATCGAGCATACGGAACAGGCCCAACGGGCGCGCTTCGACAATACAGCCGGGGAAGGTGGGCAAGTTGGTCATGACCAGCACATCGAGCGGATCGCCGTCATCGTAATAGGTCTGCGGCATGAAGCCATAGTCGCCGGGGTATTGCACCGCCGAATAGAGCACCCGGTCGAGGCGGAACGCGCCGATCCGCTTGTCGAATTCATACTTGTTGCGCGATCCCTTCGGGATTTCAACCACAACGTGAATCACATTCGGAACGTCTGGACCGGGCTCCAGATCGTGCCATAGGTTCTGCATTGGTAGCCTCACTCGCATAACGTAGCTTAACCCATTACCGCAAGATTATAACACGTCATGGCGGCAAAGAATCGTAGCGACGCTGCCTTGCAACGTCGCTACGATGTGGCCTCAATCTGCGCCCGCCTAGATGAGATTGCGGCGGGGTTATAGACCAATAACCGGCGCGCGATAGCTTTGTCTTACCTTGCGGCCAGCGCCAACCCAATCCCGGTTGCCCGATAACGCGGCCACTCGGCCTGCGGCGCATAGCTAATCGCGATCGCGCCATCCATGAGCCGCGCCGCGCCGGCAATAGGACTGCCATTTGCGGCCTGACCAGTGAAAATGACCAGCCGGCTGCCGTCAGGCAGTTGATACGGCGTGTCAGCCTGCGCGACTGTCAGCCAATCGGCCACTAACCGCGGCCATGCCGATTCGCTCAGAAGAGCCGGGTCAGCCACTGCGCGCCGGCCTACCAACCGGCCATTGCCCGTCGCTGCCACCTCGCCAGCCTGCGCAACCGGCAACACTTCCCACTCAGCCGGAAACATGATCGCGCCACCATCAATCTGAGCTGTTGCCAACCCAGCCGGCGCCCAGATCAGCGGGCTAGTGAAATCAACCTGTACCGCCAACCGGCGTTGCGGTTCGCCCCTCGACGAGAGTTGCCAAAGTTCACCGGGCGCCTCTTCCACATAGAGTGTCTGGTTACGATCTATCGCCGGGTTCCAACCAGACGGTGCCAGCACTACGAGAGCATCTCCGTCAGGCGACCATGCTGCGGCAACAATGCGTGGCACACGGGCAACCAGTTGACCGCGTAGCATAAGATCGCCACTCGGCATTACTTCCCGTCGCTCTCCCTCTAGCTCGACTAATGCCAACAGCCAGACGTCGTAGCCGGTAAAGCCGCGCGCATCGCTAAAGTTATACTCAACCAGCGCCAACCGTTGGCCATCGGGAGCGAAGGCAGGCGGGCGATGCCAGCCAGCGCCGGCCAAGACTGGCGAACCTCCCCCCTCGCGACTATCGGCAATCATTGTCAAATTGACGTCAACCAGCGCCTGATAGCCAAGGAATCGTTGATAGGCCACTTCGCGCGCATCGGGCGACCACGCCGGCGCGTAAACTAGATAGCCTTGTTCTGGCGAACCATCAGCAGTGGCAAAGTTCCATGCATTGGCGCCGGCGCGATTGACCAGCCGGACCGCATTGGTCTGACCGGGGAAGGGCACAAAAGCAGGTTGAACAGTTGGTGGTGAGGCATAAGCCAGCCGGCGACCATCAGAGGCAAAAACCGGATCGCAGCCGGGGCCAATTGCGCGTTCAGTGGCGGTAGGCAAATCGAAGATAGCGACCGTCGCCGCCGCGCACCAGCGGCTCCAGCGCTCCCAATTGAACGGCAAGGTAGGTGGATCGGCGGCAGCGGCATAGGCTAACGACAAGCCATCAGGCGTCCAACTCAGGCCATACACCGCGCGGTCACGTACTACCACCCGCGCCTCGCCACTCTGGCGATCAATCACGCTTATTGTCTGTCCATGGGCGATGGCAATCTGGCGGCCAGCAGCATCAATCGCCACATCACGCGCCTCAGGAGCCAACACCCGCTCACGCCCGCTCGCCGGATCGAGCGCCACGAGCGTCCCATTCCGCAAAAAGAGGATCTCTGCCGGATACACCGGAGCCACCACGTTTGGCTGGGCTAACGGCGTCGGCGATGCCGGCGCCGGCGTCGCCTCAACAGCCGGCGTCAGCGTTGGCACAGCGGTCGGCAACGCCACCGTCGCCGTTGCTGCTAGGGGTGATGGGAGCGGCGATGGTGGCAGCGGGGTTGGCGTAGGGGGGAGCGGAGCCGCGCTACACCCGGCAAGGACGAATAAGCAGAGCAACCAAAGACGATGCATCATGGTCATCACGTCCTTCCTGCGAGCAGAAAGTTCGCTGCGGGTTGAAAACCCGTGAGTTCTGGGTAAAAATATCTGCCATGTCGTCACGTCCATCACCTGCTCGTGTGCGGGGCAAAGGAGGAATACATTACATTCCCTCGCCTCCGCAGCAACCCCTTGCGCAGGCGCGAACCATCCCTTCACGAGAACACCCTAAGTTTGTGCAAAGACATTAGTTGCCACCATAACTCATCGCACAGCGTGCGTATGGCATGCGGCGGTGTAACTGCCGCATGCCATATTCGATTATCATCACCTACGGAAGCATCCGCTCAAGTTCATGTTGGGCTTGAAATACGGCAGTTGCACTACCGCGCACCATCACCATGATGATCTCATCGCTCGCCAATTACACTATCCACCCTTCACTATAGAGATGAACGCGAACGTTTATTAGTTCCCCGATTGGGTCAACGTCGTCAAATCAACAAGAACCTCAATCTTACCGTCCGCTTCCGCCTTGCTGCGCAACTCGGCCACCCATGGCAAAAAGGTGGCGCTAAATGCTTCTTGGCCAGCGGCAGTTTCGAGGAGGGATCGATCATCGAATGAACGCACTTCAGGCCCAGCGGTCACTTCAATAATATGCCACCCGTAATCGGTCTGCACCAAGCGCAACTCACCCGGCTTCATGCTGAACACCGCCTCTTCAAATGGCGTCACATAGACACCGCGCGGCGCCCAACCCAAATCGCCGCCTTGGGCCGCCGATCCCGGATCATCAGAGCGCGCCCGAGCGAGCGCAGCGAAATCCCCGCCATTCTGCAATTCGGCCAAGATTGCCTCAGCCGTTGCCTTGCGGCCTTCCGCCTCTTCCGGTGTAGCTGCTACCAGAATATGGCGCGCGCGCACCTGTTCGGCAGTGGTATGCTTGAGCAACATCTGCTCGATCAAGGCATCGCGGCGCAGCAACCGGCGCAACTCTGCTTCATCAGCGATGTTGTTGCTCTGCAAAAACGCAGCAAACTGCGCATCATCACCACCAGCTTGGGCAAGCCGCAGTTGAGTCACTTGTTCATCAATCTTGGCTTCATCAACAGTCGCTCCTTCTTGCAGAGCGGCCTGCACCACCAATTCGACATCGATCATCTGATCAAGCAGCGCTTTCGGGTCAGCGCCGGGCAGATAGAAGCGATCAAAATCGCGCCGCAAGATAAAACCATCACCAACGCGCGCAATTGCCCCTTCTGGCGCCACTACCGACGATGCGGTTGGCGCAGATGGCGCATTGGTCGGCGAACCGGCCACCGTCGGGCCTGACGGCGCGCCACAGGCGGCCAATACGAGGCTCGCGGCCAACACTAGCCACGCCGCCCGCTGAAACAACCAATCTAGCCTCACAAACAGACTCCTCTCCAAAACCAAGGTGCAGGCGTATCCCATGCGATGCGCCGTTATGCGGTCATCCTACCACATGTTGGCTACGGGAATGAGGACAGCATTGCTAGACAAACCTCACATCTCCCTTCTTTGTATCAATGCGCACCAAAACCAGCGCGCCAAAGTATGGTAAGATGGCGCGCTAGTGAGGCGAAATAACTTTTGCCCAAACATGAATGATCCTCAGTGACGCAACAGATGGAGGAATAACTTATGGGCCTCATGGAAGGCAAGAAGGGGCTGATTCTCGGCGTGGCCAATGACCGCTCGATTGCGTGGGGCATCGCGCAGGCACTCCACCGCGAAGGGGCGACGATTGGCTTTACCTATCTCGGTGAGGCGCTTGAACGGCGCGTGCGCCCATTAGCCGAGAGTCTCAATGCTCCGCTGATCGTGCCATGCGATGTTGCCAAAGATGAAGACATCGCCGCCTTGATGGAACGCGCCCGCGAGACGTTTGGCCAGATCGACTTTCTCGTTCACGCGATTGCCTTCGCCAACAAAGAGGAGTTAAGCGGCACCATTCTCAACACCACCCGCGAAGGGTTCCGCATTGCGCTAGAGATTAGCGCCTACTCGCTGATCGCGCTGGTCAAAGCTGCCGAACCGATCTTTGCGCCCAACGCGACCGTGCTCACGCTGAGCTACCATGGCGCCCGGCAGGTGATTGGCAGCTACAACGTGATGGGGGTAGCCAAGGCTGCGCTCGAAGCCAGCGTGCGCTATCTCGCTGCCGGTCTTGGCCCGCGTGGGATTCGGGTAAACGCTATCAGCGCCGGCCCGATCCGTACTCTGGCCGCGAGCGGCATCTCAAACTTCCGCAGCTTGCACAAGCACTTCGCCGAGTACGCTCCGCTGCGACGCAATGTAACCATCGAGGATGTCGGCAATGCCGCCCTCTACCTCTGCTCGTCGTTGTCATCGGGTGTCACCGGTGAGATCCACTACGTTGATGCCGGCTTCAACGCGATTGTGCCCGGCAGCAGCGAAGAGTAGCAGAACGAACAGCAGTGTGCTACAATGGGGCAACATGCGCACTGCAATGCGGAGGAAAGCATGCGAGAGATTGCCATTGTCTCGACCGATGGCGCGACCGCGCAACGGTTGGCGGCGCTGATCGCCGGCCAAGATTTTCGCGTCACAACTTATACCCCTGACACTCTTCCGGCAGAATTGCCGGCCCTGTTTATTGTCGCAATGCCGGCGTTGTCTTCGCCTGAAGAACAGGTGATCGAACGCTTGCGCGCCGATGAGGCGACGGCGAATGTGCCGATTGTAATCGTGAGCGCACTGCCAATGAACGAGCTGCAATCGGTGCCCTACGCCAGCGATTGGACAATCGCTATCGTGCCGGAACCGGTTGAGGCGAAGGTGTTAGTTGATACGATTCACTTTTTGTTAGGAGGGTCGTAGGGGCACGGCGCCGCGCCGTGGGGGCGCGGCGGCGTACCGGAGAGGGGCAAGAAGCCGCCTTGCCCCTCCTATGATCCGCTTAACGCTACCAACGAGCGCTCGACCAACGCGAATACCGGCGCCGGGATGAGGCCAATCGCAATCGTCCCAATTGCCGCCACTACAATGTCTACCGTCAACCCACTATTGAGCGCAGGGACCGGTTCGCCTTCCGGTTCAGTCATGAACATACGGATGATCACGCGCAGGTAGAAGAATGCGGCGACCGCGCTGGTCAACACACCCACCAGCGCCAGCCACGGCAACCCGCCTTCCCACGCGGCAGTTAGTGCGTAGAACTTGGCCATAAAGCCGGCGGTCGGCGGCACGCCGGCCAACGAGAACATGAAGATTGCCATCGCCACCGCAAGGAGCGGCTGGCGTTGGTACAAGCCGGCAAAGTCATCAAGTTGCCAAGCGTTTTCACCCTGATGCTCAAGCGCAATTAATACCGCGAATGCGCCGAGATTGCTCAGCGCGTAGACCAGTAAATAGAAGATGAAGGCTTCTGGCCCGCGCTGCTCGCCGGCTACCATCACCCCCAACATCACGTAACCAGCATGGCCGATGCTCGAATAGGCGAGCATCCGCTTGACATTAGTCTGGGCGACAGCGCCCAAATTGCCAACCACCATCGTCAATGCGGTTAGGCCGGCCAACACCGGCAACCAGTACTCGCTTAGCGTCGGCATACCCTCAAATAGTAGCCGCACCAGCGCCGCTAGTGCGCCGCCCTTGGTGCCAACGCTCATAAACGCTGCCACCGGCGTCGGCGATCCCTCATAGACATCGGGTGTCCACATGTGGAACGGGGCTAACGCCACCTTAAAAGCAAAGGCGATCAACACCATCGCCGCGCCACCGAGCAGCAAGGTGAGGTTGAGATCGCCCAAGCCGCGGCTCGCAGCATACGCGCCAATCTCGCTAAGCCGGGTCGAACCGGTGGCGCCAAAGATCAGGGCAATGCCATAGACGAAAAATCCGGCGGCAAACGCGCCCAACACCAGATATTTCATCGCCGCCTCTTCCGAGGTTAGGCGCGGGTAAGCAAAGCCGGTCAGAATGTAGAGTGTAATCGAGAGCGTCTCGATGCCGAGAAAGAGCACAATCAGATCGGTGCCTTGCGCTAGCAAGATCATGCCGCTCACGGCAAACATGATCAGTGGATAGAATTCACCCTGCTCGATCCCTTGGCTGGGTAAATACTCCAGCGACATCGCAATGCTAAGAACGCCGACCAGCAAGAAGATCCACGTAAGCGTTAGCGCAAATGGATCGAGCCGCAGCATGCCACCGAAGGTGGTGCCGGTCACGCCCCAGAGCGGCAAACCAACCAGTCCTGCCACCATCAACCCGCCGATCGCAAGGTAGCCGGTCAGTTTCTTGCGACCATCGGGAATAAAGAACACATCAACCAATAGTAAGATGGTCGCCCACGTGACCACCACCAAGAGGGGCGCCATCAATGCTAGATCCACCGGCGGGATCGTCAATGAATCCATCTTCTCTCCTCCTCGCCTGTATCGGCGACGGCCATAACCATCGTTGTAGGATGTGCTGTTTCCCTCACATCACTTTGGGCGCCGGCCAGCCAGATGAATAGGCATCTAAACGCTTGCCGCCCTTCCTGCTCTCCGCACACGCAGAAGAGGGAGCATCATAGCAAACGATTGTGGCTCAATGCCAAGCAGCGCACTAGCTCCCCGCCACCTGCGCCATCAATTCGGCCACCAGCGCCGCGACACTATGTTGCATGCCGGCAAAGAAGAGCGCCGGATAGATGCCAATCACCACAATCGGAATACTCAGCAGGGCAAAGGCGGTTAATTCACGCCGGTTAAGATCGGGCAAATTGGCATTGGCCGGCTGCGTGATATCACCCATAAAGACCGCTCGAAAGAGCTTGAGCAGGTACGCTGCCGCCAACACGACGCCACCAACTGCAAACGCCACGTAGACCCAACCGAGTAACGGCGAACGGAACGCGCCGGCGATAATCGTAAACTCGCCAATAAACCCGTTCAAGCCCGGCAAGCCCGCCGACGAGAGTGCGACCAGCAAACTGAAGGCAGCAAAGATCGGCATGACCTTCCACAACCCGCCATACTCGGCCAATTCGCGGGTATGCCGCCGCTCGTAGAGCACTCCGACCATTAAGAAGAGAGCGCTGGTGCTCAGGCCATGATTGACCATCTGCAACACAGCGCCGCTGATCCCTTCCGCATTGAGCGCAAAGATGCCGAGCACGACAAATCCCATGTGGCTCACCGACGAATAGGCGACCAGCTTCTTCATATCTGACTGGGCAAAGGCCACCGCCGCGCCATAGATGATGCCGATCACGGCCAGCACGGCCAGCGCCGGCGCAGCCCACTGCGCCGCCGCCGGGAAGAGGGTCAGATTATAGCGGATCATGCCGTAACCGCCCAACTTGAGCAATACGCCGGCCAGCACCACCGAACCAGCAGTCGGCGCTTCGACGTGAGCGTCAGGCAACCACGTGTGGAACGGCCAGAGCGGCACTTTCACCGCAAAGGCAAGGAAGAACGCGCCAAACAATAGCCGCTCGGTCGTGGTATCGAGGGTAAACCGGCCAGCGCGCAGATCGCTTACAAACCGGCTGAAACTGAAGGTGCCGCGAAAACTCGGATCGACCGCAGCGATAGCGTCGCGATGGAGCAGATGGAGCGCAATAAGCGCCAACAACATCAACACCGAGCCGGCAAAGGTGTAGAGAAAGAACTTGCGCGCGGCGTAGATCCGATTTTGGCTACCCCAAATCCCGATCAAGAACGTCATCGGGATGAGCGTAAACTCCCAGAAGAGGTAAAACAGCAGCAGATCTTGCGCGATAAAGACGCCGATCATCGCCGTCTGCAAGATCAGCAGCAAAATCTGGAAGTTACGCACATCTTTATGCACCGAATCCCACGTTGACAGCACCACAATCGGGCCAAGAAAGGTGGTCAACATGACCAGCCACAGGCTGATACCGTCAACCCCCAAACTATAGGTGGCGCCAACGATCGGCAACCACGGCGCCTCTTCGACAAACTGCATCACCGGCGGCGCGCCAACCATCGCGATCTGCATCGGATTGGTCTCGAAGCGCAACGGCAGCAGCAGCGAGAGCAGAAAACCGATGACCATCGTCGCCAGCGACACCCGGCGGGCCAGCTCGGCATTAGTGCGTGGCACAAATAACAGCGCCAAGGCCCCGGCTGCCGGCAGCCAAAGGATGAGCGAG
The DNA here is from genome assembly GCA_025057175.1 of Chloroflexus sp. GTDB lineage: Bacteria > Chloroflexota > Chloroflexia > Chloroflexales > Chloroflexaceae > Chloroflexus. Next base: position 15,425 of record JANWYE010000001.1, on the reverse strand, counting down.
AGGAGCGGAAAGCCTAGCTGATTCATAACACTCCCTCGTGGAGCAGCGCGCCGGCCAGACCATCGCCGGCCACTACCCCGGCCTTCCCGTACCAGAGAAACCTTGTTTGTCTGTGACGCGCGTTTCTCGTTATCTCCGTTCCCTCCTTGCTCCCCCGATGAGGAGGGAGGAAGCGGAGTTTGCCCTCCGACGAGAGCAGGAAGTTGCGCGAAAAACTGCTTTACCGGCTACTTCATCATTCGCCAACGAAGTTTGACTCTCGTGCGCCGGTCTCTGTATGCCATCGCGATACGCCCATGCCCCGCGCAGCCATAGCCACAGCCAGCAAAACTGGCCACGCACCCGCTCATCAAACCGAAGGCGACCGATCTGGCTAGGGCTAACGAGCAAACCAGAGCATCACACCGAGCACAATCAAGACACCTACCGTAAAGACCAGCGCATACGTGCGCACATAACCGGTTTGCAATGCGCGCACGCCATTGGCCAGCCCGCCGAAGAAACGGCCTACCCCCATAACTAGCCCGTCAACCCCTTGCGGATCGAAGACGCGGGCCAGAAAATCGGCCAACCGCTCGAAACCGGCCACCACCGTGCGCTGGTAGAGCCGGTCGAAATACCACGCCTCTTCCATCCCTTCCCAGATGTCGCCGCTATAGCGGTAGGCCGGATCTTTGCCGCCGATCTTGATCTTGGCCGCATTGGTGGTGTAAATCCACCAACCAAGATAACCCATGCCCACCGCGCCGGCAGTCGCAATCAGGGCCAACCAGAGGTTAAATTCGCCGGCCTTCTCGTGCAACACCGGTTCGAGCCAGTCGGTTAGCCAGTGCAGCACCGGCAAATTAATTGCGCCGCCGATCACTGCACCGACCGCTAGCACCACCAGCGGCACGGTCATCACTGGCGGGCTTTCGTGCGGATGATAGCTCGGATCGCGCTGTGTACCGAAGAAGACTAGCGCCACTTGCCGGCCCATGTAGAACGCCGTGAGCAGCGAAGTCAGGAAGAGAATGATAAAGATCGGCGTGTGACCGTGACTAATGGCATGGGCCAAAATCTCGTCTTTGCTCCAGAAGCCGGCAAACGGAACGATGCCGGCCAGCGCCAAGGCCCCAATCACGTAGGTGCGGAAAGTGGTTGGCATCGCGTCTTTCAGCCCACCCATGCGCCGCATATCCTGCGTATCGTGGGTACCGTGAATCACCGAACCGGCGCCAAGGAAGAGGAGGGCCTTGAAGATACCGTGGGTCAGCAAGTGGAAGATCGCGGCCACATACGCGCCCATGCCACAAGCCGCCACCATAAAGCCCAACTGCGAGACGGTGCTATAGGCCAGCACCCGCTTAATATCCCACTGGGCCATCGCCGCCGTGCCGGCCAGCAGCGCAGTTAGCGCCCCAATCCATGCCACCCAAGCCTGCGTGGTAAACGACGCGACAAACAACGGCTCAGTGCGGGCCATCAGATAGACGCCACCGGTCACCATCGTTGCGGCGTGAATCAGAGCCGAGACCGGCGTAGGGCCGGCCATTGCGTCGGGCAACCAGACGAAGAGCGGGAACTGGGCGCTCTTGCCGGTGGCGCCGATCAGCAACAGGAACGAGATCGCCGTGCTGACGAAGATCGGTTGCCAATCGGGGCCAATGCGCAGACCGGCAATATCGCTAACGCGCTCAAGAAAGCCGAGCTGCCCGCCCTCGCCGTCGCCATAAAAATTGAGCGTGCCAAAGTACGCGAACACCGCCAGCATCGCTAGAATGAACGCGGCATCGCCGATGCGGTTCACCACAAACGCCTTCACCGCCGCTGCGCTGGCCGACTTGCGCTCGAACCAGAAACCGATCAGCAAGAACGAGCAGAGACCGACGCCTTCCCAACCGAGGAAAAGCAGCAGCAGGTTGTTCGCCATCACGAGGAAGAGCATCATGGTGACGAACAGATTGAGGTAGGCAAAATAGCGCACTACCCGCGGGTCGCCGTGCATGTAGCCGATCGAATAGACGTGGATCAATGCACCAACGCCGGTAATCAGTAGCGCCATCACTGCTGTGAGCGGGTCGAACATGATTGCAAACGGCACCCGGAAGCTACCGGTATTGATCCACTCCCACGCTGTGCTGACGATCCGCCGCTCTTCGGGTGGCATACCGGCCAGCATCGCCACCGCGATCAGCGTCACCACAAACGCTGCCGCCACCAGACCGCTCGCGACAAGCCCTGCTTCGCGCTCGCGGCGAATCACAAACACATTCAACAAAAAGCCGATAAACGGCAGCAGCGGAATAAGCCAGATCAACCATTCCATAGCCGGCTAGCCCTTCAATGTACTGACTTCATCGACATCTGCGGTGCGTTTGGTGCGGAAGATCGAGACCAGCAACGCCAAACCGACCGCTACTTCGGCAGCGGCCACCGTAATCACGAAAAAGACGATCACCTGCGCTTCAACGCCGAGCCGTTCGCGGGCAAACGCGACCAAGGCCAAATTGGCCGCATTCAACATCAGCTCAACCGACATAAAGACGACAATCGCATTCCGCCGCAGCAAGACACCAAGCACTCCGATCGTAAACAGGATGGCGCTGAGCAACACATAATACGAGGTGGGCACCATCAGATCTTCCTCCCCCGCTGATTCAAAACCACCACCCCCACCACTGCGATCAGCAGGATAAAGCCGGTAATCTCAAATGGCAACAGATAATCGGTAAAGAGGAGCGCCCCTAACGATTGCGGATCGCTAAACTGTGCTACTGCTTCGCCGGCGGGCGGCGGCGTGGTTGCGCCCCCCAAACCGACCACCACCGATACAACCAACAACGCCAAACCCAACAACAGGGCCAATGGCTGTTGCCATGCGATCCGATCCGGCGCATCCTCCACCTTTTCAGCGCCCAACAACATCACCACAAACAAGAACAGCACCATGATTGCGCCGGCATAGACGGTGAGTTGAATGGCGAAGAGGAACGGGGCTTGCAGGAGCAAATACATCACTGCAATCGCGCCAAAGTTGAGCAACAAGAAGAGCGCGCTATGCACTGCATTGCGCGCGAGCAGCATCGCCACTGCACCGGTAATCGCTACCACCGCCGTCACGAGAAACAGGATCAATTCCATACACCGTGCTCCGCTGATTGCAAGCGCCGAGGCTTCAGCTCACAAATCAATCTTGGCCGGCGGGCTTGGTTGCCGGTTCAGTTGTTGCAAAATCGGCGGCGGCTCGCCATGCCCCTTATCCGGCGGCACTAGCAGCATCTCTTTGGTATAGATCGCCGCGCGCCGGTCATAAAAGCTCAACTCATACTGGTGCTCTAGCACAATCGCGTTGGTCGGGCAGGCATCTTCGCAGTAACCGCAAAAGATGCAGCGCAGCATGTTAATTTCATACACCGCGGCATAGCGCTCGCCGGGTGAGCGTGGATTAGCCGGATCATTCTCTGCCGGAATCACCAAGATCGCATCAGCGGGGCAGGCCGCAGCGCAGAGCGCGCAGCCAATGCAGCGCTCTTGGCCGTTGGCGAAGCGCTTCAATTCGTGGCGACCGCGAAATCGCTCGCGCACCGGACGCTTCACTTCGGGGTATTGCACCGTCACCGGGCGCTTGAACATGTAGCGGAGGGTCGTTCCTAACCCTTTGACCAGTTCTTTGAGCATAGGTGTGTCCTTTCGGGCAAGGCATCGCCTCGCCACGGTGATTACGGGACTTGCACGTCTTTCACCAAGATGACGTTATCAACCGGTTTGGGTGTGCGATTGAAGCCGATCGCAATTGCGATGGTCAATGCGCCCAAGCCGAACAAGACCCACGAATGCACTACGCGATCGGGAATCAGCACAATCACCACGGCGGTATAGACGAGATTGAGCAAACCGACCGGCAACAGCCACTTCCACCCCAAATCCATGAGGCGATCGTAGCGCAGGCGTGGCCACGAGGCGCGCACCCAGACCGAGATGAAGAGGAAGATGACGACCTTGAGCAAGAACGCGCCGAGCGAGACGATCCCGAAGACAATGCTGCCGGCCACCGGCCCGGCCAACGCCGTCACTTCACGGCCCAAAATGTCGAGGCCGGGGAAGTTCCACCCGCCGAAGAAGAAGGTGACGGCCAAGGCCGATACGGCAATGAGCTTGATGTACTCAGCCATAAAGAAGAGGGCGAATTTCATCGAGCCATATTCGGTGTTATAGCCGCCGGTCAGCTCTTGCTCAGCTTCCACCAAATCAAACGGCGCGCGCACCACTTCGGCAGTGGCGGCGACCATAAATAGGGCAAAACCGAGCAGTTGCGGGATGATGCCCCACAACCCGCCCTTTTGCTGGGTGACAATCTCGTGGGTCGAGAAGGTGCCGTAAGTCATCACCACGCTGAGCACGGCGCATCCCAATGCCAGTTCATACGAAATAAGCTGGGCCGATGAGCGAATGCCACCGAGCATCGAGTATTTGTTGTTCGAGGCCCAACCGGCCAAAGTAATGCCGTAGACCCCAACACTGGTCACGGCCAGCACGTACAGGACACCGATATTGAGGTCGGTAATCTGCAAAATATTCCACAAATTGGCGCGGGCCGGATCATAACAGGCCTGATAATCCCAGTTGAGGTTGAGACAGCCAAATGGGATGACGGCCCAGATGATCAATGCCGGAATCACGGCCAGCGCCGGCGCGAGCAAGTAGACCGGTTTATCGGCCATTGCCGGCACAATGTCTTCTTTGAAGAAGAGCTTGACGGCATCGGCAGCGGGTTGCAAGAACCCTCCCGGCCCGGCCCGGTTGGGGCCAACGCGGTGCTGCAAGCGAGCCAGTATCCGCCGCTCGAATAGGGTGAGATAGGCGAAGGCTGTCGTCACCGCCAGCGTAATGACAAAGCACTGAATAACGATAATCAGAATAGTGAGCCAGTCCATGGTCACTCCTGTAGTGGCATGATGCCCTCATTCCCCTAGCCCCTGCTCCCACTGGCGCGGGAGCAGGGGAGCTGCGGTTTGGCGAAGAGAGTATCGCGACTATCCTATTTCCCCTGTCAATGCCCTAGTCTGCGGTTGCACCCAGATTAGGATAAGGCTCTCATCTCTCTGCCTCTGCTCCCGTTAACGCGGGAGCAGGGAGGGCATTGCTGAGCGGAGCGCAAATCATCCCATGACCACCTTCGCCAGACTCACCCGCGTGCGCGGGCCGGTTTCGATGGCCGCAGCTTCGACATCGGCCAATCCTGCCGGCAGCAAAATGATACCAGATGGCAGATCGGCCACGACTCGCGCCGGCAATACTAGCTCACCGGTCGCTGAAGTCAATCGTACCCGATCGCCGCTATGGATATTCAACTTCGCCGCGTCATCGGCGCTGATCACGACATGACCTGCCGGGACAAGACCCTGCAACTTCGAACCGCGCAGATGGCGATCGCCATCATACGCTAGCACCTGTTCGAGCAGCAGCAACGGGCGGTCATCGGCGAAGCGAGTAACAGCGCCGGTGAAGGTCAAGGCTGCGCCTTTGGCTGTCAATGCCGGCAACACCAACCCTACGCCCTCGCTGTTGGCATAGCTGGTGCCATCGTAATAGATCGCGTCGTCGTATTGGCGCCCCCAGTTGCCGCCGGTGCCGGTAGCTGCCAGTGCGGCGTAGGTGATGCCGGCATACCCCGGCGCTTTGGCCGCGATTTCGGCGGCTACATCTGCCGCTACCACATACTCCCACGCTTCGGAAGTTACCGGAATTGGGCCATTGCGACCGCCGCCAATTGGCACCATTGCCAGCGTTTGGGCCACAGCAGCGATAATCTGCCAGTCGGGGCGAGCCTCCCCCACCGGCGCGCAGGCTTGCCGCGAACGCTGCACCCGCCGCTCGGCATTGGTGTACGTACCTTCACGCTCGGCAACGCTGGCCGCCGGCAATACCACATCGGCCAGCTCGGCGCTGGCGGTGAGGAAGAGGTCTTGCACCACCACGAACTCAGCCGCTGCGAGCGCCGCGCGCGCGGCGGGCAGCTTAGCCGCCGGATCAACGCCGGCCAGCCAGATCGCGCGCACCTTGCCGGCCTGAGCTGCTTCCCAGATGCCGTTGGCATCGAGGCCGCGCTGCTTGCGCGGCGCGTAACCCGGCCCAGCATCGGGGCGCACTCCCATCTCAATCGCGCCACGGCTATTGCCACCCGGCAACAGGGCAATGATGCCATTGTTGGCAGTACCGGCTCTGCCGCTCAACAGCATGAGCGCCGCCAGCGCCTCGGCCAAGGCCGGCCCCGCACTGCGCGCTTCCCAACCATAGACAATCAGGCTCTGCTCGGCGGCAAGGAAGTCTTTCGCTAGCGTTTCCAACTCTGCCACCGGCAACCCGCACGCCGCCGCTAAATCTTCGAGCTTCGTCTGGCCTAATGCTCGGCGCAGATCATTCCATCCCTGCACCCGATCAAGCGCTGCCGGCTTCGCGCCTGCTTCCAGCGCCGCCTTCAGCAGGCCGTGAACAAAGGCCAATTCACCGGCAGGCTGGTAACGCACCACCTTCGTCGCCGAACGGTCGAGCTTCGTCGGCCGCAGACCGGCGACAATCAGCTTGCCGCCGCGCTGGGCAATCCCACGCAGCCGCAGCAGATAAAGCGGGGCTTCCTCTTCAGGATCGGCCCCCACGACCAGCGCCACCGTCCCTGCGCCGAGTTTGCTCAGATCAGTGCCGGGACCGGGAGCGAGCCATCCGCCGATCTCATCGGGCGGGAGCGCCGCCGGCCCGCCAATGCCGGTATCAATATTCTCGCTGCCCAACTCGCGCAACAGCTTCTGGAAGAGGTAAAGGTCTTCATTGCTGAGCTGCGGCCCGGCCAAGCCGGCCAAGGCGCTGCCGCCATGCCGCGCTCGGATAATCGTCAACTGATCGGCCACCACCTCAAGCGCCTCATCCCAACTTACCGGCACCAACTTGCCGTCGCGCCGCACCAACGGCGTCGTTAGGCGATCGGTCTCGATAAAGCGGTGGCCGTAGCGGCCCTTATCACAAATCCAGATGTCATTCACGGCCGCATTCTCGCGCGGCATCACCCGCATCAGCCGGTCATAGCGCATATCGAGCGTTAGATTGCAGCCGACCGGGCAGAGTGTACAGACCACCGGCTTGCTCTGCAACTCCCACACGCGCGCCTTGAAGCGAAAATCGCTGCTAGTAAGCGCGCCCACCGGGCAAATATCGGTAGTATTGCCGGAAAACTTGCTATTGAACGGCGGATCCGACTTCGAGATAATCATCCAATTACGGCCCCGGTTATCGAAGCCCAGCACTGGATCATCGGCAATCTCGTCTTGGAAGCGCACACAGCGTCCGCAGAGAATACAGCGCTCGCGGTCAAGATAGATCAAGTCGCCGAGCTTGACCGGCTTCTCGAAATGCACCTTATCGTTATAGTCGAAGCGGGAAACCGCCGGTCCCCAACCCATCGTCAGATTCTGCAGCGGGCACTCGCCACCCTTATCGCAGACCGGACAATCGAGCGGGTGCGAGGTGAGCAAAAACTCCAGAATGCCGCGCTGAGCAAACTTCACCTGCTCGGTTGTGGTCTTCACGACCATCCCCGGACTGACCGGAGTGGTGCAGGCGGTTTGCAACTTGGGCATCATAGCAATGACCGGCTGGCCATGAGCATCGAGCACCGGCTGACGGGTAGCCGGATCGATCTTCGGCGTGCCGACCTCAACCAAACACATCCGGCACATGCCAACCGGCTTAAGGCGCGGATGGTAACAGAAGACCGGGATGGCGATGCCGGCTTGGCGGGCTGCATCAACGATATTGGTACCGGCAGGCACCGTCACCTGCACTCCATCGATGGTAAGCGTCACATCTGGCATTGCACACTACCCTGTTCTAGTCGCGGGTATAGCCCTTACCCTCAGCCCTACTAGGTTGGTCAGCGGTGAACCATCAGCGGAATATGATGGCCATTATGGCGGCTACTCTGCTTAACCAGCGCTTCAAATTCATGCGGGAAGAGCGCAAGGGCACTCTTAATCGGCATCACAGCGCTCTCGCCAAGCAGGCAGAAACAGTTACCGGCCATCTGGCGATAGATGCTGTGCAGCGTATCAATATCGGCAGCCGTGGCGTGGCCCTCTTCCACCATGCGATGGAGCACCCGCACGAGCCAGTGCGTGCCCTCGCGGCAGGGAGTACACTTGCCACAACTTTCATGCTTAAAGAACTCGTCCATCTTGTAGGCGACGTGCGGAGCCGACACGGTATCGTTGAGCACAATCACAGCGCCGGAGCCGAGCATCGAACCGGCGGCGGCGACACTCTCGTAATCGAGCGGCACGTCGAGATGATCAGCAGTTAACCACGGCGCAGATGCGCCGCCGGGAATAATAATCTTCACCGGGCGGCCACCCTTCATACCACCGCCATATTCGGGCGACTCGATCAGTTCGCGCAGCGGCACACCGAAGGGCAACTCATAGTTACCGGGACGATTAACGTGACCGCTGAGCGAGAAACACTTGGTGCCGGGACTCTTCTCGGTTCCGTGCGAGCGGTACCACGCCACTCCTTTCTCGACAATGCGCGGCACGTTGGCCAGCGTCTCGACGTTGTTGATAATCGTCGGTTTGCCGTACAAACCGGCCACCGCCGGGAAAGGCGGCTTGAGACGGGGCTGACCAATCTTGCCTTCGAGCGACTCCATCAGCGCGGTCTCTTCGCCGCAGATATAGGCGCCGGCGCCGCGATGGACGTAGATGTCGAGATTGAAATCGGTGCCGAGAATCTTCTTGCCGAGAAAACCGGCTGCATACGCCTGCGCAATCGCTCGTTCGAGGGTGCGCGCCGCGGCTGCGAACTCACCGCGCATGTAGATGTAAGCCACTTCAGCCTCGATTGCGTAGGCCGACAGCGCCACACCTTCAATTAATTGATGGGGGTTCTTGTCGATAATCTGATGATTATTGAACGTCCCCGGCTCAGACTCATCACAATTGCAGAGCAGGTAGCGCGGGTAGACACCTTTGGGCAAAAAGCCCCACTTGATGCCGGTGGGAAAGCCGGCCCCGCCGCGCCCGCGCAGGCCAGACTCCTTCACCATTTGAACAATATCAGCCGGCGTCTTCTCGGTTAAGGCGTAGCGATATGCTTCCCAGCCGCCGTGGCGGCGATAGACCTCAAAATCGGCAATATCGGGAATATCGAGTTCCCGCATCACAATATGTTCACTCAGCCCCATCGCACTCAACTTTCTAGCGCGCCAAGCGGCAACGGCGCGGTATCACAACGGCGAGGCCTTGCGCGTATCAGGCCGATCAAGGCCGGCATCGGCCTCGGGCGCCACCGAAGGCGGCGGCGTAGCCGGTTGGGCCGGCGGTTCAATCACAAACTCACGCGGACGGTAGGGCGAAAACCGCTCGATCTGCACCAAGCGGCCATCGCGGGTAAATTCGTAATCTTCGGCAAAGCGGCCACTCACGCCGCGCTTCCGCGCCTCGGCAGCGCGCGAGCGCAGATCGTTGAGCAGCGTCTGCACCCGATCGGGCGTCACGTCGTACACGTAATCGAGGTTTGCTTGCAACACGGGAGCGCGGTCGCAAGCGGCCAGACACTTCACCCGCTGGAGCGTAAACATCCCGTCGGGCGTCGTCTCATCCTCGTGAATGCCGAGCGTCTGCTTCAGCGCCGCGATCAACTCCTCAGCGCCGCAGTAACAGCAAGGCACATCGTCACAGACCTGCAACACCCACGTTCCTACCGGACGATTATAAAAGAGGGTGTAAAACCCGACCACTTCATAGACATCGGTGGCAGGCAATTCGAGGATGGTCGCCACCTCGCGGATCGCCTCGTCGGTCAGATAGCCGTAGGTATCTTGAGCAAGGTAGAGCAGCGGCAACACAGCGCTGCGCTTGCTAGCGTAACGGGCGACAATCGCCTCGATTTCAGCCTGATGGGTTTCGAGTAGAGTCACTGTCTCCTCCGTGGACAGAATGGATATGGCCCTCACTCCCAGCCCTGCTCTCGCTAGCACGCGAGAGCGGGCTGGAGGGGCGAGAGCAGAAGCGCCTCTTATGCATAACCCCAGCAACCTTTAGCGATCCACCTCACCCAGCACCGGATCGAGGCTAGCGATCAGGGCAACCAGATCGGCCACCATGCGACCCTTGGCCATATGGGCCAAACTCTGCAAATTGATAAACGACGGCGCGCGGAAGTGAACCCGCCACGGCTTAGGGCTGCCATCGCTCACCACGTAACAGCCGAGAATACCGCGCGGCGACTCGATGCTCACATAGGCATCGCCACGTGGCGGCTTAAAGCCTTCCGTCCACAGCTTAAAGTGATGGATGAGCGACTCCATACTCTCGGTAATCTCGCGCTTGGGTGGCGGAGCGACTTTGCGATCGGATGTCACCACCGGCCCCGGCCCCAACTCGCGCAGCCGCTCAGTCGCTTGCTGCACGATCTTCACGCTCTGGCGCATCTCGGCGATACGCACCCGATAGCGATCGTAAATATCGCCATTCTTGCCGATAGGAATCTCGAACGAGTACGTCTCATAGCCGCTATACGGCATCGCCTTGCGCACATCGTAGGCAACGCCAGTTGCGCGCAGATTAGCGCCGGTGAGGCCAAGCGCAATCGCCGATTGAGCATCAATCACACCCACGCCGACAGTGCGTTCAAGCCAGAGCGGATTCGCAGTCAGCAAATCCTCGTACTCATCAATACGCGACGGCATAATGGCGAGGAACTGCTCGACTGTGGGGATAAAATCAGCCGGCAGGTCATACGCGAGGCCGCCGATGCGGAAATAGCTGGTCATCATGCGAGCGCCGGAGACCAACTCGAAAATATCGAGGATCTGCTCACGCTCGCGGAAGGCGTAGAGAAAGACGCTCATCGCGGCCAGATCGAGAGCGTGGGTGCCCAGCCAAACCAGATGCGACGAAATGCGTTGCAGCTCGGTAAGCAAGACACGAGCGATCTGGGCGCGCTCAGGAATTTCGACGCCGAGCAACTTCTCGACCGCCAACGCATAGCACAGATTGTTGGAGAGCGGAGCCAGATAATCCATACGGTCGGTCAACACCACCGCCTTCTGATAGGTCTTGCTCTCCATCGTCTTCTCGATGCCGGTATGGAGATACCCAACATCGGGAGCGACATTGACCACCACCTCGCCGTCAAGCTCAAGCACCAAGCGCAACACGCCGTGGGTGCTCGGATGGTGCGGCCCCATATTGAGCACCATCGTCTCGGTGCGACCTGCCACTGCCGGCTCGATAATCTGCTGAGGGGTCGGCACAGTAATCGGTTCGGCCATACACTACTCCCTTGCAAACGGCTTGCGCGCGTAGATGCGATCCTGATTGAAGGAAAACGCAACCTCTTCGTCACCTAGCGGATGATCCTTGCGCAGCGGATGGCCGACCCAATCATCGGGCAACAAAATACGGGTGAGCGAGGGATGGCCGGCAAAATGAATACCGAGCAGATCAAACGTCTCGCGCTCTTGATAATTGGCAGTCGGGAAGAGCGGCGTCAGCGAGGGCACCGTCGGGTTCGGCTCATCGCAACCAACCTTCAAGCACACGCGATGGCGATGGCGCATACTGGTGAGATGGGCGACCACTTCGAAGCGCGGCTTGCGGCCGAGGTAATCAACCCCGCAGAGGTTTTCGAGGAAGGTATAGGCCAATTCCGGATCGTCGCGGAGAAACTGCGCCGCGGCCAGATAGCCGGCCGGCGTCAGCGTCACGCTCAGATCGCCACGGAACTCGTTCACGGCCAGAATCTCTTTGCCAACGTTATCGCGCAACGCAGCAAGCACGGTCTGGTTATCCATACTACTTCACCTGCACAAGCGGCTGCTCAAGCCGGATCGGCGCTTCCTTTTTGCCGCTCAGTTTCTCGCGCATCACCTTCTGATGCAGCATCATGATGCCATCAATTAAGGCTTCAGGTCGGGGCGGGCAACCGGCGACATAGACATCAACTGGCACCACCTCATCAACGCCTTGGACAATCGCGTAGTTATTGAAGATACCGCCGCAGGCTGCACAATCACCCATCGCGATCACCCATTTTGGTTCGGGCATCTGATCGTACAGGCGACGCACAACCGGCGCCATCTTACGCGACACCCGACCGGCAACAATCATCAGATCGGCTTGGCGGGGCGACGCGCGGTTCAGCTCCATGCCGAAGCGCGACAGATCGTAATTACTCGCCTGCGCACCCATCATCTCGATCGCGCAACAGGCGAGACCAAACAACAACGGCCACATCGCATTCGTGCGGCCCCAATTGACCACCGTCTCAAGCGTGGTGGTGACAATACCCAAATTGCCGGCCTTCTCTTCTATTCCCATCGCAACGCCCCCTTCTTCCACTCATAGACAAAGCCGATAAGCAGCACCAGAAAGAAGACCCCCATTGCCGCGAGGCCGGCGAAGCCGAGCTGGCGAAAGACCAGCGCAAACGGATAGAAGAAGACGACTTCAATATCGAAAACGATGAACAGCATCGCCACCACGTAAAACTTGACCGGAATACGCCGGATAGCCGGCCCGACCGGATCCATGCCCGACTCGTAAGGCGCGAGCTTGCGCGGGGTGCTGCGGCGCGGGCCGAGCAGGGCGGAAAGGGTTATGACGAACGCAGCAATAAAGACGGCGATCAAAAAGAGGATCAATACCGGAACGTATGCATCGAGCATAAGCGGCCTCACAGCGTGCAATCGCGGAACCTGCCAGCGCAGGCGGAGGTGTCAATGGAATTATACCTGTCTTCAAGGTTGTGTCAATCAGCACGATCTAATGAAGTTGCCGGTGCGATCTATCTGAAAAAAGGTGTGCAATGTAAGAGGCGCGGGGGAGGCAGAGGCGCGGAGGGGTTTAACGCAAAGGCGCAAGGAGCGCAGAGGGCGCAGAGATATGTGATGGGTGGGGTAGGAGGGCGCTGTGGGGCAATCCCACTACAACCACGCGCTTGGCGTTCTCTGCGCCTCTGCGTTTACACACATCCTCTGCGCCGCCACTAGTAGTCAAGACGGCGATTGTCGGCTATAATACAGGCCGCAATCTATTGTAAGGCGTGAAGGAGTAGAGCGATGAACTCGACGCCAGCAGGCGAGGCCATTCAAATTATTAACGGGCGCTTGCAGGTGCCTGATCATCCAATCATCCCCTTCGTCGAGGGTGATGGCACCGGGCGCGACATTTGGCGGGCCAGCGTGCGCGTATTCGATGCTGCGGTGGCGCTGGCCTACGGCGGCAAGCGCAAGATCGAGTGGGTTGAGGTCCTAGCCGGCGAGAAGGCCTTTCAAATGACCGGCAACTGGTTGCCGGATGAGACCATCGAGACCTTCCAGAAGTATCTGGTCGGGATTAAAGGCCCGCTGACGACGCCGGTCGGCGGCGGCATTCGCTCGTTAAACGTGGCGCTGCGCAAGCATCTCGATCTGTACGTCTGCCAGCGCCCGGTGCGCCACTTTGCCGGCGTACCCTCGCCGGTCAAGCACCCGGAGAAGGTTGATATGGTCATCTTCCGCGAGAATACGGAAGATGTCTACACCGGCATCGAGTACCGGGGTGGCAGCGCAGAAGCGGCCAAGATTATCGAATTCTTGCAGCGCGAATTCCCCAAAGATTTCGACAAGATCCGCTTCGGCACCCCCGAAAAGACCGACGAGTTCCGCCAATTGATCGGCGAAGCGCCGGAGGGCCGGATCGAGGTGGGGATCGGCATCAAGCCGATCAGCCGGATCGGCACCGAGCGGATCATGGCGGCGGCGATCCAGTACGCGATCAACTATAAGCGGAAGAGCATCACCATCATGCACAAGGGGAACATTCAGAAGTTCACCGAGGGCGCCTTCCGCGATTGGGCTTATGAGTACGCCGAGCGCGCCTTTGGCGATTATGTCTACACGTGGGCGCAGTGGGAGCGCACCAAGGCGGCGCGCGGCGAGGCGGCGGCCAACGCCGAACAGAAAGAGGCACTGGCCAGCGGCAAGATTTTGGTCAAGGACACCATTGCCGACATCATCTTCCAGCAGGTGCTGACGCGCCCCGACGAGTTTGACGTGATCGTCGCGCCAAACCTCAACGGCGACTACCTCTCGGACGCGCTAGCGGCACAGGTAGGCGGCATCGGTATCGCTCCCGGCGGCAACATCAATTACGTCACCGGCCACGCTATCTTCGAGGCTACTCACGGCACTGCGCCGAAGTACGCCGACCTCGACAAGGTCAACCCCGGCTCGGTGATCTTGTCGGGAGAGATGATGCTACGCTATATGGGCTGGACGGAAGCCGCCGATCTGATTATCGCCGGCCTTGAGCGCACCATCGCCGACAAGACTGTCACCTACGACTTTGCCCGCCTGATGGAGGGCGCACGCGAGGTGAAGACGTCGGAGTTTGGCAACTTGATCATTGCCAACATGGAGAAGATTGCCGCCGGTCACGTTCCGCACCCCGAAGAGACCTTCGGGCCAGAGATCTTGCGCCGGGCCGATGGCAAGGTCTACCCGCACGACAGCGTTGGGGCGGTGATGACGCGAGCAGTGGTGGCAGTGCCGGCTGAGGCGTCGCTGCGCGAGACGGCGATCTACATGCGCGGGCGGGGCATTCACTCGGTGATTGTCAAGCCCGACGCTAGCGGGCAGTGGGGCATCATGACGATGCGCGATGTGCTGAAGAAGGTGGTACGCGAGGGGCGGGCAGTTAACGGTTTGACCGTTGGCGATCTGACTTCGCGGCCCTTGCTGAGCGTCAGCCCAGAAACGCCAATCGCCGAGTGCGCGGCGTTGATGGTCGAGCGCAACATCCGCCGGCTGGCAGTGGTTGAGAACGGCGAACCGATCGGGATTATCTCGGAGACCGACATCTTCAGCCACGTAGCGGAGTAAAGAGGCGCGGAGGAGGCAAAGGCGCAGGGTGTTGAAACGCAAAGGCGCGGAGGAGGCAAAGGCGCAGGGTGTTGAAACGCAAAGGCGCGGAGGACGCGAAGGGCGCGGAGGGGTTTGTTGGGAGGGGCGAAAGCGCGTTTGTGACCCTTCCCCAAACCACCTCCGCGCCCTCTGCGCTCTTGGCGTCTTGGCGTGGAAATCCTTTGCGCCTTTGCTGACCCTGCATCCAAAAGATTCGCCGAAGCTGGAAGGCGCGGAGGAGGCAAAGGCGCAGGGTGTTGAAACGCAGAGGCGCGGAGGACGCGAAGGGCGCGGAGGGGTTTGTTGGGAGGGGCGAAAGCACGCTTGTGACCCATCCCCAAACCACCTCCGCGCCCTCTGCGCTCTTGGCGTCTTGGTGTTGAAATCCTTTGCGCCTTTGCTGACCCTGCATCCAAAAGATTCGCCGAAGCTGGAAGGCGCGGAGGAGGCAAAGGCGCAGGGTGTTGAAACGCAAAGGCGCGGAGGAGGCAAAGGGCGCGAAGGGGTTTGT
>JANWYE010000019.1 GCA_025057175.1 Chloroflexus sp. | reverse complement strand
CCTCCTCTAGCGCCAGTGGCGCGCGAGCGGCAAGGCGCACTGTCCGCTCATTCGGGAGATTGCTTCGGGCGCTCCGCGCCCGCGCAATGACACAGGGGGCGCGCCCGCGCAATGACAAAGGGGGTCTGTCTGTCATTGCGAGCCGCCGCAGGCGGCGAAGCAATCCCCTCCTCTAGCGCCAATGGCTCGCTTTCAGCAAGGCACCTCTCCCGCCTGAGCGGGAGATTGCTTCGGGGGCGTGCCGCCCCCTCGCAATGACAAGGGCGCTCCGCGCCCGCGCAAGGACAACAGGGGTCGCGCCCGCGCAAGGACACAGGGGGCTATCTGTCATTGCGCGCCGCGCACAGCGCGGCGAAGCAATCCCCTCCTTCAGCGCCTTTGCTGACTCTAGGAAAGCCATCCTTTTCGCGTGAGTAGGGGATTGCTTCGGGCGCTCCGCGCCCTCGCAATGACACAGGGGGGCGTGCCGCCCCCTCGCAATGACAAAGGGGGCTGCGCGCCCGCGCAAGGACAAGGGCGCTCCGCGCCCTCGCAATGACAGAGGGGGCGCTCCCGCGCTAGGACACAGGGGCCGATCTGTCATTGCGAGCTACGGTAGCGGCAGAGCGATGCTCTGCCGCCTCGTGCAGGGTATCACGCGCTATAGATGGATCGGCGCGCCATGCACCAGCGCGTGCGCCGCTTCGCCGATCGCTTCGTAGAGCGTCGGGTGCGCATGGATGGTTTGCACCATGCTTTCGCCGGTGGCCTCGTGACTGAGCGCAATCCCGCCTTCGGCGATCATCTCGGTGACGCGCGGGCCGATCATGTGAACACCCAAGATTTCACCGTACTGTGCCTCGGCCACCAACTTCACGAACCCAAAGCGGGTCTGGCCGAGCACGCGCGCCTTGCCGTTGGCCGAGAAGGGGAACTTGCCCACCTTCACCTGATAGCCGCGCTCGCGAGCCTTGGCCTCGGTCAGGCCGACACTGGCAATTTCAGGGTTGCAGTAGGTGCAGGCAGCAATCTTGCCGTAGTCAATCGGGGTGACGTGGTGGCCGGCCATGTGCTCGACGGCCAGAATGCCTTCAGCGCTAGCCTTGTGCGCCAGCCACGGCGTGTTCGCGGTGCAGTCGCCGATCGCGTAGACCCCCTCGGCGCTGGTGCGCAGAAAGCCGTCGGTCTCGATGAAGCCGCGGTTGTTGACCTTGACTCCAACCTCTTCCAGCCCGATATTTTCGGTGTTGGGCGCGATGCCGATCGAGACCAGCAACTTCTCGACGGCGATCTGCTGCGGTTTACCGGCGCTATCTACCACCGTCACCACGACCTGCTCGCCGCCCACATCAATACTCTCCACCTTCGCCCCGGCCAGCGTCTTGATCCCACGGCGCTGAAAGGCCTTGGTCAACTCGGCGCTGACCTCTTCGTCTTCGTTGGGCACAATGCGCGGCAGCGCTTCAACCACCGTTACCTCACTGCCGAACGAGCGAAACATCGAGGCAAACTCAACCCCGATCGCGCCGGCCCCGATCGCCAGCAAGCTGCGCGGCACCGACTTGAGGTTGAGCATATCGGTCGAAGAGAGCACCCGCTCGCCATCGAACGGCACGCCGGGGAAGGGACGCGGGCGACCGCCGGTAGCAACGATGATCTGCTTGGCTGCCAACACCCGCTCGCCGCCCTCGTTCAACTGCACATGCACTTGACCACGCCCGATCAGCCGGCCCCGGCCCGCCACCACTTCGATCTTGTTCTTCTTCATCAGGAAGGCAACACCGTCAGTGCTCTGCTTGACCACGGTGTCTTTGTGCTTCATCGCCCCGGCCAGCTCGAAGCCAACATTCTCAACTGCAATGCCGAACCGCTTCGCCTCTTTCACCTCTTCGAGCAAATCGGCGCTATGGAGCAATGCTTTAGTTGGGATACAGCCGATGTTCAGACAGACGCCACCGAGCGCATTGACCTCGATAACCGCTGTCTTCATACCGAGTTGGGCGGCGCGGATGGCAGCAACATAGCCGCCCGGCCCTGACCCTAGCACGACCAGATCATAGACTTGCTCGCTCACGGAACAATCCTTTCATTCTTTGTCGCAGCGGCGCAACCATGGCCTGCGCCGCCGAAATCACCACATTGGCATGATAGGCAAGATGATAAATGAGCGTAGGCGCAATTGGTATGGAGAATCGCTACAAAACGTTGCAAATATACGCTAGCCTACACTCCTGAGCGCCTTGGTGTTCTTTCCCTTGCCCTCAATGCTGCGCCGCGCCGACATGCAGGTGCGCGTTGTAGCTTGACCGCACGAGTGGGCCGCTCTCGACGTGGCGAAAACCGCGCGCTAGCGCATAGGCCCGAAATTCGGCGAACTCGGCGGGGGTGACATAGCGATGCACCGGCCAGTAACTGGCATCAGGGGCAAGGTATTGGCCGATAGTCAACACATTGACATCCACCGCGCGCAGCCGGTCAATCACTTCATACACCTCTTCATTCGTCTCGCCAGCACCCACCATCATGCCGCTCTTTGTCACCAGATGCGGGCGGGCAGCCCGCGCGCGCGCCAATAGTTCGATGCTCTGCTCAAACTTGGCCCGCGGGCGGAACCGGCGAAAGAGGCGCGGCACTGTCTCAATATTGTGATTGAGCACATCCGGTTCGGCGTCTAACACCATTGCCAGCGCGTCCCAGTTGCCGTCAAAATCGGGAATCAGCACCTCAACCTTGCAATCTGGCACTTTCTGCCGGATCAACTCGATTGTGCGGGCAAAGATATGCGCCCCGCCATCGGGCACATCATCGCGGTTGACTGATGTCAGTACAGCGAACTTCAGCTTCAGATGGGCCACCGACTCGGCCACCCGCTCTGGCTCGTCTTCATCAATCGGCTTTGGCTTGCCCTTGCCGATCGCGCAGTAGCGGCAACCGCGCGTACACGTGTCGCCTAGCAACAAAAAGGTCGCTGTGCGATGATTCCAACACTCGCCGATATTAGGACAGCGCGCCTCTTCGCAGACGGTATTAAGATTCTTCTCGCGCATGAGGCGCAACACGTCGTGGTAATTGGCACCGCCGGGGGCGCGGGCCTTCAGCCATTCGGGCCGGCGGGGCCGGTTGGTAGGGGTAGGCGCGGTATTCGCTACGCCTACCTCGCTCAGCGGAATGAGTTCTGCCATTGGCGCTCTCGCCTTCCAGTGATCGCCGCTAAGCGGTCGATCAGCTATGACTAGTGCTAGCTGTTGTATTGTACCGCATGATTTGCCAACCCGATAAGAATAATTACCTCGCCACCGCTACCGGTTGCAGATCAAACACTTCGCTGATTTGGGCAATTAGCTGCTCGGCCACCTCGGCCAGCGGCGGCGCAACGCCAAGCTCAGCAGCCAACGAGGTCACACCGCGATCGCGAATGCCGCAGGGCACGATCAGCGCAAACCCACTCAGATCAGGATCGACATTCAACGCCAGCCCGTGGGTCGTTACGCCGCTAGCGCTGAGTTTGACGCCGATCGCGCAGATCTTGGCTGCGCCGCCGCGCACCCAGACGCCGGTTAGCCCGGCGACGCGCTCGCCGGTAATACCGTAGCCGGCCAACACGCGGATGACACTCTCTTCCAGCCCGCGCACGTAGCGCCCGACATCGCTGCCATGCTGCGAGAGTTTGAAGATCGGATAGGCCACCAATTGCCCCGGCGCGTGGTAAGTCGCTTCACCACCGCGATCGCTCTGCACGACAGCCACCCCGCGCGCTGCCAACACCTCTGGCGGGGCGAGAATGTGATCGGGACGGGCCTTGTTGCCGAGGGTAATCACCGGCGGATGTTCGACCAGCAGCAAGGTATCGCCGATCTCGCCGCCGGAGCGTTGGCGAGCCAATTGGCGCTGCACTTCCCACGCGGCGATATAGTCCATGCGGCCAAGCTGGTGGATCGTCAGTGTGCGCATAGTGCTCATTGCGAAGATGACATGAGGCCTAAAGGCTAACGGCACTGATAGTGCCGTGTTGGGCCTGTCTGCTACATCTTACACCAAAATCATCCAGTGCAATATGGAGTACGACGGTGCGACTGCCGCACTCCTTACTCTCCCTACCATCACCACCGCGAAGTTGTGGTAGGCTACCGGCGAGACGATTGATTAGATTGAGGTGCTGCGTGATGCGAACCCTACTGATCATATTGGCCGGTTGCCTCCTGCTCAGCTCGTGTGGCGCTGTCGCAACCGATGCTGCGGCACTGGCAATACCGTCACCTACCGCAACTGCTACTCCCGCCAGTCTACCTACATCGACACCGACCGCCTTGCCAACCGCCACCCCAACCCCAACCACTGCGCCGACTGCAACTCCTACTGCTGAACCAACACCCACATCAACCCCATCGCCAACTGCAACGCTCGCGCCAACCCCAACTCCTACCGGCGACCGCACCCCGGTGCGGTTGGTCATTCCAGCCATCAACCTCGACCGTAAGCTATACCCAGTCGGACTGGACAAAAACAACGTGCCGATTGTGCTTGATCACGAGGTTGGCTGGTACCTCTACAGCGCCAAACCGGGCCAAGGCGAGAATATCGTGCTCTGGGGGCATGTCTTGCGCTTCCGCAAAGCGCCTCACATCCCGGCCCCCTTCGCTGAGGTGGAACGGCTGGCGATCGGCAGCGAGATATTCCTCTACAGCGCTGATGGCGCCGTCTTCCGTTACGTGGTTGATCGCAAAGAGCGGGTCACGCCCGATCAAGTGCAGTATATCCTCCCCACCGGCGACGAACGGTTAACATTGGTGTCGTGTATTGGTGATCGGGTGATCGTGGAGGGGAATGTTGAATTGACCCACCGTTTGATTACCATCGCGGTACCGGCCCCGTGACGCCGTGGTATACTATGCGATAGACCTCACACATGAAACGATAAGGGCAACAACCGTGGCAACGATTGGCCTCTCCGCCGCCTTAGAACAGTTTCATCCTAACGAACTGCTTGAGCATTGCCGGCTGGCCGAGCAGTACGGTTTCCGTGGCGTCATGGCCGCCGACCACTTTCAGCCGTGGGTGCCAGCCCAAGGCCACAACGCCTTTGTGTATAGTTGGATGGGCGCGCTCGGTGTGGTGACAAACCATCGCTTTGGGCCGGGAGTGACCTGTCCATCATTTCGCACCCACCCGGCGGTGATTGCACAGGCGGCTGCCACCCTCGGCGCGATGTTCCCCGGCCGCTTCTGGCTCGGTTTGGGGAGCGGCGAGTTGTTGAACGAGAATGTGGTCGCCGGGGTGTGGCCCGAACCGCTGGTACGCTTCGAGATGCTGCAAGAGGCGACTGAGATCATTCAGAAGCTGCTCAGCGGCAAAGAGACCCGCTACCGCGGGCGCTATTTTCAGATGAACAAGGTGCGGCTATGGACGCTGCCGGAACAGCCGGTGCCGATCTATATCGCCGCGACCGGGCCGCAGACATTGCGGTGGGCAGGCAAAACGTGCGATGGCTTGATCACGCCGGGAGCTGCGCCCGACAAGCTGCGCCGGATTTTAGCCGATTTTGCTGCCGGCGCGCGCGAGGCCGGCAAAGACCCCGATCGCATGCCGAAGCTGTTGCAGTTGCACGTCTCGTGGGCGCCGACCGATGAGGAGGCGTTGCAGAATGCGCTGACCCAGTGGCCAAACGGTGGCATGAACTTCCCCAAGCAGGATATTCGCTCACCAGAAGATTTTGCCGCGATGGCCAAGCTGGTGCGGCCCGAAGATTTTCGTGGACGGGTGCTGATTTCGTCTGATCTCGACCAGCACCGCGCTCATCTCCAGCAGTTTATCGATCTCGGCTTTGACGAGATTTATGTGCATAATGTCGGTCGCAATCAGGTAGAATGGATTAAAGCTTTTGGCGAAGCTGTCTTGCCCAACCTACGCCCATGTTCAACCGCATCTTGATCGCCAATCGCGGCGAAATTGCGGTGCGGATCATCCGCGCCTGCCGCGAACTAGGCATTAGCCCGGTAGTCGTCTATTCCGAAGCCGATGCCAAGGCGTTGCACGTGCGCATGGCCGATGCTGCCGCGCTGATCGGGCCACCGCCCGCTGCCCAGAGCTACCTGCGCGCCGAGGCTATTGTCGAGGCGGCGCTGAAATTGAACGCGCAGGCCATCCATCCCGGTTATGGCTTTCTTAGCGAGAGCGTCAAGCTGGCCGAACAGTGCGCCGCTGCCGGCATCACCTTCATCGGCCCGCCACCGGCAGCGATTGCGGCAATGGGTGGCAAGGCTGAAGCGCGGTTGCTAGCTCAAGCCGCCGGCGTGCCGGTCGTGCCCGGCTACGATGGCGAAGATCAGAGTGATGAACGCCTGATCGCCGAGGCGCGCCGGATCGGGCCGCCATTGCTGATCAAAGCCAGCGCCGGCGGTGGTGGCAAGGGTATGCGGTCGGTCGGCGATCTGGCCGAGGTGCCAGCCGCGATTGAAGGCGCGCGCCGCGAAGCTCGCGCCGCCTTTGGCGATGACCGGCTGATCATCGAGCGGCTGGTACTGCGCCCGCGCCACGTCGAGATTCAGGTGCTGGCCGATCGCTACGGCAATGTGGTGCATCTCGGCGAACGCGATTGCTCGATTCAGCGCCGCCACCAGAAGGTGGTCGAGGAAGCGCCCTCACCGGCCCTAACTCCGGCGTTGCGCGCTGCGATGGGCAACGCTGCTGTGGCGGTGGCTCGCGCCGCTGGGTATGTTAATGCCGGCACGGTTGAGTTCATCCTTGCTCCCAATGGCGAGTTTTACTTCTTGGAGATGAACACCCGGCTGCAAGTGGAACACCCTGTGACCGAGTTTGTCTGCGGTTACGATCTGGTTCACTTGCAGATTGCAATTGCCGCCGGCGAGCCGTTGCCCTTCCGCCAAGAGGATATTGCTGTGCGCGGCCACGCAATCGAAGTGCGGTTGTACGCCGAAGACCCGCGCACCTATTTGCCGGCAGTCGGCAGAGTAGCCCTCTTCGCGCCGCCGCAAGGGCCGGGAGTGCGGGTTGATGCCGGCCTTGCTAGCGGCGATGAGGTGACGGTGCATTACGATCCGCTGCTGGCTAAGTTAATTGTGGCCGGAGCCGACCGGCGACAGGCGGTGGCTCGCCTGCGCCGCGCCCTGCGCGAGATGGCGGTGCTCGGCCCAACCACCAACTTGCCGCTGTTGCAGGCGATTGCCGAACATCCGGCGTTTGCCGAGGGCGCGACCCACACCGGCTTCCTTGCTGAGCACGAGGGCATCGTGCCACCACCCGGCCCGCCGCCGCGCGAGGTATTGATTGCGGCAGCCATCCTCACCCTCACCGCCGAACCGCCGGCCCGCGATCCGCTGGCTGCGGTCTGGCGGCTTGGCGGCGATACGGTGCCGCTGACCTTCAACGCTCATGGCGAGCACCGGTTACGGGTGACGCCGCAAGTCGCTGGCTGGCGCGTAGAAAGCAATGGTTGGCATGCGCAGGCAGCATTGATCCATCGCGGCGACCACGAATTGGCCCTTGACATAGACGGGCAACGAGCGCAGTTTTTCTTTGCCCGCGCCAGCGATGGCTGGCTGATCGCGTGGCGCGGCGAGAGCCACCATCTCACCCGCCCAGCGCCGCTCACCGCCGACACTGTCACTCGCGCCGGCGATCAGAACGCGGCCAGCTTTAATGCGCCCATGCCGGGCACGATTGTGCGGCTGCACGTCGCTGTCGGCGAGCAGGTGCGCGAAGGCCAGCCGCTGCTGGTGCTGGAAGCAATGAAGATGGAACACACGGTCGTCGCGCCGTATGCCGGCATCGTCCGCCGTTTGCCGTATCAAGCCGGCGCTAGCGTCGCCGCCGGCGCCCATCTGGTCGATCTCGAACCATTGCCGGAAACCGCGTAATTGCTTTTGATGTGTAACGGATGCGAGTATGGCAGCTCAACAACCGGCCGGCCAACAGCAACAGGTCAGACCACCACAAACCGCCCAAAAAAAGCCGCCGGCGCCGCGACGTGGTATCAGCGGTTGCAGCCTCTGGCTCTTCGTGATAGTGATGTTAGCAATGAGCTTGCTTGGCCTCGGTTTCTTGCAACCGGCCAAGCTGGCTGTTGCCCAAGAGTTTATCGTTGGCATTACCCGCGGCGGCATTCGCGAAACGATTGAGACCACCAGCGTTGACTCGTGCATCCGGGTGGCGGGTTCAGATCAATTGCAGTCAATCACGCGCACCCGGCGGGTCACTACCTACAATAATGGTGCGGTGCTGGAATTAACCTACAGCGACCCGCCACTACCGGCAGATTGTAGATGAGGGAGGGCGTATGGCGTTACAGGTGCGGTATGTTCCTGAACCTGTCGCATTGCCTGCCCTGTCGCAATCACAAGTGGCGTATGTCCATCTCACCATCGCTGCCGATGGCTATAGCGCCCTGCCGCTGCATCTGGCAATCGTCGCCGACGCTAGTCGCTCGATGCGCATTCCGATTGTCGATGAAGACCAGTTCCGCGAACTGGTGCGCAGCAGCGGCGCGCACGAGGTGTTGGTCGATGGCGTGCCGGTGTGGCAATTGGGTACGCCGCTCGCCGGTGAAACGCGTGCCCGCTACCCCAGCCCCATTGATTACACTGCTCGCGCTTTGCATAGCCTGATTGAACGGCTTGATCGCGCTGACCGGCTGGCGCTGATTGCCTGCGCCAGCGATGCGATCGTGCTGGCGCCAAGCACCCCCGGCGACCGGCGAGCTGAGCTGGTCGCCGCGATTGCGCGCCTGCCCGCACTGCGCCTCGGCGAGACGACTAATCTTGCTCAAGGGTTGCAATTGGCGTTAGCCCAGTTTGTGGTCACTGATGAACCAGCAGTGCGCCGGGTGGTGTTGCTCACCGACGGCTTTGCCGCCGACACGACGCTCTGCGTTGCAGCGGCGCGCGAGGCGGCGGCGCGCGGCATCACCATCAGCACAATTGGGCTGGGGGGCGCGTTTGAAGAGACCCTCCTCACCCAACTCGCCGATCTAAGCGGCGGACGGGCAAGTTTGGTGCATGACGCCAGCCGCATCCCGGCCATCATTGCCGCCGAGTTAGACCACGCCCGCCAAACCTCAGCCCAAGCAATCACGATGCAGATGACCCTGCCGCAGACGGTAACACTGCGCCGGATCACCCGGCTGGCTCCGGCGCTGAGCGTGCTCACCCCGCTCAGCGCCGAACATGGCCGACGCCTAACCCTGCCGCTTGGTGATCTGCAGCGCGGTGAAGCAGTGCGCCTCCTCTGCGAATTCATTGTCGCCCCCGGCACGCCCGGCAGCCAGCGCCGGCTCGCCCGCATCATCCTCAGCAGCGGCAAGCACGAACATCACTGCGACCTCATCGCCCACTACGAAGCGCGCGCTACCAACCCGCCACCCGAACTGCTGCCGATTATTGCCCGCGCAACCATTG
Source organism: Chloroflexus sp. (assembly GCA_025057175.1). GTDB lineage: Bacteria > Chloroflexota > Chloroflexia > Chloroflexales > Chloroflexaceae > Chloroflexus. Next base: position 19,138 of record JANWYE010000019.1, on the reverse strand, counting down.
CCCATCTCCACCAACGCGCTAGCCTCGCCCGCCAACAAGGCGACTACGCAACCGCCGCCAACCTGCTGCGCCAATTAGCGGCGCGCTTGCGCGAAACGGGGGAAGCGGAATTGGCTGCGCTTGCGTTGGCTGAAGCGACAGCGCTTGACCAGACCCGCCGCCCCGCCGCCACTGCCAAAGAGTTGGCGTATGCCACGCGCCGATTGGGCGATCATTGAATATTCATTCTTTTATCATTTTCTCTTTTCTGCTTTTTTGTTTATGATAACTCATATTGATATTCATTTACCAATACTATCCGTATTCTATACCAGTAGGAACCGTGCTTATCATGGGTTTAATCGTTCGATATTTACAGAGATTATCACCTTGGCTCGGCACGAGTTGGCGCGGCGCTCTCGAACTAATCTATGTCTTCCTTGCCATCCTCCTTCCTAATCCCCTCTACGCCCGGCCTGCGCCAATGATGGGATCGCCGAGCGATTACCCGCATCTGCATAACCTTATCTAGGATCCGCTTGATCCAGATCATATCTACGCCACTTCACCGATCGGGGGCTGGCATAGCCGTGATGCTGGCCGCACGTGGTAACCGCTCAGCCCTGAGACGCCCAATCTCCACTACGGGCGAATCGTGGTTGATACCGCGCGCCGGATCTTGTACCTCTACCGCTGGGGCGATCACCTCCTCTATCGTAGCGATGATTTCGGTGAGCATTGGCAGATCGTGAGCATGGCCATGTATTATCAAGTGGCGCTTGCGCCACAAAGCAATGGCGCGCTCTATGCTATTCATGGCGATTGGCGCATGCGCCGTTCAGATGATGGCGGGTTTACATGGCGCGATCTTGCCCAACCATTAGCCATTCCTGATGAGACGGCGCTGGCGGTTGCGCCCAATGGCACGCTGTATGCAATTGCCAACCGGCAACTTTTCCGTTCCAGCGATGGTGGTCTCTCGTGGACGAGGTGGGGCGATTGACCGGCCACGGCTCGCCCGCGTGAACTGCTGGTGAGTCCTGATGGCGCGTTGATTGCGCTGATTGCCAGCCCCGATCAGCCGTCGGTTTCGGGTCGTGCGTTGTGGCGTAGCACAGATGGCGCCAACTGGGTGGCAGCGCCGTTGCTGGCAACGCGGATTGCAGTGAGCATTGTGACTGGCGGCGCGCTCTGGGCTGGCAGCGATGACGGCCGCGTCTGGCGCAACCTTGATTCCAACCGCTGGCACGATCTTGCCGGTTGGCGCGAACTGCCCCTGCAACTGGCCCGCCCGATGACCCTGCGCGATGGTATTCCCTATACCCCAGACATCACCGATATTAGCGTGGGAGCAAACGGGGTTGTGTTAGTGGGCACCATTCATGGCATTTACCGGGCGGCAACCCCCGATGGGCCGGCCCTGCTGCGCGCGCGGTCTGCTGCCCACCGCCGCTCTGTCCACAACTCCCCAATCACCTGATAGCGGTGAGCGTTATGTTCCGGCCACCGGCTAGACCCTGAGCGAGCCATTCCTCAATATTCGGCAGCGGTCTGGCGGGATGATTACGCTCGGCATGCCGCGCACTGCACCATATTATCGAGTGTAGTATCGACAGCGGGCGCGATGAGTTGGTGCAGTATTTTGAACGAGGCCGGATTGAAGTGCCGCTTGCCGGTGAGGCTGCGCCAACGCTTGGCCGGGCCGCAGCGGCGCTAGTGGCCGAACAGGGGCCGGCTCCCCCGAAAGCGCGCGCGCCGATTGCCAATACTTCCCACAAACCGGTTACAACTTGTGTGGCAATATGTTGCAGGCACAGGCAAAACACGGCGGCTTGGCAACTCTCGGCTACCCGCTCAGCCCGGCCAGCGCCGCTCAGCAATGGTTCGAGCGGGGCCGGCTCGAACAGCGCGACGGGCGGTTGTTCCTCTGCTTAGTCGGCAATGAGGAGTTGCAGGCGCGCGGTTGGTTGCCATGATGGCGCCGGTAAGCAACATGTGCGCCATATTCAATGGTACAATGACAGCAAATCTCTTGCTTGTGAGGTAAGGAGTACATTCATGGCGAAACAGTGGAGCAGCCCGCCGGCAATGCAAATTGACCCGACCAAGACTTATCGAGTGACAATGGAGACCACTCGCGGTACGATTGAGCTTGATCTTTACCCGCAACACGCGCCGATGACCGTCAACAATTTCGTCTTTCTCACCCGTGAAGGCTTTTACGACGGTCTCACCTTCCACCGCGTCATCAAGGATTTCGTCATTCAAGGCGGCGACCCGACCGGGCGCGGCAGCGGCGGCCCCGGCTATCGCTTTCGCGATGAGGTGATGGGCAACCCGCTCACGCACGAGGCCGGCGTCATCTCGATGGCCAACGCCGGCCCCAATACCAATGGCAGCCAATTCTTCATCACCCATACCCCCCAACCCCACCTCAATGGCCGCCATACCGTGTTTGGCCGGGTAGTCGCAGGCATGGATGTGGTCTACGCCATCCAGCAGGGCGATAAGATGACCAAAGTCACCGTGCGCGAGTTATAGCGACTAGCGTCACCCACATATCACCTCATAAGGGCACAGCGCTGCTGTGCCCCTGCAATCACCGCGGCGCCTGCGACAGCACCTCGCACCCATCATCAGTGATGAGGGCCAAATCCTCGATCCGCACCCCGCCCCACTCCGGTAGATAGATCCCCGGCTCCACCGATGTGACCATACCAGCCCGCAACGGCGGGCTAGGCGGCGCATCGGGCGCGCTAATCCGCAACCATGGCGCTTCATGAATCGCCAAGCCGACGCCATGACCAAGGCTATGGGCAATCCCATGCGCATAGCCGGCCTCTTCGATCACCCGGCGCGCAATTGCATCGGCCTCGGCCCACGGCAAGCCGGGGCGCAAAGCGTTGATCGCCGCCTGCTGCGCTGCTAGCGTTGCCGCATACACCGCGCGGAAGGTGTCGTCAGGCTGGCCGAGCACAATGGTGCGGGTCAGATCGGCGTGATAACCATCGAGCCGCGCGCCCATATCAATGATAATCGGCCGGCCCTCGCCCAACACCTCGTGGCCCGGCTCGTGGTGCGGGCGGGCACTGTTGCGCCCAGCAGCAACAATGATCGGAAATGATGGCCCATCTGCACCAAAATCGTGCAAAGCCACCTCTATCCGCCATGCCGCTTCCCGCTCAGTCATTTCGGGCGACAACACCGGCAACACCGCCGCCAACGCCGCATCGGTAATCGCCGCTGCACGCCGCAAGAGGGCAATCTCTTGCGCATCTTTCACAACGCGCAGCTCTTCCACCACATTCTCGGTTGCCACCAGCTCAACCGCTTCGCCCAACGCCTTGGCAAACTGCTGGTATTCAGCGACGGTCATCGCCGCAGCCTCAAAGCCCAACCGAGCCAGACCCAATTCTGCCGCCAACTCGGCCACCAGTTTGGGCAACGGCTTGGTTGCCGCGCGCACTTCGCGCAACGTAAAAATGGGCGCTTCCGCAGCCGCGCGCACCGTATACCGGCCATCGGTCAGCAGAAACGCCGCCTCGGCACCGATCAACAACGCGCCGGCGCTGCCGGTAAACCCGCTGATGTAGCGCCGGCTCGCCGGCGCCGTGAGCAGAATCGCCGGCAATCCTCGCTCTTCCAGTTTGGCGCGCAACTGCTGCAATCGTTCCATCATTATTTCATTCCTTTCCCAATCCTCGACATGATCACACCGTGCCAGTATGCAACAACATAGCAAGCGGCGCAATTGTCTGATCTTATAATGTTAACTGGACAAGAAATCCTTGACGCAGGTTACTCAAATCGTTAGGATATGCGTAGCAATTTCGCAACCACACTCTAGGGGCAATTTCATGAACGAAGCGATGGCGAACCGCCTCACCACCGGCATTCCCGGCCTCGACGAAATCCTCGGCGGCGGGTTGGTTCCGCAGTATGCCTACCTCGTGCGCGGCGGCCCCGGCGCCGGCAAAACGACGCTCGGTCTCCACTTTCTTGCTACCGGCGCAGCTCGCGGTGAAACGGCGCTCTTTATCAGCCTCGAAGAGGCCGAGAGTAAAATCCGCCGCAATGCCGCGCGCGTTGGCATTGACCTGAGTAAGGTGCATATTCTCGACCTCAGCCCATCGTCTGATTTCTTTGCCAAAACCGAAATCTACGATATCTTCTCGCCGGCTGAAGTTGAGCGCGAACCGTTGACGCGCCAGATTGTCGAGACGGTGCAACGCTTGCGGCCAAGCCGGGTCTTTTTTGATCCGATCACTCAGTTTCGGTATCTCACCCCCGATGTCTTCCAGTTCCGCAAACAAGTGATCTCATTCCTCCGGTTTTTGGCCGAACAACAAACCACGGTCATCTTTTCCGCCGAAAACAGCCCCGCCTTTCCCGATGATGATCTTCAGTATGTTGCCGATGGCATTATCACCCTCGAACTAACCCAGAGCGGGCGCTATCTCAGTGTCAGTAAAATGCGCGGTTCGTCGTTCATCAGCGGCCGCCATGCGATGCGGCTGACCGATAACGGGTTGCAAGTCTTCCCCCGCATTATCCCCAGCCCACTCATTGCCGGCCATGCCTTCACGCCTATCCCTTCAGGGGTGCCAGAATTGGACGAGCTACTCAATGGCGGCATCGAGCGCGGCACCATCACGCTAATCACTGGCCCATCGGGCGTGGGCAAAACCACCCTCGGCTTTCAGTTTATGAAAGAGGCCGCCAGTCGCGGCGAGCGTTCGATTGTCTTCTCGTTTGAGGAAGAGGTCGAGATTATGCTGCAGCGCTGCGAAGCGGTGAATATTCCGGTGAGGGCGATGCAAGCACAACGCTTGCTGCGGGTCGAGAAGATCGAACCGCTTCAATACAACCCTGACGAGTTTGCCCAATATGTTCGCCACTGCGTCGAGCAAGATCAGATCAAGGTGATAATGATTGATAGTGTCACCGGCTACCGGCTCTGCATGCAAGGCGAAGATCTGATCAGCCAATTACACGCGCTCAGCAAGTATTTGCAAAGCAGAGGAATTACCGTCATTCTTATTATGGATACAAACAGTATCGTTGGCGATTTTCAAGTCACCGACATCGGCGCGAGCTATTTGGGCGACAACATCATTTTCTTGCGCTTTTTAGAGATTGACGGCGAGTTGCGCAAGGCGATTGGCGTGTTGAAGAAGCGGTTGGGCGATTTCGAGAAGGCGCTGCGCGAGTTTGCCATTTCGCGCTACGGGATCAAGGTGGGCAAGCCGCTTACCAATCTGCGCGGCATTTTAGCCGGGATACCGACATGGATTGATAAACCCTAGTTAGGATCATCAATGCCGGGTGATACCATCCTGCTGCTTATCGCCAATGCTACCAATCGCGCCCTGCTGCACGATTGGCTACACACGCATTATCATATTGTGGCCGGCAAAAGCCTAACCGATCTGCAACAACCCTTCCAGCTTTGCATCGTTGACGGCCCCATCCTCGACCAGTATGAAGCCGCGATTCAAGAGCGCCGTTCAGCGGCCTATCCGATTTTTCTGCCTTTCCTGCTGATCACGACCCGGCGTGACGTGCAGCTTCATACTCGCCATCTCTGGCGCACAATTGATGAACTGGTTATCAGCCCGATTCAGAAGGTTGAACTACAAGCCCGGATCGAGATCCTGTTGCGCGCGCGCCGGCTGGCTTTGGAAGTCAACCGGTTGCAGCAGTCAATGCTTACCAGCGCCCAAATGTGGTTGCAGTTGGCTGTCCAATCGGCCCATATCGGCTTGTGGGAGTGGGATCTAATCAATGATCGGGTCTTCTTTTCGCCCGAATGGAAGGCCCAACTCGGTTATGCGGCTGATGAACTGGTCGACTCATTTGCTACTTGGGAAGAGCGGCTGCATCCCGATGACCGCGAACGGTGCCTGAATACGCTCCAACGGTATCTGCGCCAACCGTGGCCCAATTTTGCGCTAGAGTTTCGCCTTCGCCACAAAGATGGCAGCTACCGTTGGATTCGCTCACAAGCGGCGCTCATCTACGATCAGCAGGGTCGCCCAACGCACATGCTCGGCGCGCACCTCGATCTAACCGAGCGCAAGCAGATGGAGGAGGAGCAGCAGCAACTTACCGAACAGCTTTTTCAATCGCAGAAACTGGAAGCGATTGGGGCCTTGGCCAGCGGCATTGCCCACGACCTCAACAATTTGCTGGTGCCGATTATTGGCTTTGCTGAAATGGGAATGCTCGAAGCGCCGCCGGAGAGTGACCTGTACACTGATTTCGATCAGATCCGGGCTGCCGGCATCCGCGCCACTGCCCTCACCCGCCAAATCCTTGCCTTTAGCCGGCGCCAGCGGATCGAGATGAAGCCGGTTAATCTCAATCAGATTATCAGTGACTTTGCTGGTATTTTGCGCCGGCTCATTGGCGAACGGATCACCATTCACCTGCATCTCAGCCCAAATCTGCTGCCAATTATGGCCGATGCCGGCCAGATTGAGCAGGTGTTGCTCAATTTGGTGATCAACTCCCGTGATGCGATCGAGGGTAGCGGCGCAATCACGATTGCTACGGCCTCGGCGCGGATCGATAGCAAGGCCGCTCATCATTTGCCGAGCCTTGCTCCGGGTGAGTACGTGACCTTGCAAGTGCAGGATACCGGTTGTGGGATTGCTCCTGACATCCTTCCCCGCATCTTTGAACCATTCTTCACCACCAAACCGCAAGGCCAAGGCACCGGCCTTGGCCTTGCAACCGTGTTTGGCATCGTCAAACAACACCGCGGCCATATTGATGTGCAGAGCGCGCCGGGGCACGGCACAACTTTTACCATCTATTTGCCAGCGTTGGCGGATAATGTGCCAGTTACCACCACCGAATCACTCACCGGCGAGCAATTGACCGGACGCGAGACGGTGCTGGTGGTGGAAGATGAGCCAGCGGTGCTGCATTTGATTGCCAGCGCCTTACGGCTCCATGGCTACCATGTGTTGGAAGCGATCGATCCGCAGCATGGCATAGGCTTAGCGACCAGCTATGAAGGAGCGATCGATTTGCTCATTACCGACATCTTGCTGCCAACGATGAACGGTGACGAACTGTACCGCCACCTTGCCGCCAAGCGGCCATCGTTGCGCGTGCTGTATGTGTCGGCGTATGCCGGCAGTGTGCCGATCAACATTCCGATTGCTGATGTACTGGCAAAGCCGTTCACCCTCCAGCAGTTGTTACAGCGGGTGCGCGCGACCCTGACGGCGCTGGCGTGATCAAGAGCGCTTCAAACCGGCCTTGCTGCCACCGACCGATCACCTCAACATAGCCGAAACGAGCAGCGCCACTTGCTTGTAAGCGTTCGAGCGCGGCTTGATCGCGCTCACCATGCCGAAGCTTCACTTGGCGGGCGGTAGCGATAGGTACCCCGCCGGGACCGATCTCCTCGACCAGCAGGTTCGTGCCGGCAGATACAATCAGCGCGGCGCGCAGCCGCACTACCTGCCCTTCGTAGCGAGTATCGCGCAGCAATGCAGCGAGATCAATCGTTTCCGGCGTAAATGGTTGGAGACGCGGCGAGGCGAGGGTATGCGGCCACATCCCCCCCGGCCCGTACTGGCCGGCAGGCTGCCACTCGCCCTGTGCCATCACTAGCCCGTATTGCACACCGTTCACTTCAGCCAGCGCCAAATCGGCAGGCAGTTCGATCTCGCCTAGCCAGACCTGTTGTTCGGGCGGTTCGAGCGGGATAGGGCGATCGGTGCTAACGCTCAGACTGCTGACCAGCCGCGCCCCTTGCTCGTCGCGGTAGAGGAAGGCCACCATCTGTTGCGGGCCGCGCGTTGCCGTCGTCGCTATATCAGCGGGCAGCGGCAACCGGAGCGCTGACCCACAGGCGCTTAGCCATAAGAGAACAAAACATACGAACAAACGTTTGTATATCATGCTCTCATTCTACCATAACCGGCCTTCATCGGCTTCAAATCCTCTCATGACAGCCGCTAGACAGGCGCATGATAGGTTTTGACAGTTGTTCTCAACCATCTTTGGCAGTGATCGTGGTATCGTAGAAAGCGGAAATGCAGATATCTTGAGACAAGGAGGAGTCCTCGCATGGGGACCAAGAGTTCTCGCTTGCAAGGTTTCTACCAACTCAATCCGTTCGAGCGACTGCAGATGGTCAAGTCTTTCGACGGGCTGGTTGATGAAGATTTACGCGCGCTGCATGGCGGCAGCGGCGGCGCGTTAACGATCGAACGCGCCGATAAGATGATTGAGAATGTGGTTGGCACGTATAACCTGCCGCTCGGTATTGCCACTAACTTCCGCATTAACGGGCGCGACTATTTGATCCCGATGGTGGTGGAAGAGCCATCGATTGTGGCTGGCGCGAGCTATGCCGCGCGTATGGTGCGCGATGGCGGCGGGTTTGAGACCAGCAGCACCGAACCGTTGATGATCGGGCAGGTGCAGTTGGTGCATGTCGCCGACCCCGATCAGGCGCGCCAGACCATTTTGGCCCGCAAGGAAGAGATTTTGGCGCTGGCCAATGCGCAGAGCCGTTCGCTGGTGGCGCTTGGCGGCGGCGCGCGCGATGTTGAGGTGCGCTTCTTCCCCACTAGCCCCATGGGGCCGATGCTGATTGTGCATCTGATCGTCGATTGCCGCGACGCGATGGGCGCCAATGCGGTCAACACCATGGCCGAGGCCGTCGCGCCATTGTTGGCCGAGATGACCGGTGGGCGCGTCTATCTCCGCATTCTCTCGAACTTGACCGACCGCCGGCTGGCCCGCGCTCGCTGCGTCGTGCCGGCAGCCTCGTTGGCCCGCGATGGTCTTAGCGGCGAAGAGGTGGTCGAAGGCATTCTCTGGGCTTATGCCTTTGCCGCCGTTGACCCCTACCGGGCCGCTACCCACAACAAGGGGATCATGAATGGCATCGACCCAGTGCTGGTTGCGACCGGCAACGACTGGCGCGCGGTCGAGGCTGGCGCGCACGCTTATGCCAGCCGCAACGGTCGCTATACCTCGCTCTCGCACTGGGAGCGCGATGAGCAGGGCAATCTGGTCGGCACACTCGAAATGCCGCTCTCGGTAGGCATTGTCGGCGGCGCTACCAAGGTGCATCCGACTGCCCAAGCAGCGTTGAAGCTGCTCGGTGTGCGCAGCGCCAACGAACTAGCCGAGGTCTGCGTCGCTGCTGGGTTGGCCAATAACCTCGCTGCGATGCGGGCGCTGGCTTGCGAAGGCATCCAGCAGGGCCACATGAGTCTGCATGCCCGCCAAATTGCTATGGCTGCCGGCGCATCCGGCACGCTGGTTGATGAAGTCGCCCGCCGCATGGTGGCCGAGCGCAACATCAAGCTGGCCCGCGCCGAAGAGATTATCGCTGAGCTTGAAGGCCGGCGTGTTGTCGGTGACCCCGCCCAAAACTAACCGGAACACTCCCGGCGGCCTGTCTCAATGACGAACAGGCCGCCGTTAGCGTTGCCGGAAACGCCCACGTGCTGTGCGCTGAGGCAAGGGTTTTTGTCTTCCAAACGAAGGAGTGTGCCTGTTTAGCAGCCGCCTGCTGCTAATCTGTGGTTCGTCGCTTTGCGACGAGCATGATATTGTGCGCTTTGCGCCAAGACAGCCAAGACAATGGAGCACCATCCATGATGAAACCTCAACGACCTGTCGGCATTATCGGCTATGGCGTGTATATCCCACGCTACCGGATCGCGGCCCGCGAGATTGCCCGCATCTGGACCGATGGCCAAAATGGTGTGCCGGTGGAGGCCAAGAGCGTCCCCGGCCCCGACGAAGACACCATCACCATGTCGATTGAAGCCGCGCGCAACGCATTAGCCCGCGCTGCCATTTCCGCCGTAGACCTCGGCGCGGTCTGGGTAGGCAGCGAGAGCCACCCGTACAGCGTCAAACCGTCGGGCACTGTGGTGGCCGACGCGCTCGGCGCGGGGCCATGGGTCAGCGCCGCCGACTGGGAGTTCGCTTGCAAGGCCGGTTCCGAAGCGCTGACTGCGGCGATGGCGTTGGTTGGCAGCGGCATGCAACGCTATGCGCTGGCAATCGGCGCCGACACTGCGCAGGGCCGCCCCGGCGATGCGCTGGAATACACCGCCTCTGCCGGCGCGGCAGCGTTGATCGTTGGCCCCGCCGAGCAGGCGCTGGCAACAATTGACGCCACTCTCTCGTATGTCACCGATACGCCCGACTTCTATCGTCGCGCCGACCGGCCCTACCCGGTGCATGGCAACCGCTTCACCGGCGAGCCGGCCTACTTCCACCAGATCCAATCAGCAGCAAGCGAGTTGTTACGCCAACTTAACCGCACTGCTGCCGATTTCACCTACGCCGTCTTCCATCAGCCCAACGCTAAATTTCCGCAAGCGGTCGCCAAACGGCTCGGTTTTACCGACGCCCAAATCGCGCCGGGGTTGCTCAGCCCGCAGATTGGCAACACCTATTCGGGCGCGGCGCTGCTGGGTCTGTGCGCTATTCTCGACGTGGCCAAGCCGGGCGACACCATCTTTGTCACCAGCTACGGCAGTGGGGCCGGCTCTGACGCCTATGCCCTCACTGTGACCGAAGCAATTGTTGAGCGGCGCGAACGAGCGCCATTGACGGCGGCTTATCTCAATCGCGCGGTGATGATTGATTATGCGATCTACGCCAAGTGGCGCGGTAAGTTGGTGATGGGATAAACGAGCGGTGCGGAATGTTCGTACCCTTCGCCATGCACGCGGGAAGCATGCCTGTGCGGATAGTGCGCTACCCAATGGCCGCGTCATTCTTGAGCGCGCATCAGGAGGCCTCGCCGCTCGCGCAGGCAGAAGAAGGGGCATGAGGGCTATATCTCTGAAGGAGTCACTATGAATAACGTCTATATTGCCGGCATGGGCGCGACTGCGGTTGGCGAGCATTACCGGCGCGATCTAGCCGATCTAGCCAGCGAGGCGGCGCGGGCTGCGCTGGCGAGCGCGCCGGGCATCGCGCCGAATCAGATCGGCGCGCTCTATGTAGGCAGCGCCTACAGCGAAGAATTGTACGGACAAGGCCAGCTCGGTGCATATCTGGCCAGCGTGCTCGGCCTGTCACCATCCATTCCAGCCCTCCGCATCGAGGCCGCCGGCGCCAGCGGCGCGCTGGCGCTCTACCAAGCGGTGCAAGCGGTGCAGCATGGCTTGCCGCTGGCGCTAGTGATCGGCGTCGAGAAGGTCACCGATCATCTCGAAGACGCTATCGAGGCGGCGCAGGCTATGGCCGCGGACAGCAACGAGGAAGCATTGCACGGCGTCACGCTGACCGCGCAGTGGGCTATGCTAATGCGCCGCTACATGCATGAGTATGGCTACCCTGCCGACGCCTTTGCGCCGTTCCCGATCAATGCCCACGCCAACGCAGTGAAGAATCCGCTGGCGCTCTACCGGTTTACCATTGACGCCAACAAGTATCGCAAAGCGGCTATGGTCGCCTCGCCGCTGAATCTGCTCGATTGCAGCACGCTGGCCGATGGCGCCGCTGCGCTGCTGATCGCAGGCGAGCAGTTGGCTCGCGAACTCGCCGGCCCGCGCATCCGTATCGCCGGCGCGGCAGTCGCTACCGACTACCCGGCGTTGCACCGCCGGCGCAACCCGCTGGAACTGAACGCAGCCCGCGCTAGCGCCCACATCGCGCTTGGCCGCGCCCACCTCGGCGTTGGCGATGTTGATGTCTGGGAATTGACCGATCCGCACGGCATTGCCGCGACTTTGGCGCTCGAGGCGATTGGCTGTTATGAACCCGGCACAGCCCCACGCCACGCCGCTGAAGGCGCGATCACCCCAACCGGCCAGACGCCAATTGCCACTGCCGGCGGCTACAAGGCGCGCGGCGATGTAGGCGGGGCCAGCGGCATCTATCAGGTGATCGAGCTTGCCCGCCAACTCAGCGGCACTGCCGGCGCGACGCAAGTTGCCAACGCTCGCATAGGCTTAGCCCAATCGCTGGGCGGGATCGGCGCCACTGCGGTGAGCCATGTCCTGATTCGCGAAACGTGATCCCCCCTTTACGCCGTTGGTTGCGTGCGGTACAATAAGACTGCCTTCCGCCTTCTTGTATCCATCAAAGGAGTGTCCCTGTGATTCAGGAAATGGTCAACGGCAGCATCGCAGTTCTTACCAAGCCATCGGCTCAAACGTTCGAGCAGCACGAGCGCGACAATCTGGTGTGGGCATTGATCTACGCTGTTATTGCCAGCGTGATCAACGGCATTTTGTCCGTCATAACGTGGCCCCTAGAAGCTGGTTCGGTTCGCGCGCAGCTCGAGGCGCAGGGATTGCCCCCTGACGTGATCGAGACAACCCTTGCGCAGCAGGGTAATATTATCGGCCTTGTCCTTGGCGGGATTTTCGGCACCATTATCGGCTCATTGGTTGTGTGGGGCTTGATCTACCTGCTTGGTCGCGCCTTCGGCGGCACCGGCAGATTCGGCGAGCTGGCATGGGGCATTTCGCTCTTCTCATCGCCGTTGGCAGTTGCTCAGACAATTGCCAACGCCATCCCTTCCATTGGCGGGCTTATTTCGCTCGCACTGACCCTGTACGGTGTCTATTTGACCTATTTGGCTATTCAGTCGGGCATGAACCTGCCCTCGAAAAAGGCGCTGTACATCGCCATTATCTTGGCCGTTATTGGGATTATCTTCGTCTGCTACACGGCAGGATTATTAGCTGCCGCACTACTCATCCTTAGCGGAGGTTTTGCGCCATGAATATTGCTCGGCACTGGCGGGAGCGCACGACCCGCTACCGGTTGGAAGGGCAGCGCCATCGCCACACCGGCGAGGTGCGCTTTCCGCCCCAGCCGCCTACCCTTGATGAAGATCCCAACGACTGGGAACCGTGCCAACTCAGCGGGCGCGGCGAAATCTACAGCTTCAGCGTGATCCGCCAAGCGCCATCAGGCTTCGCGAGCCTCGGCATCTACCCGGTGGCGCTCGTGCGGTTGGAAGAAGGCCCGCTAGTGACAGCCCAATTGACCGATTGCGACGAGGCCGATCTCGCAATCGGCATGCCGGTCGAGATGGTCACCCGCCGGTTGATGGATACCGGCGAAGATGGGGTGCTGGTGTACGGGTATAAATTCCGGCCCTGTGTGCGTTGACACAGCGACAGTTCGCTAGGCCGTCACGGCAATGCTGTTCGCGTCTCGCCGCAATGGGCTGGCACTCGCTCAACAGCACGCAGCTTGGTGACGCTGGTTGGGCTGTCGCCAAGCTGCGCATCGGAAAGAACATTTGCTGCGAGGGCCGAATGATATTGGCATTGCAGCTTGGTTAAGCGTGTTCGACGCCGCCCTAGGGCCGGCTACCGATCCAACCGCCAAGGAGCGCTAAGCCGATCACGGTTGGGGCAAGAATGGCTATGCCCTGCCCGGAAAGGGGATCAATCTCAGCGCGCACAAGCAATTCGGCGACGACCATTGCCGGCAGCAAGGTGAGGTAGATCGCCAAGCGCCGGCGCCACGCGCCACGATACGTATCTCGTCGCATTGTGCTCTCCTTTCATCCTTACGTCCAGCACTACCCGCCATTCTCCGGCAAGCGCAGCCGTTCCTCGCGCACATCGTATTCGAACAGCTCAGCGTAGCGCCCCCAATCAATCACTGTATCGAGCGTGCGCTCGGCCTCTTCTGCGCCCATAAAATCTTCCAATTCAACCAAAAAACGCTCACGTGGGGCGCGATGATCGGGCCGGTTGGCTAGCACTCGCCGAATGTGGGCCACCAATGGCACCCGGTTCATAAGATGTTCAGCCACGATCATCTTGCGCTCCTGAATATCGCTCCGCGCCAACTTCACCCCTTCCGGCAACAAGATGATGTCGCCTTCGCGAACCTGAGCAAAACCCAACAACTCCGCCGCATCGGTGATCGGAAAGAGATCGTCCACTTCGAGCTGCATATCAGCCGCGAGCGCCGGTAGATCGCTGCGCCCCCGATCGGGGCCAGCATCGATCCGTTCGATCAGCCCGATCACGCGCGCCACCTCAACCACCGGCAGCCGCATGCCCAAGCTGTCGTGGTCAATCGCCACCGCGGTCGCACCGGTGAAGGCCGCCGCCGGCGCAGTCATCGCTCGGTAGATCGTTTCGACCGTGGCCAGAAACGCTGGATCGTTGCGGTCGCGCGGACGCGGTAGATCGATCTGCTGGCTACTGATGATCCGGCCCGGATTGGAGCTAAGAATCAGCACCCGGTCGGCCATCAAAACCGCTTCCTCGATATTGTGAGTCACAATCAGAATAGCTTTGGTTGGAATCCGGCGCGCTTCCCATAGATCGAGCAACTCAGCGCGCAGGTTCTCGGCGGTCAGCACATCGAGCGCCGAGAATGGCTCGTCCATTAACAGCACATCGGGGTTGGTTACGAGCGCGCGCGCAAAACCAACCCGCTGGCGCATACCGCCGGACAACTCCTTCGGATACGCGCTCTCGAACCCATCGAGACCAATGAGGTCAATCGCCGCCAGCGCCCGCCGCCGCCGCTCACCCTCCGGAATCCCTTGTGTCTCCAAGCCAAGCTCGACATTCTCTAGCACCGTCAACCATGGAAAGAGCGCAAACGATTGGAAGACCATCGCCATTCCCGGCATTGGGCCGGTGACCAGCCGGTTGCGATAGCGCACCTCGCCGCTTGAAGGCGAGACCAGCCCGATCAGGCAGCGTAGCAGCGTCGATTTGCCAGAGCCAGAGCGGCCCAGCAGCGCGACAATCTCACCCTCGGCTAATTCCAAGTTGATGTTGTCGAGCACAAGCAGATCGTTGCCTTCCGGCGTCTTGAAGATTTTGTGCAGGTTGCGGGCGCTCAGGATGACTTTCCCAATACCCGCAGTGGTCTTCGGGGTAAAAGCGATTGCCATGATAATGCTCCTTTCGACTAATCCAAGCGGAAGCGCGTTTCAGCTAGCAGATACAGCCGGCGCCAGAACAGGCGATTGAATGCCAGCACCAGCAAACCCATGATCAGCATGCCCAACCCGACGTGCGGGTTGAATTCGCCAGTGCTCCAGTAGGCGATGTAAGCACCTAGACCACTTAGCGTCAGCGTCGTCGAACCCCACGACACAATCTCCGAGACGATGGAGGCATTCCACGAACCGCCTGAGGCCGTGATGCCGCCGGTAACAAACGCTGGGAAGATGGCCGGAATGATCAGTTTGCGCCACCAAGCCCAACCGCGCAGACCGAGCACCTGCGCCGCCTCCTTCAGGTCGTTTGGGATGCTGACCGTACCGGCAATGACGTTGAACAAGATGTACCACTGCGCTCCCAAGATCATCAGCGGCGCTTGGAACAGATCTTGCGGCAATGCATACGTAGCGATCAGCACCACCGCCACTGGAAAGAGCAAGTTGGCCGGGAACGCCGCCGCAAACTGGGCCAACGGTTGCACAAACTGCGCAACGCGCGGGCGCAGGCCAATCCAGACACCGATCGGCGTCCATACCAAGGTTGAAATGCCAATCCAAAGCACCACCCGCATCGTGGTGAGCAAGCCAAGCCAGAGGCATTCCCACACCTCTGACCAAGCCACTTTGCCGGCTGGAGCCATCGGCACAGCGCACGCGGCCACTAAGTCATCCGGCACATTGACGCGCTCGTGGCGCAACAATGCCGCCAACTCTGCGCTTACCTGCGTTCCGCCAGCAGTGGCCGCGCAGACATCCGACAACCAGACTGTCTGATCCGGGTTGGCCGTGACCCCGAAAGTAGCAAACTGACGGGCAATTTCCGGGCTGAGATCGGTATTCACATTCGGGTTGGCCGCCAGCACACGTCCATTCTCGAATCCTAGTCCCGGACCAAACATGTAGGTCGCCAGAAACCAGACCGCCCACAACGTCACGGCAATTACAAACCCGTACCAAACCCGATCAAGCACGCGATCGATAGCGCGTGATTCCGACTGCGCCTCCACCCGTGAACCGGGCGCTTCGCTAACCGGGAACGTCGGGATCCTGCGCCGGATGACAGCGCCGATGGCGCTGAGGCTACCGGCAAAGCCCGACCGCTGCAACAAGCGCAGCATCCACGACTGCGCCACCTCTTGCGCTTCGGATTGCTCAAACTTGAACTTTTCCGACCACGCCACAATTGGGCGGAAGATCAACTGGTCATAGATCAAAATGATGACCAGCAACGTCAGACCGGCATAGACCATTGCGGCAATATCGGCCTGCTCTATTGCGAGCGCAATATATGACCCGACTCCCGGCAGGTATTGGTCATTGTCGCGCCCAACCACGGCAATGACTTCGGAAGCGACCACGAAGAACCACCCGCCCGACACCGACATCATTGTGTTCCAGATTAAACTGGGCATCGCAAACGGCACTTCGAGCTTCCAGAACTTCTGCCATGGCGAGAGGCGCAACACCGCCGCGGCCTCACGCAACTCTCGCGGCACCGTAATCAGCGAGTGGTAGAAGCTGAACGCCATGTTCCAAACTTGCGACGTAAAGATCGCAAAGATGCTCGCCGCCTCCAACCCCAATAAGCTGCCGCGGAACACACCCAAGAAGATGGCCGTGGTCACGGTCAAAAAGCCCAAAATCGGCAATGATTGGAGGAAATCCAGCGCCGGAATAATGACGACCTCGGCTCGCCGCGACTTGGCGGCGAGCGTGGCTACCGTAAACGTGAAGAGCAGACTCAACAGCACCGCCAAAAACATGCGGAACACCGTCCGCAAGCCGTAGTAGGGCAAGTTGAGCGGATCCAAACTGACCGTGAGATCGGGCGTAGCGGCATCAAACGGCTGCGCAGCGCCTTGAAAGGCAATGGTCAGCAAGAGAATAACAACAATGACCAACGGCACGACGACAACGTCCCATGGTGTGAGCTTGAGGCGTGGGCGCAGCACGCCAGTATCGGGAAAGGTTGCGCGCATACATCAACCTCCAAGTAAATCCATCGTGATAGCGTTTGGCAACCCTGTTGTTGCCAGCGACAGACTATCCGGCTTGGCGCCTACCACAGCTTCATCGTCAACCAGATCAACCGGCCTAGCGACGGCTCCTTTGTGTGCTTGGCCGGCGCGACGCGCTGCGCCGGCGCAACAGCTTGCACGCGGCGATGATGAGCCGGCGACACTTTGATCGCCAGCGGGCGCAGGGTCTGGGGGCGGGTGAAGGTGGCCGTCAAGCGGCCCTTGTTGTCGAGCGTCCAGCGCATGATCAGCATCGCGGGTACCTCCTTTTTCATTCACAAATGCGAACAAGATCGACACGATAAACCATGGCCCTTGCGCGCGCGATCAACCGACCGGCGCTAGCCGGCAACGAGGCACAGTGCGGGCAAAACGAACCCTTCTACCTACCGGTGACTGACCGGCAGGAACCCTGTGCAGCTTTGAGATGGTTGTTCACACTGTGGGAGACAGCGACGCAACGCCGTAGAGGATCGGGCTGGCGCTCAACAAACAACCCCGGCGCACCATGCTCGCCGGGGCGTTACAGGGGGTATCGTAGGCAGGGCTACGCAACGCTGGCGAGCGAGGTGATGGCTAGGGATGTGCTTGCGGCGCTACGCCGCTGGCTACCATGACTGCCTTCGTCCATACTTCCCTCGCAAATAGAAAGCCCTCTGGCAGAACCAGAGGGGGTGAAAGCATACCTGCTAACTCCCTCTCCGGTTGAGCTTAAGCTGTCACACAACATAGCGACAGTGCGCAGTTACTTTGGCAAAGCCCTTAAGCCGAGCCTGCTGTCTACCCCTTAGCGTCTTTCGACGGGCCGGAGCAGTAACCTCTATTTGTGTGAAGCCGCGCCTACCAGGGAGCAACTTCGTTTATCCTTATGTATGCTACTCCATACTTTACCAGTTGTCAAGCCCCAAATTGGGCTGCTTGGGGAAGGAATTGAGCAAGGAGCGGGTATGATGTTCATTTGTATCGTGGCCAACCCGCAAACGTTTGCGGAGGCGGGGTATAACGGAGGCGACGCAACCCCTTGCTTCCCTCGTGTCATTGCGAGCCGCGCCCCGCGCGGCGACTGTAGCGCCAGTGGTGCGCTTGCGGAAAGTCACCCCTCCCACTCTCGCGGGAGATTGCTTCGGGCGCTCCGCGCCCGCGCAATGACAGGGGGAACACGCGCCTCGCGCGGCGAAGCAATCTCCTTCTTTCCGCCATTCGCCCGGTTGCCGCAAGGTACCCTTCGCGCTTGTGTAGGAGATTGCTTCGGGCGCTCCGCGCCCTCGCAATGACAAAGGGGCCGATCTGTCATTGCGAGCCGCCGCAGGCGGCGACTGTAGCGCCAGTGGTGCGCTTGCGGAAAGTCACCCCTCCCGCTCTCGCGGGAGATTGCTTCGGGCGCTCCGCGCCCGCGCAATGACAAGGTGGGCGCTGCGCCCCCGCGCAATGACAAAGGGGCGTTCGCCCCCGCGCAATGACAAGGGTGAGGCTACCGAACCACCTCTATGGCCCTACCACCATCGGATAGCCGGCAGCCTTCCATGCCCGCATCCCACCCGCTACGTTCACCGCCTCATACCCGCGTGAACGGAGCAGATCGCATGCCGCTGCGCTGCGGTTCCCCGACCGGCAGATACAGACGATCGGCTTATCGGTGGGCAATTCGCTCAAACGCTGTTCCAACTCTTGCAGCGGGATGAGGGTCGCTTGAGCGACTCGACCATCTTGCGCAAACTCTTGCGGCGTGCGCACATCGAGCAGGAAGAAGTTTTCGTTCTGATCGAGCATCGTCTTTAGCCGGGCGACGTTGATCTCCGCCGGCAGTTTCGTGGCTGTCGCCGGCGCAGTGGCAGTTGTCGCGCCACAAGCGGTTAGCGCGATTGCGAGCAGCGTTAGTGCGATGATGAAGAGACGTTGCATAATTGTGCCTTTCAATGAATCTTCAACCGGGTAAGTGGGACACTTTTGTCTTTGGCATTTTGTCACTCCGAGCCGCGCCCCGTGCGGCGAAGCAAGCTCCTCCTGTCACGCTAGTGGTGTGCTTTCGGACAGTCACCTTTCCCGCCTGAGCAGGAGATTGCTTCGGGGGCTGCGCCCCCTCGCAATGACAAGGGGGGAACACGCGCCCCACGCGGCGATGCAATCTCCTCCTGTCGCGCTAGTGGTGTGCTTTCGGACAGTCACCTTTCCCGCCTGAGCAGGAGATTGCTTCGGGGGCTGCGCCCCCTCGCAA
>JANWYE010000199.1:4383-7042 GCA_025057175.1 Chloroflexus sp. | reverse complement strand
AATGCCACGCAAAAGGGCACCAACCAGTTGTGAGGATGATGTCAATATCAACCTGCGATCCGTCGATTCTGACCTGCTCAACAAGGCCCATGTCCACCACACTCACTTGACGCTCTTTGCAGCAAGGATCGTAGCAGTGGCGTAACACGGCCATCACGTCATCGTGACCGATTCCAGCGGTTGTGGTATCTGCCATTGACACCTCCTTAAGCAAGGCAAGAAACACGGCACCGTTCCTGAGGCGACGCCGGAGAACGACGAAGGGGAGGATGCGCTGCGTTGCGACAGTATGCATGCGAAACGTGAGATCTGGAATGAATATATCACATAGCTAGGGTGAATACAAGCGACTTGCAAGGTAACGGCGCGGAAAATTGCCCGCAATTGGCAATAGGCCAGCCCGCCGAGCGAGGAATGAAGGCAAGCCGCTACTGCAATGCCACCCTGCTCGCGTTCAGGAGCAGGGAAAGGACATCACCCTGTAGGCAGCATTACTCACCCCGAATCACGTATGATTGGACACAACCCGGCAAATTATGGTAGGATACAGCAAGTCTACTAACGGCAAGGAAGCGTACTATGGGGCATCAAGAACACCGTCAGGCAGCAGCGACACAGACGGCTTCCATTCCTTGCGCAGTGCTGACCATGAGCGACAGCCGCACCGAAGCGACGGATGAAAGTGGTCGCTATATTTGCACAGCGCTGACGCAAGCCGGTCACAATGTGGTACAATATGCCGTGGTGCGAGATGAGCCGGCGCAAATTGTCGAGATGGTGCGTCGCTTTGCCGCCGAAGGATGTAAAGTGATTATCACTAATGGCGGTACCGGTATCTCACGAAGGGATAGCACGTTTGAAGCGATTGATGCCTTGCTCGAAAAGCGGTTGCCCGGTTTCGGCGAGCTGTTTCGCATGCTATCATTTGCCGAAATTGGGCCGGCAGCAATGCTGTCGCGCGCAACCGCTGGCGTGTTCGGCAGAACCCTGATCTTCTGCCTACCCGGTTCGCCCAACGCCGTTCAGCTTGGCATGAACCGTCTCATCTTGCCTGAATTGGCGCATCTGGTATGGGAGACTGTGCGCTAATCGCCATTTTCTGTTATAGTATGAGCGTTATTGCAAAAAGCCGTTCTCTTCGTAGCTGTGAGAAGGAGCCAGAGAACCCATGACGTCAGTAGAAGCCTTCCGCGGCCTGTACTATCCTAATAAGATCGGCCGACTCTGCTTCCTGTCGCTGGAGGAAGTCATGGGTCAGAACGGCGTGAAGGCCCTGCTCCGGCTTGCCGATCTGCAACAGTACATCGACGCCTACCCGCCGAACGATCTGAAGCGCGAATTTCCCTTCGAAGCCATCTCGAAGTATTCGGTGGCGCTCGGCACGATGTACGGGCCGCGTGGAGCGCGCGGCCTTGAGTTGCGCGCCGGGCGTGTTGCCTTCTCGCTTGGTCTGAAAGAGTTCGGTCCGCTGCTTGGCATGGCTGATCTGGCACTCAAGCTGATGCCGATCACCATGAAACTCAAGATCGTGCTGAACGCTACTGCCCAAACCTTTGACCGTTTCTCCGACCAGTCGAGCCACGTCGAAGAAGAGCGCGGACGGTTTGTGTACCACATTACCCGCTGCTCAAACTGCATTACTCGACCTGAGCCGGGCCCTGTCTTCTATATCGCCCGCGGTATCCTCGAAGAGGCGACCGCGTGGGTGAGCGGTGGCCGTCGCTTCTCGGTCGAGCAGATCTCGTGTATGGGGCAGGGGAATTGCTCGTCATGCGCCTTTGCTATTGGCAAGGATCCACTGGAGTAACCGTATGCTCCGCTGGCTACTGCTGAAGTTGATCCGCTTTTATCAGGTCGCTATCTCGCCGTGGACGCCGCCGAGCTGTATTTACACCCCTACCTGCTCGCACTACGGCTACGAAGCGATCAAAAAGCACGGCGCATTACGCGGTGGCTGGCTGACCATTAAACGGATCGCGCGCTGCCATCCTTTTGCCCGCGGTGGCTACGACCCGGTCCCTTAATCGAGCTACGCTGAGCGCCGCGCCTCACGCGGCGCTCAGTCATTACGGTGTTGTGCAACTTTTTGCGCCGCGCTGTCGTCTATCTATCAGCCAGTCCGTCGCTGCTCAATCGCAGCACGTATGACGCATTGATCGCGTCGGGAGTAGCAAACCGGTGGCTGAACCATCTCGCGAGACGATTGTGCGTGCTCAGCACGGCGACCAACAGGCGTTGACCGATTTGATTATCGGTCAGCAACATTATGTCTACAGCATCGCCATGAGCGTGCTCAAAAATGCTGATGATGCCGCCGATCTGACCCAAGAGGCGTTCATCCGGCTGTTACGCTCCTTGCCACAATACAATGGCGAGAGCCGTTTTACTACGTGGCTGTACCGGCTAGTGGTCAACTTGTGCCGTGATGAGCTGCGCCGGCGGGGCCGGCAGGCGCCGATTGTGCCGCCCGCTACCGACGATGAAGAGCCTGATACACTCCATACCGTGGCTGACCCCGACCGCTGGGTTGATCCGGCTCAGTCGCTCGATGTGAGCCAGTTGCGGCTTGAAGTGCGGCGCGCGCTTGAACAGCTCGAACCGCATTACCGGCTGGTGTTGACGTTGTATTACTTCGAAGATTTAAAGTATACCGATATTG
>JANWYE010000199.1:0-4286 GCA_025057175.1 Chloroflexus sp. | reverse complement strand
CGGATTGATCCGGGCATTGAGCAGTGCGCCGCGCCGCAGCTCTGGCAAGCCGGCCTCTTCCACTAACCACAGCACCCGCGCTTCGTAAGGGCGATTTCCCGGCGGGTAGACCCACAACGTCAGTTCTACCTCGACCGCCCGCATCAAGATTGCCCGTTTGTACGAACCAACAATGTCCACTTTTAGTAATTCGGCGCGTACCGGCACCGATGTGGCCAGATCACGATCTATCGCTTGCCGGATCGCTGCATAGCGCCGCTCAAACCGGCGAATGGCGGTATGCACCGGCGGGATCAATAACAACGACGTGCTGATAATGGCGTATGGCAGCATCTGTTTCAGATCGAGGCGCTGTTCATCGCCGTTGACCGTGCGGCAGCGAAAATACAACACGCCTTCGCTGCGATCTGGCTGCAATTCACCGGCGCAGATGAACGGGCCAATCACGCGCGCTAAATCTGGCATGAAGACGAGACCAGTAGTGCCACAAATGAAGCCAAGCAGTAGGCTGAGTGCGATTCGGGCCAGCATAGTGCGTTCCTCTTGAGGGATGGGTAAGTAAGCAACGATCGTGGCAGGCCGTTGCCACAACAACCAGAACGTGACAGCGGCGGCGAGGGGGCGGCAGCGACCGTATCGTTATGTCTGATTGTAGCACATGAATCATACCAGATACACCGGAATTATATAGCATGTTGCTGTTGCTGGCCCAAGAGTCGCTCAATTCGCTCGACCAGCCGGCGCAAGCTGACCGGCTTGGTCAGATAATCGGTTGCCCCGGCCAGCAAACAACGCTCGCGGTCACCGGGCATGGCGAGGGCTGTTACGGCGATAATCGGCGTGGTGGCATACATTGCCTGCGCGCGCAATTGCTTGATCGCTTCCAGTCCATCCAATGCCGGCATCTGAATATCCATGACGATCAGATCAGGTTTCCATTCGGCTGCCATCTGCAACGCTTCGCGCCCGTTGCGCGCTACCCGTACTTCGTAACCACACGCAGCCAGATATTCACTCATCGTTGACAGGTTAATCTCGTTATCATCCGCTAACAACAGCTTAGCCCACTTACCATACTGCGATGCCGGCGTGGTTAGCGGCTGGCATCCTGCTGTGATCTGGCTCAGCGCCCGGCGTAACGCACCCCGATCAACCGGTTTCGCCAACCACGCCACTGCGCCGGCTGCCAAGGCTTGTTGAGCGGCTTCCGCCGTTGCGATGGCAATCACCGGGATCGAGCACAACTCCGGGTTGCGTTGCAGATTGGCAAGGACATCCCATCCCCGCCCGCCATCCATTTGCAGATCAAGGATGATGAGATCGGGCCGAAGTGCCGCTGCCTGCTCAACCGCACCATTGCTCTGCAACACCAGTGCTAGCTGGATCTGCAGCTCTTCGAGGTAGCGGGCTATTTGATCAACCATCGTCACCGAATCAGCAATCACCAACGCTACACGCAGCGGCAGTAATTCGTCATCTGTCTCTGTCGCCATAGCACGCTTCACTGGCTGGTACGGCAATGTCACTGTGAACACGCTACCCTTGCCAAGTTCGCTAGCGACAGCCACACTCCCGCCGTGCAGATCGACCAAGCGCCGCACGAGCGCCAAACCTAGCCCCGTGCCCTCGTGTTGCCGGCTCAGGCTGCTATCAAGTTGAACGAACGGTTGAAATAGTTGCCGCAACTGATCAGGCGCAATTCCGATCCCGGTATCGCTGACAGTGAAGGCAATAGTTCCTTGCTCAGCGTCGGTCACAACTCGCAATTCCACGGCGCCGCCATGGTGCGTAAACTTAATGGCATTGCTCAAGAGATTGACCAGTATCTGTTTAAGCCGGCGCGGATCGGCCAGAAAGCGGGCCTGCGGATCGTCGATCTGTAGTGACAGACGAATTTGTTTCTTAGTGGCCTGCTCTTTCACCAAAGTTAAGCTCGACTCGCACACATCGCTGATCGCGACCACTTCTTTGACAATATCCATGCGTCCCGCTTCGATCTTGGCCAAATCGAGCACATCGTTGATCAGTGCCAACAAATGGCGACCGCTCGCTTCGATTGATCGAATCGCCGCCTGCTGCCGTTCGTTGAGCGGGCCGCGCAGCTCTTCCAACAGGCTCTCGCTGAGCGCAAGAATGGCGTTCAACGGCGTGCGCAGTTCGTGGCTCATATTGGCGAGGAATTCATCTTTGGTGCGCACCGCCCGCGCTAGCTCGGCATTGGCCCGGCTCAACTCGGCAGTGCGCTCGGCGACGCGCTGCGCCAACAGATCGCGTTCAGCCTGTAGTTGTAATTCGGCAGTGCGCCACGCCGTAATGTCACGCACAATCGCAATTGCCTCATCGCCAGTAGGGCTAGCTTTGATCCGCGCCTCAAAAAATCGTTCGTGATCAGCAACCGTAAGTTGATAAGCTATCGTCTGCAATTCGCCAGTAGCAAACGCCAGCGCCAGCGCATCACGCAACTGCCGGCTCAGCTCTGCCGGCAACACCGCTTCTATTGGTTGGCCAAGAAACTCCTCCGGTGGCTTGATCAGCGGTGCAGTGGATGGCGCCGAAAAATCAATAAAGACACCTTGCCGGTTAAGCCGAAAGACTATATCCGGCAAGGCGCTCACGATCAGATGATTGCGTTGCTCGCTGGCCCGCAGTTGCGCTTCTTGCCGCCCGACCATGATGGCAAACGCAATATCTTGCGCCAATTCGCCTAGCAAACGCACCTCTTCAGCATCGAAAACATTTGGTTGGCCGGCATAGAAGCTTATGGTTGCATAGACTTCACCATCAACCAGCAGAGGAAAACTCGCTGCTGCCCGATACCCCAACCGCAACGCTGCTTCACGCCATAACGCCACCCGTTCGTCGACCGCGAAATCGTTGACGATCATCGCTTGGCCACTATGCAACGCCTGTGCCGTTGGACAGGGATTATCTTCGGTTAGGGAAATATTTAGTAGTTCTAAATAATCGCCTGCTTCACCGGCAAAAGCTACTGGTTCAAGAAGATTACTGCCCGCGTGCCGCCGCCCAACCCATGCCATACGAAACTCGCCTTCGACAACCGCAATCCGGCAGACCTCCTGAAAAATCCGCTGCGGCGCGCGTTCGCGAATGATCATCTGGTTGATGGCGCTAAGCAAGGCGTAAGTGCGAGTTAGACGACGCTGGCGCGCTTCGTGCCGCTGGCGCTGGCCGATAAACAAAAAGAAGATGACCACACTCGCCACCGCAATCATCGTCCGCCCGGCGACATCCCAGTTCAGCCAACGGCTCGGATAGGTCGCGCCGGGGCGCACAGCAAACTGCCAGACCCGGCCATAGCGCTTCTGGCTCATCACAATCGCGGCATCACGCACAAATGCTGCCGGATCAGGCAACGCTGACGCTTGCGCTGCACCCGGCGCAAGGAAGGCTAAGGGGCGCGGCGAGCCTTCGGTAACGTCCATCAATAACACTTCAAGGTCAGGCGGAATAACCGGCTGTAGCGCTTGTTTAATGAGTTCTTCCGGCGATACCAAGAACATCACCATCCCGGTAATTCGGCGCCGGCGTTCCACCACATCTTGCGGCGGTGGTCCGGCCTCATACACCGGCGCCATCAACAAGACCGCCGGCGTCTCAACGTTCGCCACGTATGGCCAGATTGGCCCGGTCATCACCACTTGCCCGCTATCACGCGCTTGGGCCAAGGCATTACGCCGGATCGGCTCAACCGCCATGTCCATTCCCAAGACCGGCCGGCGCTCGGCAAACGGTTCAACATACGTTAACGGGTAATACTCTGCCCGCGCGCTGGCCGGCGGGCCTTGTGCGCCCGGTTCGCGGATCACAAAGTCGGGAATGCCAGTAGCACGCATTCGCAGCTCAAACGCGCTGCGGTCTGCTTGCAGCACGCGCTGCGCCCAACCGGCCGACTGCAACGCCGGCAACTGGTTGATGACAGTGCGCGCAAAGACGCTAAACTCATGCTGCTCAACCTGCTGCGAAGCGAGAAAAAACGCACCGGTGCCCTGAATCGCCTGTTCGTAGCCCGTCAACCGATCGTCAATCAGGCTCACAATCTCATTGGCATCGGCTTGCAGTTGGGCCGTATACCGTTGCTGCGCATCGCGCCAGACCAGTTGGATACTAAAGAGCAGTAATGCCAACAAGAGGCTACTGACCGGCCACAAGAACGGCTCGCGCATTGGCCGTTTTAACCAATAGTAAGCTCCTACCACCAGCCACGGCGTTACTAACCAAGCCCCGGCCAGAAAGTTGAGCCACCACTGCACGCCTACCAGCGGCCA
>JANWYE010000198.1 GCA_025057175.1 Chloroflexus sp. | reverse complement strand
GAGCGTTCGCCAAGATACGACGCGCGGCCCTTCGTTGCCAACATCGGTTCGGTTGCGATCATGCCCTGCTCACAAGCGGCGACTGCGGCGCGCATCGCCGCCAACAGATCACCGCTCGCTGCATAGTGTTCTTTCAGCGCATCGATCGCGGGCGCAATCGCATCGATCATCGTCTTTTCGCCGCGGGTCGCCTTGCCGCGCGTCTGAATGCCTTCGAGGGCAGCGCTAAGCGCAGCAATCAAATCTTCGGGGCCAATCGTTGCCCGATCGCCAACCGCAGTTCCAGCGCGGAGGAAGGCAGTGCCATAAAGGGGGCCGCTTGCGCCGCCAACGGTTGAGATAAGTGTCATACCGGTCAGCTTCAGCAAGCCACTAATGCTGCGGTCGGTTGCTGTAGGCAGCTTGCTCATCACCGCGCTGAAGCCGCGATCGAGATTGACCCCGTGATCGGCATCGCCAATCGCCGCATCGAGTCGCGTCAGATAGTCGCGT
Organism: Chloroflexus sp.; assembly: GCA_025057175.1. Classification (GTDB taxonomy): domain Bacteria; phylum Chloroflexota; class Chloroflexia; order Chloroflexales; family Chloroflexaceae; genus Chloroflexus. The sequence goes on along the minus strand of JANWYE010000198.1, from coordinate 6,610 downwards.
TGCTCTTTGACCCGTTCGGCAACCAATTGGAGAAAACTGATGACATGATCGGCGGTGATCTGCATGGTTCCTCTGCGTCAGTTTGGCGGCGGGGTAAAACGCCCCGCCGTGGTCTTCCACCGAAATCACATACCCCAGCGTAGCGCAGGAGTATGCACCGGCGCATCCCAGAGCTTGATCATCTCATCATCGAGCCGGAGCAGCGTAAAACTTACGCCGGCCATCTCGAGCGAGGTGATGTAGCTGCCTACCAGCGATCGAGCGATGGTGATGTTGCGATCCTTAAGGATGCGCGCTAATTCATTGTACATCACATATAGCTCGATCAGCGGCGTGCCACCCATGCCATTGACGAAAGCCAACACCGCATCACCGCTCTTGAAGGGCAGATCTTCGAGAATCGGGCCAGCTAGCATCTCGGCAATATCGCGCGCCGGAGCCAGCTTCTCGCGGCGGCGGCCCGGCTCACCGTGGATACCGATCCCAACTTCCATTTCGTCATCAGCCAGTTCGAAGCCCGGCTTGCCGGCTTGCGGCACCGTACACGGTGTCAGCGCCATGCCCATGCTGCGCCCGTTGGCGTTCACCCGCTCGGCAATGGCTTTGCAGGTGGCCAGATCGGCGCCACCCTCAGCAGCCGCGCCCACGATCTTCTCAAGCAGCACTGTCACGCCCACACCGCGGCGGCCGGCCGTCCACGTGCTATTCTCGACGGCTACGTCATCGTTCGTTACCACACTAGCGACCTCAATCCCTTCCGCAGCGGCCAATTCAGCGGCCATCTCGAAGTTCATCACGTCGCCAGTGTAGTTCTTAACGACATGGAGCACGCCTTTCCCGCCATTGACCGCCTTGGTTGCAGCCAGCATTTGATCTGGCACCGGCGAGGTAAAGACTGCGCCGGGGCAGGCTGCATCGAGCATGCCATAGCCGACGAAACCGCCGTGCATCGGTTCGTGACCCGAACCGCCGCCGGAGATCACACCGACCTTGTTGTGCGGTGCGCCTTTGCGAACAATATAGTCAGGATCGTAATGCACATCAATCAGGTCAGCGTGAGCGATCGCCATCCCGGCAAGCGCCTCTTTAACGACGTTTTCCGGTGCGTTGATCAACTTCTTCACAGGCTTCCTCCCTTGAAGCGATGACTATGAGCCGTTACATCCCCAGCGCATTCGCGAGCAGGGCCGCGATCGCGCCGCCAATAATTGGGCCAACCACCGGCACCCACGAGTAGCCCCAATTGCTATCGCCCTTGCCGGCAATCGGCAGCACGAAGTGGGCAATACGCGGGCCAAGGTCGCGAGCGGGGTTAATCGCATACCCGGTTGGGCCACCGAGCGAAAGGCCAATGCCCCACACGAGCGCGGCCACTAAGTATGGGCCAAGGCCGCTAGCTGGGCTGCCACCGGTGGCGCCTTTGGCGCTAAAGATGGCGAAGATAATGAAGACCAGCGCGAAGGTGCCGATCACTTCGGTGATGATATTGTTGACTGGGTTGTTAATAGCCGGACCGGTGCTGAAGCAGGCTAGCTTGAGGCCGGGGTCTTTGGTGACTTCCCAATGGGAGAGATAGGTGAGCCAAACGAGGGTAGCGCCGATGAAAGCGCCGATGAACTGGGCGATAATATGCATGACAGCAGTGCCAACGTTATAGCCGCCGCGCAGCATCACTGCGATTGTCACCGCAGGATTGAGGTCAGCGCCGGGGCTGCCTAGCGCAGCAGCGGTAAAGACGCCACACATCACGGCGAAGGCCCAGCCCGTTGTAATCACGATCCAGCCGCCGCCATTGCCCTTTGATTGCGTCAGCAACACATTCGCTACCACGCCGTTGCCGAACAGAATCAGCACCATGGTGCCAAACACTTCGCCCAGAAAGGACGCAGGCATAAAGGGTCTCCTCCTTGCAACACAAACGGAACCAGTTCTTGCGAATCAGCCTTGATCCAGCGTTCAACCAGAGAACGTGATGCGCGCCAAGCTTGGTGGGCAGCGAGTGAAACGCTCGCTGCGTTGCACGCGCGACATGGCGTGCTGGCGCATCTGAACTGGGCGTGCGAGCTATCTGCGCTGTAGGCAGCGCTCGGCGACCCGCCCTGCGCACCTCCTTTCTCAATCTCTATCAGGAACACGATGCATTGCACCGTGCAATGCACAAAGAATACCTGCTCGAGCGCCGGGTAGCGCCAGTTGTGGTCACCAGACCGCTAGGCGAGGTATGGTTATCCTCTTGCGTTCAAGTATGGAACAACGTAACTTGCTTAAGTATCGTAGCAAAGTTGCTGAAGTGTCGTCAAGGCACAGCATGGCTGTGCATCATGCAAAAGTGTTTCAATGTTGAAACATCACATCAGGGCATGAGATCATCGCGAGAAATCTGATAGCGGGTCATCTTCCGCCAGAGAGTGGCCCGGCTAATGCCCAACAACGTCGCTGCCCGCCCCAAACGCCCGCCTGCCGTGCGGATGGCGCGCACAATCGCGTCGCGTTCGCTCAATTCTTGCGCTTCAGCCAGTCTTGGGCTATCTGCCATCGTGAGTGGAGTAGCGTGACGGGCAATCGTAGGCGGCAAATCGTGAGCGGTTAAGACGCTCTTGGCGCTAGATTGTGCCATCCGTTCCAGCACCACTTCCAGCTCGCGCACATTGCCCGGCCATGGATAGGCGCGCAACGCTCCCAGCGCATCGGGATCAAGCGCTACCGGTCGCCCTAACTGTTCACTCAAACGCTGCGCTATATGGTTCGCGAGCAGGATTACATCATCGCCGCGCTGGCGGAGCGGCGGGATGTCAACAATAAACGCGCTAAGCCGGGCGTAAAGGTCGGCGCGGAAGCGGCCCTCTTGCACCAGTTGTTCAAGATCATGGCTCGAAACGATGAGCCGGACATCAATTGGAATGGGGCGCGCGCCACCCGATCGGATGACACGCCCCATTTCGATTGAGCGCAGCAGGCTGGTTTGCTGATCGAATGAAAGCGCATCAATCGCTTCGAGGTAAATGACGCCGCCGTGAGCCAATTCGAGTTTGCCGGGCCGGCCGGGTTGGCGATCGTTCCCCTCAACGCCGAAAAGTTCGCTATCGAGCAATTGGCGGGGAATAGCCGCGCACGAGACGCGCACGAACGGGCCGCCAGCCCGGCTGCTCGCGTTGTGAATCGCTTGGGCAAAGATCTCTTTGCCCACACCGGCTTCGCCGCGCAAGAGCACTGCGCCGCGACCGGCAGCAGCTAGCCGCGCCTGCCGTAGTGCCTGCTTGATACTCTCGCTCTGGCCGATAATGTCACGAAACGTAAAGGTGGCCCGCGCGCCGACGACCTGTTGCACAAGCTGGCGCACACTTTCAGTCGGGCGAAGAGTAATCACGCTGCCTAAATACCGCCGGCTGCGATCCCAGACCGGGCGCACGCCGCAAATAACCGCCTGCGCGCCGGCGGGTGTCTGCCAGACGACCTCTTGTTCGTCGAGCGTGCTTAGGTTGTGCAAGGCGGCTGCAATTGCCGGTGGCGGCGGGACAACACTGGCCAATGGGCGACCAGCGGCCGAGCGCACGTTGATGTTGAGGATATTCGCGACGCGGCGGCTGAGACGCCGAATCTCACCATTCGGGCCGACGAAGATTAGTCCCTCATTGATAGTATCAAGGGTTGCGTAAAGTTCAGTGAGTTGATCATTGGCTTCATTGAGCAGACGTTCGGCGCGCAGTTGGCTGTGTAGCGCCTGCGCCGCTGCGATCACCATTCCAAGCGCGTAGGGATGGTGGGCAGCAGCTAAAGTGAGGATTGCCAGCGCTCCTAGCGCTTTGCCATCAGGGCTGAAGATCGGCGCTGCGGCGAGCGCAAACGGCTGCAACCAATTGCAATAGTGCTCGTCGCCGCTGGTTTGGCAGGGCAGCGCTTCGCGGAGCGCCAAATCAACCGCATTGGTGCCGGCAGCCTCTTCGGCCAGACTAATACCACAGCCAATGCCATAGTGTTGCGCTAACTCAATAACAGCGCTGTCACCGGCAAGGTCGATGATCGTTCCCTGCTCATCGCAAATGACAACCGCAAAGCCGGGATGGTCGCTGAGCTGGTAGAGGTCTTCGATTGACGAGCGGGCCAGCGTTTGCAAGTGGCTCCACACCGCCAGATTGATCGAGCCAGTCTGCGGTTGGCTGGCCGGGGAAAGACCATACGTTTGGCAGCGCGCCCACGATCGCTGAATCGGCGGGAGTGAAGAGGTTGGCATAGGCTTCCTCACGAGATCTTCCGGCTATTGATATTATACGCTAATAGAATTGGAGTGATGGTGCAGGGCAGCAGGGATGTGCAATCCATTGAGATCGGTTAGAGCAATTGGCTTGCAGCAGCAACTTGAACGTGGGGTCAGTTTGGCCGCCTTCTTTGCCCCAGCGCCAGCAATTCATCCGAATGCGGCATTGATGAAGGGCGTGGTTTGCGGGGTGCGGGTTGAAGCCATTGCCGATCCGCTCATGCGCAATATTCGCTATGTAGATACGTTGATTGACGAATTGGCCAAGGGTCGAACGATGGCGAAGACTCTGCGCCAATGATGGCGCTGCCATTCCTTCGCCTGTCAACGTCGATTTGGCCGGCAATGAGGTTTTGTTCGATTGCGCACTGCTATGCGCGGCGAAACAATCCTGCTGAGAGCACACTGATGGAGTGCGGAAGTTTGACTTCCGCACTCCACGCTTAAGTATCATCGGATGGATGGCGTGATGTGCCGGTGCGCCGGATAGTCCGGCGCATCACGCCAGCGTTCCTACACGAAGGCCGCAATGCCAGTGATCTCGCGTCCAACCACCAACGTGTTGATCTCGTTGGTGCCTTCGTAGGTGTAAACCGCTTCGATGTCGGCGAAATGGCGGGCAATGTGCCGGTCGAGCAAAATGCCGTTGCCACCGAGCACTTCCCGGCCCAATGCTACGATCTGGCGCGCTTTAGCGGCGCAGTATTGCTTGGCCAGCGAGGCCATTCCCTCAGTGATCTGGCTTTCGTTTTCGTCGCGCAGCTTGCTCAATCGCCACGCCATCAACTGGATCGCGGTCAAGTCGCCGAGCATTTGCACCAGCTTCTGCTGCACCAACTGGAAGCCGGCGATTGGCCGCCCAAACTGCTCACGCTGTGTGGTGTATTCGAGGGCTAGTTCGTAGGCGGCTTGCGCATGCCCGACTGCTTCCCACGCCACGCCGTAGCGCGTGTTTTTGAGAATGTTGGCTGTATCGCGGAACGAGCGGGCCAGCGGGAGCCGGTTCGCTTCTGGCACGAAGACGTTGTTCAACTTGATGTCAGCGTTGATCACCGATCGCTTAGCAATTTTGCCTTCGATCTTGGTTGCCTGATAGCCCGGCGTGCCCTTTTCGACCAGAAAGCCGCCGACCCGTCCGGTTTCTTCATCTTGCGCCCATACCACAATCACGTCGGCAAACGTGGCATTCCCGATCCAGCGCTTTTCGCCGTTGAGCAGATAGCCGCCATCAACCCGCTTGGCAGTGGTGCGGATGTGCGCGGCATCAGATCCGACGTGCGGTTCGGTAAGGGCAAAGGCGCCGATCTTCTCGAGCCGGGCCATCGCCGGCAGCCAGCGCTGCTTCTGCTCTTCCGAACCACAGGCGGCAATTGCTCCCATTGCCAAGCCGCTGGTCACGCCAACAAAGGTGCCAACGCTGCCATCGCCTCGCGCCAGCTCGGCGGCAATCAGGCCAACCTCGACGCTGGTGAAGCCCGGACAGCCATAGCCCTGAATAGTGCCACCGACAATCCCTAGCTCGGCGATGCGGGGGATCAGCTCAAATGGAAATTCGGCCCGCTCCCAGTAGTCGTTGATAATGGGCAGCACATGCTCGTTGCAAAATGCGCGCACTTTATCGCGAAGCGCGCGCTCGCGCGGGGTTAGCAGATCGTCAAAGTGAAAGATGTCAATCCCGCGCTCGCTTGCGATCGTCATTGGTCGCCTCCTGTCAAATCAAGTTATGACGCACTGCGTAATAGATTATAGCACGTTTTGCGGCTAGTGGTGACAGAGGTGATGAGAGGTAACGTAATAGTTGCAAAGTCCCCCTCACCCCCGGCCCCTCTCCCACTAGGGGAGAGGGGTGCGCTCTCCCTCCCCCGGAGGGGGAGGGCTGGGGAGGGGGCTGTGGCCCCCTCCTGACTTCCCCCCACTAGGGGAGAGGGGTGCGCTCTCCCTCCCCGGAGGGGGAGGGCTGGGGAGGGGGCTGTGGCCTCCCCCTCCCAATCTCCTATCGCTGGGGAGAGGGGTGCGCCCTCCCTCCCCCGGAGGGGGAGGGCTGGGGAGGGGGCTGTGGCCCCCCCCACTCCCGACCTCCTCCAGAGGGGGGAGAATGGACAACAACTCAATGTGCCGGTATCGTTGGCCTTTCGTGTACAATGGGAGTAGCGACCGGATCATCACACCGAGGTGGGTTATGCGACTCAGCGAAGATAAAGTGCGCCGGATTGCCGAGCGGTTGCACGACGAATTGGCCGAGCGTGGCCTGCTAGCCTATCGTGACCGGCCGGGCCAGCGCCCAAGCGATGGCCGCGCGCTGCGAGTCAAGGCGATCTACGATGCAATTGTGGCCGATCTCAAGATCGAAGAGGA
>JANWYE010000197.1 GCA_025057175.1 Chloroflexus sp. | reverse complement strand
GCAAACGGCGGCTAACTCGCGCACAATGTGGCGAAATGCTTCGCCGCGATGAAATTCATTCCGAAACATGCCAAAACTCGCGCATCCGGGCGAGAGCAAGACGGCACCGCCGGGTTGGGCCAGCGCGCGGGCCGCTTGCACGGCGCTGCGCAGATCGTCGAAAGGACCGCTCACCGGTAGCACTGGCGCTTGCGCCTGTAGCAACGCCTGCAAGGTCGGCGTCGCGCTACCGGCCAAAAGCACCACAGCCGCCGCGCGGTTGGCAATCGTGGTCGCCAATGCCGCCAGATCAAGATTCTTGTCCGCCCCGCCGGCCAGCAACACGATCGGCCCCGGTACCGTTGCCAACGCCACCGCAGTCGCCGCCGGATTGGTTGCGGTGGTGTCGTTGATATAGCGCACACCTTCGATCGTCGCCACCAACTCAAGCCGGTGCTCGATGCCGGTCACCGTGTGGAGCGCCGCCGCGATCGCGGCTGGATCAATCCCAAACTGGTAGGCTAGCGTGGCCGCCGCCAAGGCATTGGCCGCGTTGTGTTCTCCCGGCAACCGGAGGTCTGAACGGCGGAACAAGACAACATCGCGATAGCGAAACGTGCCATCAGCCATCACCGTCGCATCAGCGGTCGGGTCATTCAGGCTGTAACTGATCACCCCTTGCCGCCCGCCACCCCATTCCCGCGCCTGTTCTGGCGGCAATACCGCGATGCCGTCTGGCCGCTGATGAGCCATAATTTGGCGCTTGGCATTGGCATACGCTGCCAGCGAACCGTGCCAGTTCAGGTGATCGTTCCCCAGATTGGTCAACAGCGCGTAAGGCGGGCTGAGCTGCGCCTCGCCGAGCCGTTCGAGCTGAAAACTGCTCAATTCGAGCACCACCGGTGTTTGCGGCCCGATCTGGTCGAGCGCCTCCAATGCCGAAACGCGCAGATTACCCGCCGCCACCGTATCAGGATAGCGTTGCCGGATCATCGCGGCTAGCAACAGCGTGGTTGTCGTTTTGCCCTTGGTGCCGGTCACGCCGAGGATCGGGCCGGGGCAGGCGCGAAAGAAGAGGGTCATCTCGGTTTCGATCGGCACCCCATGCGAGCGGGCCAGCGCCAACCATGGCGAGTCGGGTCGCACTGCCGGATTAACGACCAACATCTCGGCAGCGCGAATATCTTCGGCGCGATGCTCGCCCAATGTGTAGGACACCTGCGCGCCTAACTCGGCGGCAAAAGCATCAAGGCGGGCAATCGGTTCGGCAAGCGCCTCAGCCGAAGCCAGATCAGTCACTGTCACCTTGGCGCCGTGGCGGAGCAGCCAACGAGCCACGCCTAACCCGCCGCCATGCACGCCTAGCCCCATCACCAGCACTCGCTTCCCGGCTACTGCAACCATTACCGGCTCCCATCTTGCTCCAACACGATGGCAGGCGGCTGCTCAACTTGCGATTCTGCCCGCGGCGGCCCAAAGATCAGCGCCAGCGAAATCCCCACCATCGCCGCCACCGTCCCGATCAAGACAAACCGCTGCGTCACTTGCGGTTGGCTCCAGCCAAGCAATTCAAAATGGTGGTGGAGCGGAGCCATCTTGAAGACCCGCCGGCCCGCGCCGTAGCGCCACTTCGTCCACTTAAAGTAACCGGTCTGGATCATGGTCGAGAGGGCTTCAACCACAAATACGATACCGATCACCGGCAAGAGCAGCCACTGCTGCGACTGCAATGCCACCACTGCAAGCGTTGCGCCCAGCGCCAGCGCCCCCAAATCACCCATAAAGACCTGTGCCGGATAGGCGTTGTACCACAGGAAAGCCACGCACGCGCCAACAACGGTAAAGCAGAAGGCCATCAGGTTAGTCAGGCGCGGTTCGGCGAGAAATGTGATCACGCCATACGCTCCAAAGGCGAGGGTTAAATTCCAGCCGGCCAGACCATCAAGACCATCGGTGATGTTTACCGCATTCGAGATAAACACGATGATCAGCACCGCAATCGGGATAAACCATAGCCCAATATTGACCTCGCCGACGAAGGGGATCTGCACCAGACCTTCGTGCTCTAGACCGTAGGGCTGTGGCAGGTAAAGAGCAAGACTGGCGACGAAAGCCACCGCCATCATAATCCAGAACTTAAACCGCGCAGTGAAGCCATGGGTCTTTGAGCGCGAGCTCGTCAGCGACAGCCAATCATCAATTGCGCCCAAGACGGCGAAACTGACCATCACGCCGAGCGGCAACAGCATTGACCAGCGATCAACCAGATTGAAGAGCGCGGTCAGCACCACCACCGTGCTGACAATCATGATCCCGCCCATTGTTGGCGTGCCGACCTTCTCCTGATGGCTCTGCGGGCCATCGGGTCGGATCCGCTTGCCCAATTTATGCTTACGGGCGAAACGGATCCACCACGCACCGACAATCAGAGTCAACACAAACGCAGCGGCAGCGAGCAACAGGGCGCGCGCCATATCTTGAACCAATACTGCACGCAGAACGCTCACGCAACTTCTCCTGTTGTCATAGGATCATGCTCAGGCTTGGAGCGCGGCAACAATCGTTTCCATCTGCACACCACGCGAGCCTTTGATCAGCAACGTATCGCCGGCTTGGATCATCTGCTGAAGCAGAGCAATCGCCATCTCATTATCACGGCACACTTCTACCCGATCGGGCGGCATACCGGCGGCTATTGCCGCTGCGGCCATCGTCTGCGCTTGCCGGCCAACGGCAACCAACCAGTCGGCCATCTGTGCAGCCGCAGCCCCCACCTGCCGGTGGCCCTCTTCGGTAGCCGACCCTAGTTCGAGCATCTCGCCCAACACCGCGATCCGGCGACCTTGCGTTTCTGCCAAGACCTGTAAGGCGGCAATGGTCGAAAGCGGGGCAGCGTTGTAGGTGTCGTCAATAATTGTCACATTCTCTCGCCCTTGCACCACCCGCAACCGCAACTGTTCGCCGGGTTCGCGCAAGCCAGCCGCAATCGCTTCCCAATCGAGGCCGAGCACAATGCCTGCCGCAATCGCGGCCAGCGCAGTGTAGGCGTGGTGTTTCCCGATCAACGGCGTGCGCAGACGATGGTGTTCACCCTGATACGCTACCACCATTTCAATCCCATACAACCCATAGCTGATCACCTCAAGCGCGCGCACATCGGCTTGCGGAGCATAACCGTAGGTCAGCACCCGGGCAGGAGTACGGCTCGCCATCGCCGCTACTCGCGGATCGTCGGCATTGAGAATGCACCAACCATCTGCCGGCAACGATTCGGGCAATTCAGCCTTGGCATTGGCAATCGCCTCGATGCTGCCCAACCGTTCAAGATGAGAAGGGCCGACATTGGTCACAATCCCGATGTGGGGGCGCGCGAGCGCCGCCAAGAAGCGGATCTCACCCGCCGCCCACATCCCCATCTCGAGCACTGCCACTTGATGGTCAGCAGTTAGCCCGAGCAAGGTAGCCGGCAATGTTACGTCGCTATTAAAACTACGTTGGCTTTTTAAGGTTCGCAATCGCTGGCTCAAAACCGCCGCGACGACCTCTTTGGTCGAGGTCTTGCCCACGCTACCGGTGATTCCAACCACCGTTGGCGTGAACATCCGCCGATGGTAGACGGCCGCGCGCTGCAACGCTTGCAGCGGGTCGTCTACAGCGATGAGGAGGCACGCATCGGGCGGCGTAGCCGCCAACATTGCGCCTTGGGCTGGCTCGATCAATTGCCACGGACGGCCTGCAGCCGCGAGATCGGGAGCCAACGCCGCTAGCGTAACGGGCGACACCAACGCTGCCGCCGCGCCACGCGCCACCACATCGGGTAAAAAACGATGACCATCGGTGCGTTCGCCGGCCAACGCTACAAAGAGCGATCCCGGCGTCACCTCGCGCGAATCGGTCACAACCGGGCCGATCAGCCGGTCGGCCCACGGCGGCGGTACCGCCACCGCTTGCCGCGTCGCGCGAGGTTGCACCCCATACAACAGATTGTCCAATCGGATCAATGCGCCCTCCCCACGTCACCTTGCGGGCCAAACGCCTTGCGGAGGCCATTATAGCATCTCCCTTCCGCCCGTTTTGACCGAGCGGCGACGGTGACGGCTGATAACAAGCTGAGAGAGCGACGACCATACGAGCACCTACGGTTGTCCCGGACTGACCAGCGACCGATCCGGCGGCACATGCGCGTATCGCAGCAACTGATCGACCACGTTGTAGTAAACCGGGATCGCGGTCAGCACACCGAGTGTATCTTTCTTGGGGCGATCAATCTTTACCAGCACCACAAAGCGCGGCTCGTCAACCGGCGCAATTCCTAGCACCGAACCGATAGTGTAGGTTGGGTCATAACCGCCGCCGGGTAATGGGATCGAGGCTGTGCCGGTCTTAGCGCCCACGCGGTAGCCGGGCACCAGCCACTGATCACGCCAATTACCGGTGCGCGGCCCCCAGATGACCGGCGCATAATGATTAGCCGCTTCCACCAACATCTCGCGCACAGCGCGGGCCACCTCCGGCTCTATCGGCTTGCCTGCCACTTGCGGTTGCGTTTGCACACAATCGTTACCACGGCAGATCCGCTGCACCACGTAGGGCTGCATCATCACGCCGTCGTTAGCGATGGCCGCCGCCGCCTGCACCAATTGCAGCGGCGTCACCGAAATGGCTTGGCCGTAGGCATTAATCAAAAAGGTTAGCGGATTATAACCAGCGCCACCGTAGAAATTGACAATCCCGCTCTCTTCGCCGGCTAGATCAACGCCGGTTGGCTGGCCAAAGCCAAAGCGCGTGAGCGTGCGATAAAATGCCTCTGGACCGGTCAACTCGTTAAACTGCAACGCCGCCACATTGCTCGAATAGTAGAGCATGCCGGCCAGCGTTAGCGGCCCGCGCGGCGCACCATCGAAATTGCGCAACGTGCGGCCATAGCGCACCACCCATCCCGGATCATCAACCGTCGTGGTTGTTGTCACTGCCCCCGAACTAAGCGCCGCGCTGGCCGTAAACATCTTAAAGGTGCTGCCCGGCTCGTAGACCGTGCCGATCGCTGGATTGCGCCCGTACACCTCAGGCGGATACTCTTGCCAGCGGTTGGGGTCGAAGAAGGGCCAGCTTGCCATTGCAAGGATGGCGCCGGTGCGCGGATCGAGGACGATTATCGTACCGCCATCGGCATTCTGCTCATCAACTGCCTGCTTCAACTCACGCTCAGCCACCTGCTGAATGAACGGATCGATCGTCAATTGCAGATTGGCGCCGTCTTGAGGCGGCAACGTGCGCGAAAGGCTGGTCGCAATCGGGTTACGCGCCGGATCAAACTCACCCTCCACCCGGCCTTCCGTCCCGCGCAAAAGTTGATCATAGTAGGCCTCAATCCCGCTAATCCCCTCGCCATTCAGATTGAGCGCCCCCACCACCTGCGCCGCGCTCATTCCTTGCGGGTAAAAGCGCATCGGTTCATACACCAGCCGCAGGCCGGGCAATTCGAGTTCGGCCACCTTTGCCGCCACCTCTGGTTCGAGCCAACGAGCCAAGCGCACCCACTGCCGATCAGAGCGGAGCGCCGACAGGATCGGCTCGGCGGGCGCACCAGTGAGACCGGCGATGAGCAGGGCGATCTCGGCTTTGCGTTCAGCCGGCACCTGCGGCGGGATGGCGAACAGACTCTGGCGTTCGACATCCATCGCCAGCACAGTGCCGTTGGCATCGGTAATTTGGCCGCGGCGCGGCGCCAGCAGCATCGGTGTCTCAATCTCCAACCGCGCTTTGCTAGCCAACTCTTGGCTGCGCAACACTTGCAAATCAACCAGCCGCACGGCAATAATGACTGTCATCGCTACACAACCAATTAACAACGCTTGCAGCCGCCAGCGGGCTAAACGTCCCACCAGCGGCGTTGCTGCCGCTGCCGAAGCGTTCGAGGTTGTGCGACGAGTGGTAGTAGCCATGCTTCGTTACTCATCTAGATTCGGTAAATTGGGAATGCGAACGTAACGCAGTTGATCGGGCGTTGGCTGGCGAAAACCCAATTCAGCAGCCCTTTTTAAGCGCGACTCAACCGATTGCACGCGCGCCATCTGCTCTTGCAAATGCGAATACTCACGGGTAAGCTGCACCTGTTGTTGGCGCAGCCTAACCAGCTCATAATTCATCCGCGCCACCAACCCGCTCTGCAAGAGGGTCAACAGACTAAGCAGGCAGCAGATTAGCGCCAGCAACAGCATGTAGCGCGCGCCATCAAGCTTGAGGTAGCGTGAGAGATCAATCCGGCGTAACCGCACCCGGCCAATCAAAGCCGGAATCTGTTCGCTTCTGACTGCCATCGTGGTTCCTCTCCTATGCAACACGCGCCGCGACCCGCAACTTGGCGCTGCGCGCGCGCGGATTAGCGGCTACTTCCGCATCGCTTGCCACTACCGGCTTCTTGGTGATCAGCGCTAGGCGCGGAGTCTCACCGGCAGCTTCAGTGCGGAGAAACTGCTTCACAATCCGATCCTCGAGCGAATGAAAACTGATCACCGCTAACCGGCCACCGGGGGCCAGCAAGGCGACCGCTTGCGGCAACGCCGCCGCCAACCGATCAAGCTCCTGATTAACAGCGATTCGCAACGCTTGAAACGTGCGCGTTGCCGGATGGATCCGCCCGTGACGGCCACCAACAGCGCGCGCCACCACTGCTGCCAGATCAGCCGTGCGCAGAAAGGGCTGCGCGCGCCGCCGTTCAACAATCGCGCGGGCAATCCGGCGCGCGGCATGCTCTTCGCCATACTGAAAGAGAATGTCAGCCAACTCACGCTCGCTCAAACGATTCACCAAATCGGCTGCCGTCAAGCCTTGGGTCGGGTCAAGCCGCATATCGAGTGGGCCATCGGCGGCAAACGAAAAACCGCGTTCTGGAGTATCAAGTTGATAGGACGACACGCCGAGATCGAACAGAATGCCATCAACTGCGGTAAAACCGGCTTCCGTCGCGAGCGCCGCCAGATCGGCAAACGACCCATGACGCAACACTGCCTGTTGGCGCAAACCAGCCTCGGCCAGCCGTTCGGCGGTGGCGGCCAACGCATCGGGATCGGCATCAATCCCCAGCAACATACCGCCGGGCTGAGCAGCCTGCAACACAGCCAGCGCGTGCCCGCCGCCGCCAACGGTCGCATCGAGATAACGCCCGCCGGGACGAGGCGCCAGCG